>JADFPB010000025.1 GCA_022562515.1 Chloroflexota bacterium | reverse complement strand
CAACACCCGGCATCAGCATCGACCAGGGCCGCAGCTACGAGGCGGTGATCAAAACAAACAAGGGCGACATCCGGATCGAGCTGTTTGACGATGAGGCTCCGGTAACAGTCAACAACTTCGTCCACCTGGCGCGCTGCGGCTATTACGACAACACCATCTTCCATCGCGTGATCCCCGACTTCATGGCCCAGGCCGGACAGGCTCGCGGGGGTGGCGGCCCCGGCTACTCCATCCCGGACGAGTTCTCCAATCGCCGGCATGACGGCCCTGGCGTCCTGTCGATGGCCAATGCCGGTTTCGGAACGGGCGGCAGCCAGTTCTTCATCACCCACGTAGCCACCCCACACCTGGACGGAATCCCCGAAGATGGCACAACGAAGATTTGTGAGGCGCAAAACGTCTCATGCCATGCCGTATTCGGGCAGGTAATCGATGGCCAGGACGTCGTCGATTCTCTGAGCGTCACGGGCCCGGGGGTCACACCAGACACTATCCAGACCATCGAGATAATCGAGAAGTAGTCGCGATTAAACGAATCAAAAGGCCGGCGGCTACTGGCGCCGCCGGCCTTTTTACTTACGAAACCGCCCGATAACAGGCTCATCCAATCCAGTGCTGACGCCCACACTACTATCAAGAGGGCCGGTGGACTGAGGAGTGAGTTGCGTATCCACCTGCGTATCCCCCAGGGACCGATCCTCGCCGCCGCCAGCCTTGCGATTCTGGTCGCCGCCTGTGGGAGCGGCAACTCTCCATCCACACCCGCTTCGCCAACTGCGGCAAATGGACCGCCGAGCGCGGCCATCGACCCCCTTCGTACACTCCAGTCGGCCGTGGCCGCCCTGGCCGCAGCCTCCTCATTCCACCTCGACGTCGATTCCATTACCGAGACGAGCACCGCCGACTTCAGGCTCGCAGTACCCTTCACATTCGTCGGCGACATCCAGCGACCGGACCGCTTCGAAGGCACGCTCACCGTCACCGCGCAGCAGGGCGATGTGTCGACCGGGCTGATTGGCGTGGCCGGCACCACGTATCAACTCGAGCCCGGCGCCGACCGATGGGTAATCGCTGACAGCAATCTTGCCGATATCGGCGACCTTGAAGACCTCGTGCAGATCGATCCGTCGCTCGTGACACAGCTCACCCTGCTGCGGGAAGAGACCATCGACGGCCTTCCGGTGTTCCATTTCCATGGCCTGGTTCCCGGCCAGGTCGTTGGTGGAGATGGAGAATTAGAGACCGACTACTGGATAGGCATTGGCGATAACGCCCTCTACAGAATCAGAACCTACGGCACCCTGACCATCCCCGGCCCGGAGGGGGAACCCCTGATCGTCACCCTGGATTCAGACATCAGGCTGTCCAACTATGGCGGCAGATTCGACATAGAGGCGCCGCCTGTGGAGTAGCGCCCCGGAGTAAAGCGGGGGAGTAACGAGACTACTCGCCGCGCCTGCGCTGGTACTTGTTGCGAATGTAGATCGCGCCCGCGTTCATCGTCAGCAACATGACGAGCAAAACGATGATCCCTGCCGCCGCAATACCGCGGAAATCTTCCTGTGGCTGGGCCACCCAGTTGAATATCTGAATGGGCATGACGGTGAACCGGTCGCCCGGGGTTTTCGGAATGAACGTCAGGAAGACGAGCGCCGAAATCATGATCATCGGCGCCGATTCGCCGATCGCTCTGGAGAGCGCCAGGATCAGGCCGCTCATGATGCCGGGAATCGCCAACGGCAGCACGATGGTCTTGACCACCTGCCACCTGGTCGCGCCGATCGCAAATCCCGCGTTGCGATAGGAGTCCGGCACCGCCTTGATCGCCTCCTGCGTCGCGACGATCACGATGGGCAGCACCAGCAGCGTCATCGTGAGCGCGCCGGCGATCACTATGCGGCCAAGACCAAGCAGCTGCACGAACACCGCAAGTCCCAGAATCCCGTAAATGATCGATGGCACCCCGGCAAGGTTGGCAATGTTCACCTGGATCACCGTTGTGCGCCAGTTCTTAGCAGCGAACTCCTCTAGATATATGGCTGTCGCAACGCCCAGCGGCACCGAGATGATGCCGGTGAGGCCGACGACCCAGAGGGAGCCGTAGAGCGCTGCCTTTATCCCCGATTCTCCGGCATGCCGCGACGGGTATGTGGTGATGAAGTCGAAGGTGAGCCAGGGCAATCCGTCGGACAGGATGTCGATGAGCAGTACCGCCAGCGCTCCGATACCCATGACGATGGACCCGAAAAACAGCCCGTAGAAGAGCCCATCGCGGATCTGGCGACGGAGCAAATGACGGTTGACGGCCCTCGGCCGGCCTGCTCCATGCTGAGTGGGCAGATTGGGCCGACGGGCTTTGGAACGGGACCTAAACATGCGATCTGTAAACGCCATTACTCGTACTTCTCCGAGTATCTGTGAACCACCCACCGGCCGAATATGTTCATCGCAAGGGTGATCGCGAAAAGCAACAAGCCGACCGCGAATATCGTTTTGAACTCGATCGTCCCCTGCGGAGTCTCGCCGAGGCTGACCTGCACGATGTAAGCGGTCATCGTCTGAATGGCCTCAAGAGGGTTGAAGGTCAGATTCGGTGTCGCACCAGCAGCCACGAGAACGATCATCGTCTCGCCTACGGCTCTGGAGAGCGCCAGGATGAACGACGCAATAATCCCGCCGAGAGCGGCAGGCATGACAACTTTCGTGGCAACCTCGAAGCGGGTTGCGCCCAGCGCGTATGCCGCGTCCCGCAACGAGCGAGGCACCGCGACCATCGCATCTTCGCTCAACGTGGAGACCATGGGCATGATCATCATCCCCATCACCAGCCCGGCGCTCAACGCGCTGAAAACAATCATGTCCGGAAATATGTCTCGAAGGATGGGAGAGACGAACGTGAGAGCGAAAAAGCCGTAGACGACGGTTGGGATTCCGGCAAGCACTTCCAGCACCGGCTTGATGATTCGCCGCGCGGTCTCCGGAGCGTATTCGGACAGGTATATGGCGCTGCCCAGCCCCACCGAAAGCGCCACTACTCCGGCGATGACCGTGACGAGAATCGTGCCCGAAACCAGTGGCAGGATACCGAAGCTTTTGTCCCTGAACATCGGCGTCCACGTCTTGCCGGTGAGAAAATCCCATATCGAGACTTCGGCAAAGAAGCCCACGCTCTCACGCAATAGCGTCGCGATGATCGCGATGGTAGTGGCGATCGATACCAGCGCGGCGATCCGGAGCGTCCAGACCGCTACCTTCTCTTCTATCTGGTGCCGCCTGACCCGCCGCCTTGACCTGGTCGCTCTCAAGCGGCAGGCCCCCCGCCCGGACTGACCGCCGGCCTCAGACTAGGACCAGCATTATTGCGAGCCCCGTCCAGCCCCCGACGTTCCTCTTCAAACAGCGCTCTATTCCTCTCGTACTGCGCCGGCGGCAGCGGGACGTAGCCAACCTCTTCCACAAGCTCCGCTGCATGCGTCATGTAGAAATCGAGAAACTCCCTTATCTCGACGCGCTCAAGCGCCTCCCTGTTCACGTAGATGAAGATCTCGCGGGATAGCGGCGCGTAGCTGCCGTCGTTGATGCTCACGTCGCTCGGGGTGACGCACCCGGGACCGGAATCGACGCCGACGAGGTTGAGCAACGCCTTGTTTTCGGCGTAATAGGCGTAACCGAAGTAGCCCAGTGAGAACTTGTCGCCCGCAATTCCCTGCACAAGCACGTTGTCATCTTCACTCGCGGCGTAGTCCGGCCTGCTCGCACCGCTCTCCCCGACGATCGCCTGCGTGAAATAGTCAAACGTGCCAGAGTCAGTCCCCGGACCGTACAGCCTGATCTTCTTATCCGGCCACTCGCTGCGGATATCGCTCCACTTCTTGACGGCCGACTCAGGCTCCCAGATCCGGCGCAGCTCATCGGTTGTCAAACACTGCGCGAATGCGTTGCGGGGATGCACCACCACCGAGAGGCCATCGAATGCAACGGCGATTTCCAGGTATTCAATCCCGTTTTCCCGCGCCGCCGCGGCTTCAATTTCCTTGATCGGCCGGGAAGCGTTCGATATGAGTGTCTCCCCACGAACGAATCGCTTGAAGCCACCGCCCGTCCCAGAGACGCCTACGGGGATTCGCACGTTGGGATGGAGTTTGGAGAACTCTTCCGCCACCGCCAGCGTGATCGGACCCACGGTGCTCGACCCGTCGATCTCGAACTGCCCGGTCAGAACCGGATCCTCGTCAGGGTTGTCGGGTATCTCGCCAACCTGCGCGAGCGCGATCAGCCCGGCAATGAACGCAGCGAAAATAGCGACTGGGATTCCGATCCTTCGCCACAATCTGAAACGAATTGGCAGACCCCGCCTGACCTGGACTTTCCGCGCACCTTGATTCGAGCCTGGTACAACATTCCACCCGCCAGCCCAACCGCGCGTTAACTCCCGGACAAATATGGGTTAACGCCCAGTTAAATATCGCAACTAAATATGACAACCGATCCTGGCGGCCTGAATCGAAGTCCGTTCCCGGATGGCCCCTGCCCGCCTCCCCGCAGGCGTGCTACGACGGGCCAGTCACAGGGCCGTAAAGAAGCGGTGCGGAGGACAAAACCTCGCACAATCGCTGAAGAGGCGCACACGGCCTATCACCGCAAACTACCCGGTCAGGCGCCGCCACATCTCGGGGATGGGACATGCTAGGCCACCGGCGGAGACGCAGGGAAGATCAGCCGGAACGCAGCGCCATCGCCCAGGGAGCTTTCCACCTCGACCTCGCCGCCGTGCGCCTCCACGATATGCTTCACAATGGCCAGCCCGAGGCCGGTTCCGGCGTCAGACCTGGACGAGTCGCCCTTGTAAAACCGCTCGAAGATATGCGGTAGATGGTCGGCATCGATCCCCCTGCCCTGATCCGTGACCTGAAACGTAACTTTATCGCCGTCCGAACTGGCCGAAACATCGATCCTGGAGCCCTTCGGCGACGCCCGCAATGCGTTCACAAGAAGATTCGTCAACGCCTCGACAACTCGACGTTGATCGGCCTGGAACTTCCCGGCAGGCCAGTCCTCGCTCACAATCTGAACCACCTGGATTCCCGCCCGCGACGCCTGCGCCGCAATTTGGTCGGTCGCCTGTTTCATGACAGTCGCGGGGTCGATCGGAGAGAGAGATAACTGCGTCAGTCCGATTTCCAGGCGCGATAGCTCCAGCATCTCAGCGATCAGTGAATCCATTCTTGCCGTGTCGTCCGCCATCCTCTGGAGAAACTCACGCGCGGTCTCTCTATCGTCAATCGCCCCGGCCTGAAGCGTCTCAACCGCGGCGCTGATCGCCGCAACCGGCGTACGTAATTCGTGAGAGGCGTTGGAGACGAACTCCCGCCTGGTCGTCTCTACTCGTCGCATCTCCGTCAGATCGGTCAACAGCACCAGCGACCGGTTTACCTCTGTATCGGATACCTCCTTCGGCAGCGGAACGGCAAGCACCCGTACATACCGCCGTGAATCAAGGAAATCGATCTCCGCCTGATCAGACTCGCCCGCAATAGCTGACTCCACCGCAATTTGATTCAACTCGTAATTCCGATTGAGCGCATAAAGAGGGCCGCCCGGCTCGAACTCGGCCGGACCATCCAGAATCTCCAACGCCGCCGGATTCGCCAGTTCAACGGTTCCGTCCGCGTCAACCACCAGAACACCATCGGACATGGCCGAGAGAATCGATTGGATCCGGCCGCGCTCACGGCCCTCGAGCGCAATCAGCCCGCTCAAGCGCGCCGCCATCTCATTGACCGCGGTGGCAAGCTGCTCCACCTCAAGCGGGGGTTCAGGCCGAAGACGGTGCTCCAGATCGCCTGCCGCAACCAACCGGGCGCCCTCGGTCACCGTCCCGATCGATCTCGTGAGCCGGGCCGACAAAAACATCGCGAACAGGGTCGCAGCCACCACAATGAGCACACCACCCACTATCGCCGTCGTGAGCAGATTCTCGATGGAGTCGTCCGCGTCTGAGATCGGCAGCGCCACACGAACAAACCCGTCAGGCTCTCCGTCCGCCTCGACCAACCGGATTACGATCACCGACTCCGCGCCCAGCACCGGATCAGATCCGTGTGAGAGCGACACCCCGGTCGCGAGCGCGGCCGCTATCTCCGGCAGGTGGGCCAGGCTTGGCCGCTCGCCGATGAACGAGTGCGAATCTTCAACGATCTCGCCCTCGACGTTCAGTACGGTCACCCGCGCGCCCGACGATTGCGAGGCAACGTCCGCGATCGGCGCGCCCGCAAGCCGGGCGGGAAACGATCTGGCGATCAGCTCCGCCTGCTCCGTGACGCGCATCTCGAGCACCGCTATGGCGCGGTCTCTGGCGTCGCGCAGCACATAAATGCTCACGACCGTCACGATCAGCGCGCTGAGCGCGGCGGACGCGAGGACGATGCGGAATCTCAGGGTTCGGTGAAATACCATCGATTAAATGCCCCCGGGGGGCTCCGGCTACTTCAAGCTCGCGAACCGGTAGCCGAGGCCCCTCACGGTCAGCACATAGCGCGGCTGGGAAGCGTCATCTTCAATCTTCTGCCGCAGCCAACGGACATGCACGTCAACCGTGCGCGTATCACCCGCGTAGTCATATCCCCAGACCTGCTGCAACAGCTGATCCCTGGAATATGCCCGGCCAGGATTGGCGGCGAGAAACGCCAGCAGATCGAACTCCTTCGGCCGCAGGTGGATGAACTCGCCCGAGCGCGATACCTCTCTTGAGGCCAGATTGATGAGCAGGTCGTCGAACTCAATCTGCTCCAGATTCGTTGCACCCGTCTTCGCCGCCTCCGCCTCGACACGCCGGATCATCGCCGCCACCTGCGCCATGACCTCCCGCACCTCAAAAGGCTTGGTCATGTAATGGTCCGCACCAATCTCAAGACCGACGATTCGATCAACCGTTTCCGCCCTGGCCGTGAGCATCAAGATCGGAACCATGTCGCCATCCCCGCGCAGAGACTTGCAGACCTCGGTACCGCTCAAGACCGGAAGCATCAGATCCAGGACTATCACCGCTGGAGACTGCGAACGAGCAAGAGTGAGGGCCTCCGCCCCATCGGTGGCCGTGAGCACCTCATACCCCTCTGTTCCCAGGTTGTACTGCAGCGTCGCCAGAATGCTGGGGTCATCCTCAACCAGCAGCACCCTGCGATTCCTCGTCGGTTTCACCGTAGCGGTAGCCGTACGACTTCTCCCCGGCCCGGGTCCGGCATAACGCGCCGGACCAACTTCTTGCCCACGCCAGCAGTATATGCGGGCCAGTGCCATCTCTGGTTTATTCCGGGGACTACTGCACACTTATCCGATGAATCGCATCGGCTCCACAATACAGGCATCGCCGCGAAAGATGTCCGGTTATGCAGTCTATCGCCTCATTGGGCGAAAATTGGCAGCGGAATCTCATCCCGACGCCTTCAATATCTCCCGCTGCGCCGGTACGCGCTCCAGAAGCGGCTACATGCCCGGATCCTGCGCGATGACAGTGGACTCGTTTTTGAGCCCGGGTGCTGTCGAGCTGCGCGACGGGCATTAGGCGCCAGGGTCTACAACACGCCCAACAAACAGAACCGCACCGGTCTCGATGTCGCGGATCAGGAACATAAATGGACGATCAATGGTTACGCTGGGCGGCAGGCTCTCGATCCCTAGCACGACTGCGGTGGCGGCCGCAGCTTCTGTCCCTGCCTCATCCACAGAGACGAACGCCTTGTGCACAACATCCGTGATGTACAGCTCGCAGGTACCGGTCATGCCTGAAAAGTCCGCCACCTCGGAACTGCATGGCCCAGGCGATGAAATGAAGGCAACAGGCATGCCCATCGCCTGAAGAGTGTCGCCTAAAGCGAATTCCGATTCGAACTCGAATTTCGGCATGGTCAGAGCCACCCGCGTGGGTACGAGACGCTCGGTGATGGTACGTACAAGGTCCGCATCCAGCGAGCCTTCGAACGCCTCGAACTGACCTGTGTCGGGCAGCAAGATCACCATCGATAGTTCGCCGCCGTCGTACGGCAATTCTATTGCCTGATACCCGTCGCCCGTTGCTAAACCGAAGCTCGCGGTGCGCCTCATCATCGGCGCCGTCACCTCACCGCCGTCAAGCAGATGGAACGCGCCATCCTTTGTCAGGCTCTCCGTGAAGGGATAGAGCCACGCCGCATTGAAGAAGATGGCGTTGGTGAGGACAAGCCGTGTTTCTACGTCGATGACGTCCGGCGGAATCAGATCCTCTATCTTCCCCTCCGTCTGTTCACTGACCCAGTCGTTAATCGTGACACGGGACTCCTCTGGCTCACCTGCAAAATCGAGGAGCCTCGGCCCGGCGCCGTAGTTCTCCGCCAGGACGTCGAGGAATTCGGCGAGGAACTCAAAGTCCTCCTGCCCCCAGATCGCGTTGATGATGTTCAGTCGGAAACCTTCTTCATCTGTACCTTCGGCGCCTTCCCCACGACTGGCGAGTTCGAGGTCCAGACCGTTGAATGCGGAATGCAGCCGGTCCTGGGGGAGGATGAAGTGCAGGGTGTCGGCCATCTGCCGTTCTGTTTCACCGCGGGCGCCGGCGTACGTCATCGCCAGCGCGAGAGAGATGCTGTAAGGCGAATAGAACAGGTTTCCAGGCTCCTCGCGGAGGACCTGGTAGAGATCGAAGGCGAAGGCGCTGTTTCCGGCGACGAGGTCCGCCAGGTCCGAAGTGGAGACGTCGGGCGAGGTAACTCGCTGCTTCTCCGATCGCGCGATGTCGAGGCCCGCAGGTGTCTCGGTGGGAGTGGGGCTCGCATCAGGTTGTGCCGGCTGCGGGGTGTTGACCGCCGAAGTCGTTGGCGTGGCTGAGGGACTCGCGGCGGGCTCTGAGGCGCACGCCGCTATCGACCCGCCCAGCACTACCGCGGCCGCAACGGCCGGGAGCCACCTCAGGTTGAATGACATCATCATCAAGATCCTCCGTATCCTCCGCGAGCCGTCCGCGTGTGTGATGCCGCTGGGCGGCCCCGCCATCACTACGGCTGGCGTCGTTGTGCGCGACCATCACAGATGTAGACGCTGCCGGGCCACTGTTTGTTCCTGGTCGCTCGAAGCAGCGAGTTACCGTGCGCCGTTGCCCAAACCGGGTCCACAAGTAACGTGAAGGTTCTGGGACCGTACGCCCGCCCTCTTTTCCGGCCCGATCCAGATGCCGGCCTCCCGGCTTCATCCGGCCACTTGACCCGATAGCTATCCGGGGAACTCGACCGAAGCCACGGCGGACGCGCAGCCTGACAGTCACGTCGCCAGGGAGAACCAGGGTGACAAACATTGATATCGCGGCGCCAGACGCGAAACGGACCGTCTCCGTGGAATGACAAGCCGAAGTTACAGCAGATAACTGGAAGCGTTTCGCTCGGGAGCTGACCAGGAGTCGCTTAGCGCTCAGATACACCTGCGTCTGAATCCGGCGCCCTGACCAGTTGAGCTACCCGCCCTTGTCTGCTCGTCATGCCGGTTGGACATGCCGCAAGTAGTAGAAAGAATCTTGAAGACGCGCGCGCCTGCCCGCCGTCCATTCAGTTTTCGCCGGGCGATCGCTCTGCTACTGGGTCAGCTTCTGGTACAGCTGCGGCAGTCTCGTGGGCAAATTCTTGATGTCATGAAGGACTTCGTAGTTCATGTCCTCCATCATCGTCTTCATGTAATCATGACCCGCCTTGTCAACCGTCAGGCAGAACGGAACTATCCCTTCCCGGCGAGCCTCAAGCAGCGCCTGCCTCGTATCGTGCACGGCGTACTCTTTTTCAACGCCCTCCCGGCTGTAGCCCCGGTCCTGGGGCCGCCCGTCAGTGATCATGAACAGGACCTTCGACTTGGCTTCCTGCTCTCGCAGCTTGGTCGTCGCGTGACGTATCGCAGGACCCATCCGCGTGGCATGGAGCGGCGCAATGCGATCTATCTTCCGGGGCACCGCATCAGTGTACGGCTCGTCCATCTCCTTGATTACATAGAACTCCACGTTTTCCCTGCCGTAGCCTGAAAACCCGTAGATCCCGAACCGATCCCCGAGCATCTCCAGGGCGTTCGAAAGCAGAACGATGCCTTCTTTTTCAATATCCACGATCCGCTTGTAAGACCGCCTCAGGCCCTCCGCCCTGCGCGAGCGCAGCCACACCATGTACTCCACAGGGTCATCAGGCGCGCCCCAGTCGTCGTCCGACCGGCCCGTCTCGTCTATCGCTTCCGCAGTCGATGCGCTCATGTCCAGCAAGAACGCCACGGCAACGTCCCGCTCAACCTTGTTCCGCCGCCAGTACAACTTGTCGGTCGGCTGGATACCGCTCCTCCGGTCCACGAAGTGTTCGATCACAGCGTCAAGATCGTGGTCCTCGCCATCTTCCAGCCGCTTTATCTTCCTGAACGTCTCCGGCACCATCCGCTCGAACTGTCGATGTATGTCGCGCACAAGCGCTGCATGCGAATGCAGCGTTTCCTGGACGAATGTGGTGTCGCCCTCCGCCATGTCCTTCTCGTGGACCAGGCACCAGCGCGGCTTGTACTCCCCGCTGCGGAAATCCCATTCGTCATACACGAACGACCGATCGTCTGTGGCCTCCAGCGGACCGCCATCCTCGTCCACGTGGACGAACGGCCCCTGGCTGGACTGCGGATCCTGCGGATCCCGCCTGGCCATCTCCTTGAGCAGGTTCTGAATCAACTCCTCGGGAATTTGGGCCTGCTGATCGCCCTCTTCGCCCTCCTGCGGCTCGCCCTCAACCTCGGTGCTCCTCTCCAGCATCTCCGCGAGCTGCTCTTCCGTGAGCGGCTCACCGGGCTCGCCGTCCATCATTTCGGCGCTCAGCTGCATCTGGGACAGGAGCTGTGCCAGCTCAGGCTTGAAATCACCGCGGTAGGAGACGTCATCGGGAGATTCGTAATCCTCCTCTCCCTGCTCCTCCATCTCGTCTTCAGGCAACTCGCCGGCTCCGTCAGCCTGGGAGTCTCCAGCGCCCTGCAGCGCCTTCAGATACTGCTCCGCGTCCTCCGGAGGCGCCGAATCCTCTTCGTCCTCATCGTCCAGATCGATATCATCGAACTCGTCCGGAGGAATCTCCTCGTTCGGGACATCAGCAAGGAGTCCATAGATCCTCAGAGTGGCCTCCGCCGAGTCCTCGACGATCGCCTCGTGGGTGGCCACCGAATCGACGAGGTGGGCGATCTGGCGAGCCACCTTCTTGTAGTCGCGCGGAACCTTCAGGCCGGACCTCTGGCGGAGACTTATTCGCACGATGAACTCGATCATCGCCTCCCGCATCGGCAACTCATCGATCGCAGGCCGCTCGGCAAGTGAATGCTCCTGAATCACATGGTAGGCGGCCGCGATCCCCCGATACTCGTGCAGCAGCCGCGCATCCAGCCGTGAGTCCTCCACCACCGTGAAGATATCGTGCGAAAGCGCCCGGTCAGGGAAAGCATCGAAGAACCTGCCCATATCGGTAAGCCACTGGCCTTCGATACCGCGCTCCTTCGCCGCCTTTTTCATGTCCTCAGGCATATCCGCAGGCAACTCTTCCACCGCAACCGCGGGAGTTCGAGTCGACTTGGGCAACGAGATGTGGGGCCGCAAATCTTCGAATACGGTCGAAGGCCGGGAAAAGTCGAATCGGAAGCTGCCGAACTCGATGTGGCCCACCTGGTGCGTCGCGACGACCTTGTACCAGGAAAAGTTCGACTCTTTCGATGAGAATCTGTCCACTACTGCCGGTAGATATATCGTCGTGCCCTCGGTAGTGGGTAAATCGCCCTCCACCCAGCCGATGTTCTTCTCGACGATCTGCGATGTCGGCGATAGCTCGATGCTCTCCCCGACGAGCGCCCTGCAGTACGTCCTGAGCAGATCCCGTATGCGCGACAACTCCACACCGGATGCCAGGGTGTCAAGCACTTCTTGCGACCGCGCGGACTCCAGCCGGAAGTAGCTCAGGCCGGCATCCAGATTCCCACGGACCGCCGTCACACCCTCTGCCTGCCACTCCTCATACTGATTGAAAGAGACTCGGCTCATGATCGCCGGCATCTGCCTGAGCAGCTCCGGAACCGCCTCCGGGGCCACGCTCAGCAACTGTTCCGAGAGTTCAAGAAGCCTGCTCTGCCGGTCTGCCGGCACACTGGCCAGTGATGCCGCCCCCGCGATCACACATTCGCCGGCGTTGCCATGGCCAAGCTGTACCAGCTTTCGCGTGAGCGTGAGCAGCCGGCCTCGCTGGCCGGCGTCCACCCGCGGCAGAGCCTCCGCTGATGCGCTGAAGTAGCCGCGCACGTCCCGCCACGACTTGTCTGCAAGAACCCGGGCGACGGCGATGAACGCCTCCCTCTCAGCGCCCAGATTCTGGAACAGGTCAACGCCATCGTTCAGACACTGGCTGGCAAGGTCGTAGCTCCGCAGAGACAGCGCTTCAAGGAACTCTGAGAAGCGCGTGAACTCCACGAAGTTCAACTGCTCCAGGAGCTCCGGCGTAACCTCGTAATATCGGCACGCGAGAGTGCTCGACTTCCAGGTGCCGCGGTAGAGCGAACGGCCCAGGTTCGCCCAGTCCTCGATGTAACGGGGACGGAGCCGCATGAGCGAGCCGGGACTGGCTTTGAAGAACGCCACGCCCAGGCTCGGCGAATCGGCGCAGAGCCGGCTCCCCACCGCGCCCCAGCGGATGAACTGACCCGACGGCAACTGACGCTGGACTTCCGGGCTCGCAGTGAAATACTCGGCTGCAGCCTCCCATGACCGCACGGTCTTGCCGCTGATCTCAAGGCCGCTTGCCGCCCATGCCAGCATGTCGTTATCGCGCAGCCTGCCTCCCAGCGTCTCCTTCGCGGAGTTGTATGCCTCCGAGACGGGCGCGGGATACTCGCCCAGTTGCTTTTCGATCTCTGCAATCGTCAGCTTTGCCGGGGCCGCGGCAGCGGCCTTGGACCTGGACTTTGCCCCTGAACTGCCAGAGCTTGAGGACCTGGATTTTGGCTTTTTTGATGCAGGCAGCGGATCGTCTCCCGGCGCGTTACGCCCCTGTTGCTGGTTGAGGCTCCGGCCTCAGTAGTTCAACGATCTGGACGATGATGCGGGCTGTGGCGCCCCACACTATTCGGCCATTATAGGAATATGACGGGTGGCTTATGGCCTCCCCTTCCACGATCCTCGTCTCGTCTCGGCTCGATGCTGGATCCAGCACAAGCGACACGGGAACCGGCAGAACCTCATCAACCTCTGCCGGACTCGGGTTCAGGCTCTCGATATCTCTCACCCTGCCCGTATGAACGCTGAGCCCAAAACCCGTGCTCATCGTCTGAACCGGCTCCAGCTCTCCCCAGACGTCCAACCCCTCCGGACCTATCCCCAATTCCTCCTCGGTTTCCCGCACCGCGGTCGCCAGCAGAGAACCGTCACCCGGCTCCGGCTTGCCGCCCGGAAAACCTATCTGTCCGCGATGTGTGCGCAAATTGAACGACCGGCGGATGAGAACCATGACCGGCTCCAGCTCGTCTCCGCCGAATAGCGCCATCACAGCGCCCGGCTTCGTCCCCTCCGGGATGCCGCCTGACGCGACCCGTCCCCGAAACGCCTGCTCCAGATCACTCAATGAAGGTCGCACCAGACCAGGGCCGGCGGCCATTCCGCTACGGGAAAATCGAGGTCACGACCTCGTCGATACTGAGCTGCAACTGAACGTCGTCAGTGATCCCCCACGTCACCGCCACCTGCGCTGCGCGCCGCGGCGCGACACCCTCTTTCATCAGGCGGCCCGCATATATCAACACACGCGTGCTCGCGCCCTCGGAGAGCCCGTAATCACCAAGATTGCGCACCTTCTCGCCCAGCTTGGCCAGTTGCACAGCCGTTTGCTCATCGCAACCGGCCTCGTGAATGATGATCTCCTTCTCGATCTCAGGGGACGGAAAATTAAACTCCAGCGCAACAAAACGCTGGCGCGTGCTGTGCTTCAAATCCTTGGTAGCCGACTGGTATCCGGGGTTGTATGAGATCACCATCAGAAACCCGTCCGCAGCCTCGATCACCTCTCCCAGCTTGTCAATCGTCAACATCCGGCGATGGTCGGTCAGCGAGTGGATTATTACCGTCGTATCCTTCCGCGCCTCCACTATCTCGTCCAGATAGCAGATGCCGCCGGCTTTGACCGCGAGTGTCAGCGGCCCGTCAATCCAGCGCGTGCCGTCCCGGTCAATCAGATACCGGCCAACCAGATCGGACGCCGTCAGATCCTCGTGGCAGGCAACTGTGACAAGTGGAATACCGTTTTCAGAGCCATGCTTCGGACGGGCGCCGTTGACCCCGGTGCTGAGACGCCAGGCCATATGCTCGATAAACCGCGTCTTGCCGGTTCCCGTCGGGCCTTTGAGCAGAACAGGAATCTGCTCGTTGTACGCCGCCGTAAAAAGATCGATCTCATCCGACTGCGGGATATAGAACGGCTCGTCATGGACGTAGTACTCCTCCACCTTGTACTGGGTGAAGCCGGGGTTTGCCTGCGTCATCTACTCACGCCTTCCCTTTCGTGCGCTCTCGCCACACTCTCTTGACGGAACGCCTGAGTTCCGTCAGATCGCCGCCATTGTCAATCACTACGTCCGCCCGCCCGACTCGCTCTTCGTCCGGCAACTGGGCCGCCATGCGTGCCCGGACAGACTCTGCCGCCACTCCATCGCGCCTGATCAGCCGCTCAACCGCCATCTCGTTCCGGGCGGTCACCACCCATATCTCGTCGAACAGATGCTCCCAGCGCGCCTCAAATAAGACTGCCGCCTCAACAACCAGTATCGAGGTGCCGCACGCCGTTTCCTCAGCGATACGATCAGCGACCGCACCGGCGATCAACGGCCAGACTATCCCGGTCAGGGCCTCCATCCGCGCCGGATCACCGAATACGATCGAACCCAGCTTCTTACGATCAATCTCGCCGTCAGGCCCGACGACCACTTCGCCGAACTCATCCACGACCGCCCGATATCCACCTGTTCCGGCCCGATAAACCTGCCAGCCAACGCGGTCCGCATCAACCAGCTCCGCACCGAGGTCTTCCAGGACCCCGGCGACGGTGCTCTTGCCGGTCCCGATACCGCCAGTCAGGCCAATCGTGAACATCAAGCTCCCTGTTCAGGCCAAGCCCTAATTCTATGCCCCGCAAAAAAGGCGGGTCAACATAGTCAGGCGCCAACCCGCGCCACGCCACCCGATATGAGAAGAACTCCGCTGGGAGCCCCGACTGGAAGCCCCGACTGGAAGCCCCGCTGGAAGCCAGCATGGTCGTGCTACCATTTTTGCCCCGGCGGCCACACCGGCAGGCGGCTTTTCACCTGCACAACCATGACCGGGATAAACCGGGTCCGGCCAATACGCGATCTCCCACCCCTGACGCTAAGCCGGGTGGCCCCAATCTGGCATGAACTCCAAACTCCGCTCACTACCAAGCGTAGAAAAGCTGCTCGAAGACCCGAGGCTCGGGGCGCTCGCAGGCGCCTACTCCCGGCCTTCGGTGGCAGGCCTCGTGCGCAAAGAACTGGACGTCACACGCGACAGGATTCGCCAGGGCGCGGACGCGCCGCAGTTCGAATCCCTGGTTGACGCCGTCGAGTCCCGCGCCGCCGCCACCCTCTCCACGTGGCCGGTGCGGGTCATCAACGCAACCGGCGTCATCATCCACACGAACCTTGGCCGGGCGCCCCTCAGCCAGGCCGCGGCGCAGGCGGCGGCCGAAGCCGGGGCCGGCTACTCGGACCTGGAGATATCCCTGGCTTCGGGCAAGCGCGGGTCGCGCTACGCACATATATCCGAACTGCTCTCACAGGTCACCGGAGCCGACGCGGCCATCGTCGTGAACAACAACGCCGCGGCCGTCATGCTCGTTTTGACCGCACTCGGCGCCGGCAAAGAAGTCGTCGTATCACGCGGCGAGGCGGTAGAGATCGGCGGGGGCTTCCGAATTCCCGACGTCCTGCGCCAATCGGGCGCGACGCTGGTCGAGGTCGGCACCACCAACCGAACCTACGCCCGTGACTTCGAGGCCGCCGCCGGAAAAAACACAGCCGCCTTTCTCAAAGTCCATGCCAGCAACTTCAAGGTCACCGGCTTCACGGCCGAGTCCACCCTCGCCCAGATGGTCGAAGTCGGCGAGCGCCACGGAATCCCGGTGCTCCACGATCTCGGCAGCGGAGCGCTCCTCGACACAGCGGCATACGGCATGGCCACCGAGCCCATGGTCCAGCAAAGCGTCTCGGACGGCGCCGGACTCGCCATGTTCTCCGGAGACAAGCTGCTGGGCGGGCCGCAGGCCGGCATCATCGTCGGCAAGGCAGAACTGGTGAAACTGATCGAACGCCACCCGATGGCACGCGCCCTGCGCGTCGAAAAGATCACCCTTGCCGCGCTCTCCGCCACGCTCATCCCCTACCTGAAAGGCACCGCTCCAGAAGAGATTCCCGTATGGCAGATGATCTCCGCATCCGCAGAATCTATCGCCGAACGCGCGAAAAATCTCCTCGATTCCGTCGATGGGCTCACCGAGATCGCTGAACTGCGCGATTCCCGCTCCGCCGTCGGCGGCGGCAGCCTGCCCGGAGAGACGCTGCCGTCCACGGTCGTCGCAGTAACACCACCGGCGGACGCAGAGTCGCTCCTCGCCGCACTGCGGTCGCACAGTCCGCCGATCATCGCCCGAATCGAAAAAGACGATATCCTGCTCGATCCCCGCACAATGCTCCCTGGAGAAGATGCCCCGGTGGCCGAAGCGCTGGCGGCAGCTATCAGGGCCTGAATCAGGCCCTGGCAAAGTTCAGATGGCAAAAGCACGCAGACGTAAGCGGCCCGCTTCCGCACCGCCGCCACTGCGCGGCGCTGAGCCCATCGAGCTGAGAATAGATCTCCACGGTCTCCGGGCCATTGATGCGATCTTCAGGCTCGAGCGGCACATCCAGACCAACCACGCCGCCAGCCAACCCTGGGTCGAAATCGTCCACGGACGCGGCACCGGCGCTCTTCGTGAAGCGGTACAAAAACACCTCAAGAAACACAACCTGGTCGCCAGGTACTACTATGCTCCTCATAACACGGGTGGCGACGGCGTCACGATTGCCGATCTCGAGTACGGCCAGAGCCGGGCTCGGAGACGCGATATCGAGACATCAGGTGGGCCGACCGACTTCGACCGGCGCCGTTAGGCCGCCAGCGTAAGCGGGTTGGGCGGGGGTAGCCGGGTGACGCTCTTCGAGCACAGGCGGGCCGAGCTGGTAAAGCGCACCGCGCCTCTTGCCACCCGGATGCGGCCCCGCGAACTATCAGAGATAGTCGGCCAGCAACACCTGATCGGCGAAGGCCACGCGCTGCGCAACGTGATCGAGTCGGGACATGTCCCATCGATGATCTTCTGGGGGCCGCCGGGTACCGGCAAGACCACGCTGGCCCGCATTCTGGCCCGCCACACGGAAGCTCATTTCGAAACCCTCTCCGCCGTCACCAGCGGTGTCGCAGACATTCGCCGCATCACCGCCGAGGCCCGCGAACGGCTGGGCGCGGAAGGCCGCCAGACGATCCTGTTCATCGACGAGATTCACCGCTTCAACAAGTCACAGCAAGACGCCCTCCTTCCACCCATTGAAGAAGGAACGATCACCCTCATCGGCGCCACCACCGAAAACCCGTCGTTCGAGGTGATCGGCCCGCTGCTCTCCCGCAGCCGCGTATTCACACTGAACGCGCTAACGGACGACGAGATCAGCCAGCTCATCACGAGGGCCCTCGCAGACGAGGAAGCCGGCCTCGCCTCGGCAGGAATAACGCTGGACCCAGAAGCCCTCGCGCTACTGCTCAGGGTCTCAGACGGCGACGCCCGCATAGCGCTCGACGGACTCGAGCTGGCGTCATGGGCGGCGCAGGCCGCCCGGACTGGAGACACCAGCGATGCCGGCGAAAAAAACACCGTCATCACCAGCGCCACCGTGGAAGACGCCCTCCAGCGGCAGGCCAGATACGACAAGGGCGGAGACTCCCACTACGACACCATCTCGGCGTTCATCAAGACCATTCGGTCGTCCGACCCGGACGCCGCCATCTACTGGCTCGCCCGAATGCTGGACGGCGGCGAAGACGTCATGTTCATCGCCCGCCGGCTCGTGATCTCGGCGGCGGAAGACATCGGCCTCGCCGACCCCGGCGCGCTCAATCACGCCGTCGCATGCCAGCAGGGCGTCCACCTCATCGGCATGCCGGAAGCGAGAATCCTGCTCGCCGAGACAACCATCTACCTGGCCTCAGCCCCCAAGAGCAACAGCGCATACATGGCGATCAACTCAGCCCTCAGCGACATCCAGAAAAAAGGCAGCGACGCCATTCCCATGCACCTGCGAAACGCGCCGACCGGGCTGATGAAGGACCTCGGGTACGGTGAGGGCTACGAGTACGCCCACGACTACGAAGGCGGCTTCACAGAGACGAACAACCTCCCCGAAAACGTAAAGGACAGCCGCTACTACTTCCCGCTCGACCAGGGCTACGAGCCCCGCATCAAAGAGCGGCTTAAGCAGTGGTGGAAGGGAAAATACGGGAGCCGTCGCAAACGACCGCCTGCCCCGTAGGGGCCGGGCTCGCCCGGCCCAGGGCCTGGCGAACGGCCACGCGGGACGCAGGGGCAGCCTCCGGCCCCGCGGCTACACGCCTTCCACCATGAACGTTTTTGAATCCGCCGCCCTGTGCCGGATCTCCGCAACCGGAGCGTACTCGTCGGACGTGAATAACTCCATCGCCCGATCGGCCGAGGAAAACTCCAGAATCACGACCCTGTGCAGGTCCCAGTCGCCTTCCATAGAAGTGATCTCACCGCCGCGGACCAGGTAACGGCCGCCGTATTTCTCGATGAGCGGCGGCACCAGCCTCCGGTACTCCTCGTATGCTTCCTGATCCTTGACCTCAATGTCGACGACCACGTAGACGGACATGAACACTCCCTCCCTGGGGTGTTGTGTTATCAGCCGGATATTATCGCCTAACGAGACCGGTGAGGTAGGGACTTACCGGGACCCGGATCACTTATCCCTGATAGGATCTGCCGCCCAGTTGAAAGATGAGCCTCCTTGGGGTTGCATCGCCCTATTAGTTAGTGTAAAAACACCAATCGATGTCGCTCCCGGCGCGCTATTGTGCTCGGAGCTTTTTTTTGGGGAACTGAAAGATTTTGATCCTCCCGGACCGGAGTTCTATGCATCTTGGCCAATTGGCGATCGAAGTAGCTGGCGTGCCACTCAGCGAGGCGACACCCATCGTGCGTTCACGGATCGTCACCAGGCCGACCATGCTTCTGCTCGCGTTTTCGATTCTGGTGCTGGCTTTCGCTTCTGGAGATTCGTTGTCGGTCTCGGCTCGTGCCAGTTCGCTGGTGAATGCGGATGAGACGGCCGTTCGCATAGATACCGGCGCTTCCGAAATCCTCTTCCAATGCGATGATGGGATTCTGCGCGTGCTCGGCGATGGTGAATTGATCATCGCAGTGGACTGCGTGGATGATCTGGCTGTCGAGGTATCCGGCGATGCGCTGACGACAATCGTATTCGCAGCACCTCCGCCGTTGAGTTCTCTGTCAGTGACTTCACAAGCCGCCAACGGGCTAACGCTGAGCGGCGCTGTGGTGGTGCCGGCGGCTGTGAGGCGGGCGAGCATGTGTGTTGCAGACGCTCTTTCGTGCTGCATCTCGGCTGAGCCGAGCAGTGACATGAAGTTCGTCTCGAAGAACCCTTCGTCAGGAAGTTTCCCGCCAGTCAACTGTGCAAAGCGACCGTTCTTGACAAAGGC
>JADFPB010000205.1 GCA_022562515.1 Chloroflexota bacterium | reverse complement strand
GCCCGCCCTCAGTCTCTTTTTCAGCTTGCCTTCATTGGGCACGAGCCAGGCTCCTGTTCGCTCTCTGAGATGACTCTATCGTCTGGGTGCCAAGTCTAGCCTCCGCCACGGCGGGTGTCATGAGATGTCTTCCAGGCGCCAACCCTGCCCCCACTCGCATCCCGACCGGAATCCCAACCCAAATCCGGGTGTAGAGTGCAGTCGCAAATCCACCGTCGGCGCTCTCTTGCGCTCGGCGCGCTGGCGCGGACAGCGCTACTTGTTTCTTCCGAGCTAGTCCAACTGGCAGCAGGCGGCCGCGTATAGATGGCGCGTAGCATCCCCGAAAAACCCGCTGACGCCCCCGACCTCGTCGGGGCCACCTCACGCGGTTTCATGGCAGCCTTCGATTCGCTGCATATCCACGACTTCCGCTTCATGTGGTTCGGCCAGGTCAGCTCCGCGACCGCAATGCACGCAGATCTCCTTGCCCGAAGCTGGCTCACATGGCAATTGACCGGCTCCACCGTCGCCGTTGTCCTCGTGAATCTCATGCGGACGATTCCCATGCTGACCCTGGGGATTTTCGCCGGGGTGATAGCCGACCGCTTTGATAAGAAGAAGATCCTGTTCATAATCCAGGCTTGGACCATTGGCGTTTACATCGCCATTGCCACTGTGGTCCTTCTCGATCTGGTCCAGCTCTGGCACGTTTACGCCTACTCCCTGCTAATCGGCTTCGGATTCGCCATGAACCAGCCGGTGCGAATGTCGTTCATCCCGCGCCTCGTCGGCAAAGAAAATCTTTTGAACGCCCTGTCGCTCTCCTCCATCGCGATCAACTCAACCAGGCTCGTCGGCCCCGCGATAATCGGATTCCTCATCGCGTTCACGGGCATGGGGTCGGTTTTCGTCATTTCAGCAGTGATGTACGCCATCGCACTCTGGACAACTACCCGGATCAAGACATCCGGGGCGCCGTCCAGCGACCGTACAGAAGGAAGCTCCGTCTTCGCCGACCTTCTCGAAGGATTCCGCTTCCTGGGAGAGAACAGGCTCGTCCTTGTGCTTGTCTTGCTCGCCCTCGGACCGCTCTCATTCGGACACAGCTGGACAATGCTGCTCCCCCAGTTCGTAGACGAGGTCTTGGACGCAGACGCGGGCCTGCTGGGCATCATCACCTCGGTAGGCGCAGTGGGAGGCCTGACCGGCGGCCTGTTTATCGCTTCGCGCGGAAACATCCCGCATAAGGGCACCGTCATGATCGGCGCCGGCCTGCTCTACGGCGCGGCCCTCATGCTCTTCGGACTGGTGACCTCGCTCATCGCCGTGATACCGCTCGTCATCATGATCGGCGTCTCGCAGACCGTATTCCGCGCCGCCAACACCAGCACCCTTCTGGAAAATGCCCCCGACCACCTGCGCGGCCGCATCATCAGCGTCACGCTGTTAGATAGCGCGATGGGGCCGCTGGCAGCGCTACTCGCCGGATTTATTGCCGACCGCGCCGGCGTCTCAGCCGGCCTCTTCACCATCGGCGTCATCTGCTTCGGGATCGTCGCGCTCGTCGCCGTCACCTACCCGAAAATCCGCAGGATCTAGCCGGCGCGGCGCTGAACACAACGATCCGCCTGCCCGGCAGCGACCAGTAGCCATTTCGGTAGGGCAGTCGCCTGCTGCTCCCGAGCCTGGGCGGCCAACGACGCGGCACGGGCGGGGCAAGCCACCGCCCCTACCAGTAGTTGTTGCGACCCACCGGGGGCATTTCACTTCCGCGCCCGGCCAAAAATGACCCGATCCCCATACAGTCCAGAGAATCTGGTCAGGCAAGAATCAAGGGAATCCGCATCTCATCTCGGCTCAAACCACTGTGCACCGACGCCATCGGATACCCCTCGGCGGCAGGTCGGTAGTCGATTACCTGGTCCTTGCGGGCGATAGCCGTGAAGTCGCCAATTCTCTGGCGGGTTATCGGCGTCAGATCAGCCGGCCCTAAGAGACGAAGCTCCTCCACCTCGTCAGTGGTGAGCAGGAAAAAGCCCTCGCCGTACTCGTCGCGAAACCTGGCCTGAAGCTCCTCTTCCCGGCCCGGCTTCACATGGAAGTACAGCACGCGGGCGTCCCCGGCGGGCCTGCAGATCGTCATCTCACAAAGAGGTCCGCCCGGCTCAATGAAGTACCGGCCATCCTCTGGAGCATCCAGATGACCATGGTCGGAGGTCACAACCAGCCGGGCGCGGCCATTGAGTTCGGATGCCAGATCGCCAAGAGCGCGCTCGATATAGGTAAGGGCGTTCCATACCTCATCGCTGGAGCTGCCATTCGCATGGGCAGCCACATCCAGAATATCGGAATAGAAAAACGTGAACGTCGGCTCAGACGCCCTGCGAACCCTGTCCACAATGATCTCCGACGCTGCCGGCAAGTTGTACCGGTCGTACGCTGCAGCCGGGGCGTTCCCGGACTGGTAGCGGGTGTAGACGCTGCCGACGATCCCCTCGGGATGGATGAAAAGCGTATTGCTGGCAAAACGCGGCGCCAGCGCGCCTGCCGGGAAAACCTGCTGCGGCGTCAGCCCGAGCTCGCTGAGCGAAACCCCGTCCCTCGTCCTCACGAACGGCAGCACCGTCACCGTATCCTCGATCTCCGCAACGTGGGTGAACCAGGAGGTCACCCCGTGTTGCGCCGGCCACAGCCCCGTGGCGATGGTCGTAAAAGTAACGCTGGTCGTAGACGGGAACGGGCTGTTGAGCTCCCGTACCATGTTCGAACGCAGAAAAGACTCCGGCGGCAACTGGTCAACAAAGTTCATGCCAAGCCCGTCGATAGCCACGAACACCAGATGCTCCGGCTCGCCGATCTCGCCCGCTATCTCCCTTCGCCCCGGACTCTCGGCCAAATCCGCGGCCCCGGCGACTCCGGCAACGGCGAGCGCGAGATCAACAACGTTGAGTTCGTCCGCATCGGGACGCACCAACGCCCCGGAGTCGAACGACTCCAGCAGCCCCAGCGCGTCTTCGGACAGCGATTTCATACGAGGATGGTACATCCGCCCTGTTCCGACCGCCCTGCCGCTCGCGATCCGAATGCTTACGCCGTACCTGCCTGACTGGTATCGTTCTCGTCCGGCTCGCCAGCTGGCATCAACGTCGGCGCCAGCACCGGACCCGGCCTGGGACGCCCATCAAATGACCACCGCGAAAAGTGAAATCGTCTTCCTCGGAACAGGCACCTCCGAGGGAGTGCCGCGCGTCAGCTGCCTTACCCGGGAGCCCGTCACATGCAAGGTCTGCCCATCCGCCATGCAGCCCGGTTCGAAAAACCGGCGCAGAAACACATCCCTCCTCGTCAGATATGCCCATCCCGACGGTCGCACTCGCAACATCGTCGTTGACATCGGCAAATTCTTCTGGCACTCCGCCCTCGAATGGTTCCCCAGGTATCGAGTCCCCTCCATCGATGCGATCGTGCTCACACACTCCCACGCAGATGCCGTTGGAGGCATGGACGACCTGCGGGACTGGACCAACAACGTTTCAGAGGCCATCCCGATCCATCTCCGGCAGGCCGACCTGGACGTGCTCGCCAGGATGTTCTTCTATCTCGTCGACACCGATCAGCAGACCGGCGGAGGAGGCGTGGCCAAACTGCGTTTCGAGTTGGTCGACGAGGCGCCGTTCGATGTCTCGGGGCTGAAATTCACGCCGTTGCCGGTCGAGCACGGCGAGCACATGACGACCTTCGGATACCGCATTGGCGATGTCTCGTACGTCTCGGACGCGTCGATGATTCCGGAATCCACGGCGCGACTTATCGAAGGCTCCGACATCCTCGTACTCGACGCGCTTCGCGCTCGGCCCCATCGTTCTCACTTCAACTTCGAACAGGCGATCGAGCAGGCGAAACGATTCAGAGCCCGCAAGACATACTTCGTAGACATGACCCACGACGTTGACCACGACGAGACGAACACCGAGCTCGCCAGACTGGCATCAACGGACGGCCTCGACGTTCAACTAGCCCACGATGGGCTCTGCATCGAAGTCGACCTCTAGCAGCGGCTAAGTCCCGCTTAGCACCCCACTTCGCTTATGATGCGTCGCATATGCCATCTGAGCGGGTACAGCGGCGTATAGACGCCCTTCTTGACGAAGCCGACGCTGCGATTGCCAGCCGTGACCTTGAGGCCGCGGCTCAATCAGTGCGCATGGTGCTTCGCATCGAACCCGAAAATGAAGACGCCCTCACCTTCTCTGCAATGCTCGAAGGCGAGGTCCGTGATGGGATTTCCGCAGAGACCGACGATGTTGGCAAAGCAGAACTATCTGATACGCCCGACAGCCCCACCTCCTTCGCCAATGGCCGCTACGAGGTCACCGGCTTCCTCGGCGAGGGCGGCAAGAAGAAGGTCTACCTCGCCCACGACACCACGCTGGACAGGGACGTGGCATTCGCGCTGATCAAGGCTGAAGGTCTCGACGCCGCCTCACGCCAGCGCGTCACC
>JADFPB010000204.1 GCA_022562515.1 Chloroflexota bacterium | reverse complement strand
AACGCGGTACGGGTTGATCGGCGTCTCGTCCGACGTGAGAAGCGGCAGCCATTCTGCGAGCCACTCTGCTTTCACCGAGGCGATCAGGTCGGCCGTGGCGGTATCGCCTCTCCGGCCGTTTTCGCCGATTTCGCCCTTGACCTCGTCGATCATCATCTCCAGGGTGAGCTTCGCGTCCCCGACAAGACCCACGTCGATCACGTAGTCCTTGTTGATGTCTTCTGCCGATGAGTTGTTGTGGATCAGGAACTTGCCATCCGGGATATCTATCCCGTAGGTGGTCCGCGTAAGGCCTGATCCCACGGCAAAGAGCGTGTCGGAGTCGCCAAGCCACTTGTAGACCGCTTTTGGCGCTGTGCGGTTTATGGAACCTAGGGCGAGTGGATGATCGTCCGGGAACGCGCTCTTTGCCTGCATGGTGGTCATGACCGGAATCTGGGTCAACTCGGACAGCTCTTTCAACTCTGCGGTCGCCCCTGCGTAGAGCACGCCCTGTCCGGCCCATATGACGGGCGTCGATGCCTTGAGCAGCGCCGCCACGGCGTCCTTGATGTCGGTTCGGGACGGCGCCGACTTCATGGCGGTCGATGGAGTGTAGTCAAACGCCCCGTCCGGCACCTCTGACATCCCCACGTCCATGTGCATCTCCACCAGCACCGGGGCCGGCCGGCCCTGCCTGACCGCGTGGAAGGCGCGCCGCATCTGGATGGTGATTCGATCTATCTGGTCCAGAGAGATAGCGAGCTTCGTGATACCCGCATAGTTGCGCGTTGCCGAGAAGTTAGGCGCGACGTCGTACTTGGTCGTGCCGCCGCCGCCGGGCAGATAGATGAGGGGCACGGCGTCAGCCCAGGCCTGGGCGATGCCTCCGAATGAGTTCTCGACTCCGGGACCGTGCTGTGATGCGAAGATCCCGATCTGCTTGCCCGCCGTTTGCCGGCTGAATCCGTCTGCCGCGTTAATGCCGCTGCGTTCCTGCCTGAATACGATGGGCCGGATGCCGATCTTGGCCACCGACTCGATCAGTGGATTCATCGGGAAGCAGGCCAGCCAGGTGACGCCTTCCGCCTGAAGACAGCGGGCGACAAGGTCAAATCCGTTCATGCGTGAATCCTCCAGAGACAATACAGCGGCAAGCCCGGAGGCAGCGCCGCGAAAAGCAGAGTAATGCCGGCGGATGCTACGGGGCGTCCGGCCGGAAGGCGCATTGTACCTATGCGCCGCGTCGTCGCGGGTGAAGGGAACGGGGGATTTCAGCCCAGCGGGTTCAGCCGGTATCCGAAGCCGCGCATGAGTTCCACATAGCGCGGCGCGCCGGGGTCCGGCTCAACGCGTTTCCTGATGCGGTGAACACATTGGCTGATCTCCTGGTCGGTGACTGAGCCGGGCGGCCGCTCGGGCCAGCCGCGTGCGGAGATCTCATCCTTGCTGCAGGCCTCGCCACGACGTTCCCAGAGCAGCTCCAGGACGTCGAACTCCTTCCGGGTCAGCGGCGGCACGATGGGCGTGCCGGCCATGTACACCTCGCGCTTGCTCGGATCTACGCTGAGCCCCTCGGATGTCGCGGTGTTGAGCGTGCCGGTTGGGGCGGCCGCGGGCACGCTGGTGCGGACGTCGGCATGCGGCAGCGTGACGGTGCCGGCCTTGAGGGCAAATGTGGCCACGACCTGGCCCTCGCCAAGCTCCACTATCTCGCCGCCCTTCAGCGCCCGCGGATGCTCGGAGATCCGCACCCCGTCCACGAAGGTGCCGTTCTTGCTGCCCAGGTCGCGAATGGAGTACCCGGATCCGCCACCAGATTCACTAAAAGATATCTCGGCGTGCCGCCGGGAGACGAACGGGTTGTCAAAATCGATGTCCGCGATGGGGATCCTGCCAAGAACGTGCAGCCTTTCATCGAGTGGAATCGCTCCCGGGCTTGGAATCCCGGATTGCACGATAAACAGGGCGCCTGTTGGAGCGATCATCATCGCCTTCCCTGCCCGCCTCCAGCCCTGTTTCTGAGTGGCCGGATCGGTGTCATCAAAATAATTTTGAACTCTAGCATCTTGATTCCATCGTTATTGGCGTTTTGGACATTCCTGGACCGTGGTGCAGACGCCGGGTATCCGGCGCACCGTCTGCCAACTAAGAACCCGTGGGGGTCAGCTTCACGATGAGGCCACTCTGACCGACCGCCCAGCCGGCTATTCCGTCCGGCCCGTCGATAACCGATATGTCTTCCATGGAGCCGCCGATGTCCTCGGCGCTGAACACTTCATTCCAGCTTTCGCCGCCGTCGCGTGTCTCAATGATCACCGGCCAGTCGCCAAACTCCGCTCCCCCCACCGCCCAGGCAGTACGGGCGTCCCATACTGCGATGGCCTGGAGCCGCTGCCCGGTATCCAGCGAGCGGTCCTTCCACGTCTCACCGCCGTCGCTGCTGACGAGAACACTGCCACACTCGTCGATGGCCCATACGGAGGGAAGATGGGCGTCTATATCGACAACTCGGCACCTGATTAGCGGCGTCCTGGCGCGCTCCCAGGTCGCTCCGCCGTCGCGGGTGCGGAGAATGGCGCCGTTGAGCCCGGCTATCCACCCGTGTTCCTCGTTTACGAAGTAGATCACCTGTATCGAATCGCTCGTGGGCACGTCGATCCGCTCCCATGTGCGGCCGCCGTTGCCGGTGCGGGCCATTACGCCGTTCCACCCTGCGACCCAGCCGTGTACGGCGTCCAGGAAGAAAGACGCCGTGGCGCCGCTGTCCCGCAGCGGTTCGTTATCGAGGCGGACCCAGGTTGCGCCGCCATCCAGCGTCCTGATCAGGTTTCCGCCGCACTCATCGGCCGACACGCCAACCCGGGTCGACACGAACTGGAGGTTAATCGTGGAGCATCCGCCTGCTATGTCTGCGACTTCGAAGCGGCTGCCGCCATCCAGCGTCCGGTAGATCGCTCCACCCTCGCCTGCGATGTGGACTCGCTCGTTATCGACGACCGCCACCGAATAGAGAGAATCGAACGTGAATTCGCCGAGCCGGCGCCACATGAATGTGAGCGGGAGATCGCTGCGCGGCACTCCGTCCGGCGCTCCGGACAGTACGACCTCCGGAGTCCCGGACGATACTGCGGCTGCGAACTCGGCTGCCGGCACGAGTTTCAGCAGCAGTCCGCCCGAGCCTACCGCCCAGCCAACTATCCCGTCTGGGGTAATCCGGACGCTCATATCCTGTATGAAACCGAAGGCCGATTGCTCCACGGCTGCGTTCGGGCGCCACGTCTTGCCGCCATCGTGAGTCTCCATGATCACCGGCCGCTCCGGGTCATACTGCATTCCCGCAATCCAGGCCGTCTGATCGTCCAGAAACTCGATATCGGTGAAATTGGTTCCATTCACGGTGTGGAGTGATCGGTCCTCCCATGTCGCTCCGCCATCGGCGCTGAAGATGACCTGCTCGCAATCGCCCGCGGCCCAGACAAGAGAGCCGCGTGCGGCGATGTGGTTTATCTGGCAGTCCGTGGGCGTCCGCACGCGCTCCCACGTCACGCCACCGTCCGAGGTAAGGAGCAAGCCTCCGCTGAGACCGCCAAGCCAGCCGCGTTTCTCATCGGCGAAATGGACCGCCGACAGATACGAGCGTGTGGGAACCGAGAGTTGCTCCCATGATTTGCCGCCGTTGTGGGTTGCCGCGAAAAATCCGGATGGACCCGCAGCCCAGCCGTTCTCTGAGTCGATGAAGTGGATATCGTTCACGCCCTCGAATGTCGGATTGATTTCGCCGGCCCGCTCCCATGTAAGGCCGCCATCGATCGTAGTGAAGAGGCTGCCCCCACACTCATCGAGAGCAAACGCCTGCTTCTCTGAGACGAACTCAAGGTCACGGAACTTGCAGCTATCGAGTACCCGCTGCGACTGCCATGTCGCGCCGCCGTCTTCAGACCGGTGGACCACGCCCTGATCCCCGCCCACATGTATTCGGTTCGCTGGATCAATCGTGACCGAGGCGAGATAGTCAAACGTGAAGGGAGTCTGCGGCGCCCACTGCGGGAACTTTTCAGAATCGGTTGGCGAAGATGCCGGGATGGGCGTGGAGGGTGGAATCAGCACCGGCGGGGAAAGGATCGGTTCTGAGGGCGCCGCCGCCGTGGGTGCGGCCGTCGGCGCGGGCGTCTCGATGAAGACAGGTCCTGGCCGAGCATCCACAGCCGTGGCTGTCGCCGTGGCGGCGGCGCCCGCTATTGCCGTCGCGCCCGCGCTTATTCTTGAGACAGCGTTTTCGGGGTTGCCTTGGTCGCTTTGCTGTGGGGAATGAATAATATCCGGCGTTGCAGTTGGCTGCGCCGTCTCTACCAATCGCTCTATGGGCAAGACCTCCAGCTCTACCCGTTGGGCCGTGCCAGATAGCGGATCATCGGCCGAACCTGATACGGCGAACTGGCCGCTCGGTCTCCCTGGGCCGCCGCCCTCGTCCGGTGCGCGGCCCTGGAGCACGTTGATCGCTATTGCGCCGATGATCGC
>JADFPB010000203.1 GCA_022562515.1 Chloroflexota bacterium | reverse complement strand
GGACGCCGTCTCGGGTCTGGGTCGCGCCGAGCGGGCCGAGGCGGGGTGAGCCGTCGATGCTCAGGTAGACAATCGGTTTCTCCAGGAGGAAGGCTTCGTCGTGGATGTTTTCGGTGACGAAGAAGGAGAGGGCGTTGTCCGGAATTCCGTCCGGTGCCTGAGCCGTTCCGAGCAGCGCCGGGTGGCCATAGATGACGTCGATCCCGGACTCGTTGACGCCAATTCCAAACCTGGTCAGTGCCATGCTCAGTTCTGCGAAGTCGGCTTGACCGAGCGGCCGTGGAGCAGCCTCAGCCGGCGCTAAATCGACGGACGCGTCCACAGGGGCTGTTGCATCGCCGGTATCGATTGGCGGCTCCTGTGGCGAATCGCCGCGGGCGAGGAGCAGGGCCAGGAGAATCACGAGGCCGGCGGCGGCGGCAAGGGCGATCACGCCCCTCCGGCCGGGCCGCAGGTTTCGGCGTCCGCTGCCCTGTGCCGCTTTCCCGAGGATGCTTGTGTTAGCCATACTTGACTCGCTTCTCAACTTTCTCTAAGAGCCTGGAGGGAGAAAGACACCCAGGTGGCTGATGTAGTGGATGTAGATCAGGATTGAAATGTCTGCGACGATCAGGATCCCGGCTGTTGCGCCTATGTAGGTGAGTTTCCTGACGGCCTTCGACGGTGAAAAATCTTCGATTGCGCCGGTTGCGCCGATTGCGGCTCCGGCGGGCGCCGGGATGCGGGCCGGCCGGACTACGACCGAATTGATGCGGAATGCGAGGATCACCAGCGCCACCCACATGACGGGTTTGACCAGGAACGCGGCGAGGTAGGCGTTGGCGTAAGGGAGTTGGAGCAGGTCTTTGATGTCGTATATGCCCGGTGCGCCGTTGGGGGCGTCGAAAGCCGCTGCGTAGAGCCCGCTGAGGAGGATCCCCGTGAGGCCTGCGAGGGAGGCCGGCAGGAAGTATTTGCCGATGGGCCCGTTGAGCACGCGCCTGTCGCCGCGGCCGAGCCAGACGCTGAGCAGAACGATGCTTACGGCGCCGAAGTAAGCCAGGGCGGAGACGGAGTGCGCGATGCGCAGCAGGATGCTGACGATGTCCGGCCACCAGCCGAAGCTGAAGAAAAGCTGGAGCTGCCGGACTCGCGCGGCCTCCCTCGCCATGCTGGCTTCTTCGGCATCGCTGAGCACGACCGGGTGGACCTGTTCGATGAAGTGCGTGCTGCCGTTCCCCTGTGAGAAGGCGCTCGTGACGGTGATGTCGATATTCCATTCGCCGAAGCGGTTGAAGACGAGTTCTCCGATGTAGACGCCCGACTCGCCGGACATCTCGGTGAGGGTGATCTCGTCCAGGTCTTCGCCGCCCTCTTTTCGGAAGCCGGAGAGGACCACCTTTGCGTTTTCGACCGCGTCGAAGTCGCCGGCGTGGAGGACTTCGACCCTGAAGAGGCGGCGCAGGGGCTCCGATTCGTCGGGTATGAGTGTGCTAACGAAGAGGCTGAGTTCTTTGCCGTGGGCGCTGGCCGTGGAACCGGACGTGGCGGCGCTCGCGGCGAAAACCGCCAGGGCGATTGCGGCGGCGGCGCAGATCAGGGCCAGTTTCCGTATGGCTGGCACCCGGGTCGGCTTCAGGGAGGTCATGGCGCCGCTCATCAGGGCACCGCTACCAGGACGATTTCGATTCTGTGTTCCGTCTCTGACCCATTGGGAGTTACCTGCAGGAGCTGCATCCAGGGGCCGAACATGATGTAGTCGAGCCGGAACACGTAGTGGCCGTTGGGGCTTTTCTCGGCCAGGGTGAAGAACGGGCCGTGCGCCATCGAGTACATGTCGTAGTCGATGACGACTTTCGCGTCGGTGACCGGCTCGCCGGAGCCGTCATGGAGATAGAGGTCGAGCCACGCCGTGAGCGTGTTGGTGGGGTAGGGGTCGACGAAAATCTCGGCTATCAGGTCGTTTTCCAGCTGGATGGCGCCGCCGTTCTTGAGCGGGATCCGGTCGCCGCGCACTCCGGATAGCCGGACCTTGAGGAGGCTGTTTTCGCCGCCTACGCTGGAGGGCAGCACGCCGTTCTCAGCGATCCTGGCGGCCATGTCGGCCGACACGACCGGTGCTGATGTGTCGTCTTTGATGAGCAGCGTTTGATCTGGTGGGGCAGCATTTGCGCCCGTCGATGCGTCCCCGCCCGGCCCTGCGAGTTCCGCGGCCGGCTGGGCGGCAGCGCCGCCGGAGCAGGCCGTCAGGATGATCGCCAGCATAGCTGTCACCGCGAGGGGGACGAAAGCGATTAGTGGCTTCAGTGATCGAATACCGGTCATCCTTTGTCTCCTTCCCTTTTCTGTTTGATCTTTTTCTATTTGGACTACGGCTGCGTGGCCAGGAACGCCAGGTATGCGGCAACGGCGTCGACCTCGTCGTTGGTCAGCGTTATGAAGCTCATCTGTGGCCGACTTGCCAGTGCGGCGAAGATGGAGTCTGCAGACGCGCCTCGATTCTCGGGTGCGCCCTGGGATGGGTCGCCTTTCGCATCGAGGCCGTGGCAGAGGGCGCAGCCGACGCCGCCGGCCGTCTTCTCGAATATCTCTTTGCCCTGGGCGATCAGCTCCTCGTCTGAAGGGCCCTCTGTTGCCGGAGCTGTAACCAGAACCGGTGTGGCGACCTGTGCTGGTTCGGGCGTGGCGGTGCCGGAGAGGGCTCCTGAAGCAGCCGTTGGGAGCGGCGCCAGCGTGGGAGTTGGCGCGGGATCGGAGGAGGCCGAGGAGGTGGCGGAGCCGCAGGCCATCGCCGCGACGATGATGATCGCCGTGGCGATGAGGCCGATGGCTGCCGGGGTCGGGGCCACTCTTCTGCCTTTCATATTCTTATCTCTCTTTCTGGCTTTGCCGGGCAGCTTTTGCTGCCTTCTCTTCTGTTTTGTGGAGGGGTCCCACGGCGCTGGAGGGCTGAGGCCGGGGACTGCCTCCACGTGGTTTATGGGCTTCTGCTCACGGCGAGGCCAGGAGCAGAAGCCCATGGTTGTCGATTACCGGGCCGATGCGATGGCGGATACTGCCGCCTTCTGCACGTCCAGAAACGCGCCGCGCCGTCCGGAGTTGTCCGCGAGCAGTTCACCCGTGAAGTCCGGGTTGTAGTGGACGAAGGCTCCGGAGTGGGTGTCACCGGTGTTGGCCGTGGGTATGCGGGCGATAACTTCCCGCTTCTCCATGTCGAACACGATGATCTCGGCAGTTCCTGAGCTGGTCACCCAGAGCTCGTTCGAGGCGGCCGGGTTCACGATGTCGTGATCGATCGTCTGGCCGCCGATGTCGAATACGTTGACCGCCCTGAATGAACGGGTGTCGACAAGTGCGATGGAGCTGCCAAGGTTGAATGTCATTTCACCCTTGCCGACGATCCAGAGCTCGGTCTCGTCGTCGTTGAGCTCGAGGTTGTAAGGGCCTGGCACTCCGGCCTGAGTGTTGGCAACTACCTTGTTGGTGGAGTTGTCGATCTTGTACACGCGGTCGCCGGATGAATCCGAAACGTACGTGTACCTGCCATCGGAGGTGAATGCAAAGCCGTTGGTGTACATGCCGACGCCGGTGATGTACGTCAACCGGCCGGACTCGAGGTTGTACTTGCCGACCGCCGCTAGAAGCTCCGATGCAATGCCGCGGCTTCCGAGGTGCAGGTTGATGTACAGGTTCTCGCCTGCCGGGTCAGCGTCGACCTGGTAGGACTCGGCCTTGAAGTCTTCTGCATTCAGGCCCACAACGACTCTGTGGTCGTCGTTCGGGTCGAGCAGGATCACACCACGTCCCTGGAGCTCGACGATGATGCGGTCGTTGCCTTCGTAATCGGTGAACGCCTTGATGTGGTGCGGGCCGCCTCTGGTCTGGAGGATCTGGGCGATCTTCAGCGTTTTGGCATCGACTACCAGGAGGCGTCCTCCGGTCAGACCGGCGCGCCACGGGGCGTCGCCGTCGGCCGTTGGGACATAGATCCACCGGCCATCGGGCGATACGGCCATGCCGTGTGGCTCACCGGTCTTTTCGAATCCCAGATCGAACTCTGCGGAGACGATGTGTTCTTTCGTCCTGGCATCGATGATCTGCAGGCCCGCGCCGGTATAGGTTTCCGACAGGTATCCGGCGTAGCCCTCGCCCTCTGACGTGACGAAGACGTAGGGGTGCGCTGCGGCGTCCCATGCGGCAGGACCGCTTGAATCGAATGTCTCAAGGAGCTTGATGCCCATCTTGAGTGCCGCCGCCGTCTCCCAGCCTTGGACTATCTGGTCGGGTGTCGCGGGCTGGGCTGCTCCGACCTGGACCACCTGTTTTGCGCCGGGTGCGACCTGGCCGGCGAGTTCCGTCTGCAGCGAAGCTGCTTCGATTTGCGCGGCCTGAAGGTCGCTCTGAGCCGAGTTCAGCTCGGCCTGTACGGCGTCGTAGTCCTCCTGGGCCACGCCGCCACCGCTGCATGCGACTCCCACTGCCAGACCAGTCAAGGCCAGTGCCGTGACGGCCAGCCTGAACCGGGCTCTGACATGAGTCGTCCAATTACCCAACATACCGGACATCG
>JADFPB010000202.1 GCA_022562515.1 Chloroflexota bacterium | reverse complement strand
AGACGTCTACAACTGGGATCAACACTCCAACATCTATGGCTCAGATCGGCCAAAACGGGGAGGCAACCCCTACCCTTCGACGCACCAGGAAGTCTCATTGGAACTGGACTCAGCACTGGCCCCACTACTGGATGACCTTTCTAGTACGAAACGGACCGACGGGACTTCGCTGCTGGACGAAACCTTGCTCTAAGCCCTGGCCGGGTTCGAATATGAAAGCTGCTGCTGGGCGTTGCGCGCCATGGGCCGACGCTACCTCAGGAATCAGGACGGCGACAAACGCAACGCGATCTATTGTGAATTGGAACTCAAGGGTCTTGGCTCGCTGGGCAGGAACACGGACCGGGTGCTTGAACGTGCTATTCTTGGCTATCGTGGACGTAACAATTATTGACCGAATATGAACCAGATCCCCTCCCTCCTTTTATGCTTGGCCGCTGTGGGCGCCCAGGCAGCCCTGGCCCAGAGTACCAAGCCGATTGACTCCATCGTGGCAGTGGTCGAAGAAGACATCATCCTGCGCAGCGAACTGGACAAGGCGCTGGCCACCGTGTTGCAGCAGTTCAAATCGGTCAATCAGCCCCTGCCCTCACACACAGTGCTAGAACGGCAGGTTCTGGAACGCCTGGCGCTGGTCAAACTGGAACTGCAACGTGCCGACACGGGCAACATCAATATCAGCGATGAAGAGGTCAACCGATCGATCTCACAGGTGGCCCGCAATGCCGGTATTTCGGTCGATCTCATGGTCCAGACTGCGGCAAGCGAGGGCATGACGGACATGGCCTTCACCGTCGCCGAAGACGAAGCCGACCGCGCGATGAAGACGGCCAGGGAGCAGCGATACGTGGAATTTGCCGACGTAATTTGCGATTCCGGCCTGGCAAAGGTCAGCATCGTCGGCGCGGGCCTGCAGTACACTCCCGGGCAGGCCGCAAAGATGTTTCGAACGCTCAGCCGCCAGGGGATAAATATCAGAGCCGTCACAACTGCCGATATTCGAATCACCTGCCTTGTGGACGCGGGCGCGATCGGCGCAGCAGCCCGGTCGCTCCACGACGCGTTCGATCTTGCCGCACCAGGTTAACGCTGCAATGGCCGGCCCATTCCTGAGCGTAATCATCCCCGCTTTCGACGAGGAGAGGCGCATTAGCAGCGCTCTTGAGGAGTTGACCCGCCATCTCTCGGGCAAACCGTATGAGTGGGAGATCATCGTCGCCGACGATGGCAGCACCGACCGAACCCGGGAAATCGTCGAAAATGCAGCGGCGTCAGAGCCCCGCATCCGGTACCTGGGTCTTCGACACGGCGGCAAGGGCTGGGCCATCAAGAACGGCATGCTCCACTCGACCGCCGAGTGGCGGTTCATGTGCGATGCAGACCTCTCCATGCCCGCCGAGCACATCGACCGCTTCCTCCCGGACGATAAGGCCCCCGACCACGATATCGGCATCGGCTCACGCGAGGCGCCGGGATCGCGAAGATTCGACGAGCCCCTTTGGAGGCACCTGATCGGACGGCAGTTCAACTATGCCGCCAGGCTGATTGCGCTCGGTGGCCTGAACGACACTCAGTGCGGTTTCAAGTTGTACCGGGGCAGCCTGGCGGACGAAATCTTCGCGGCTCAGAAAGCTGAGGGCTGGGGTTTCGATGTGGAAGTCCTCTATCTGGGTCGCAAAATGGGCGCCAGGATGGAAGAAGTTCCTATAGATTGGCACTTCAATGCTGAGAGCAAGGTCGGCTTCATCAGGGGTGGACTGGGCTTTCTGGACATCCTTGCCGTGCGGTGGAACGATATCCGCGGCAGATATCGAGACGTGAAACGGGATAAGCAGAAGTGACTTCCGAAGAAGACCGGCTGATCGAGCAGATACTCGACCGCGTACACGCCATCGCCGTCGTGGGACTGTCCTCGAAACCCTCGCGCCCCAGCAACTCTGTTGCCTCCTACCTGCTCAGCGCCGGATTCGACATCATTCCCGTGAACCCGCGCGAAGAAGAGATATTTGGAATCCCGGCGGTGGCCCGATTGGAAGATATCGCCGGGCCGATCGACCTGGTCAGCGTGTTCAGGCGACCGTCAGAGGGCCCGGGCGTGGCGCGCTCGGCCGCCGCAATCGGCGCCCACGCGTACTGGATGCAGCCCGGAGCGGAGAGCGCACCGGCCGCGGAGATCGCCCGCTCCGCCGGCATGGACGTCGTCTCCGGCCCCTGCATCATGGTCCAGCACCGACTGATCACCCTGCGCCGCAACGCCGCCGCCCGGTAGCCAGCCACATGATTTCGGAAACGCCAGTAAACCCGGAGGCCTCGCAAACAGAGGTGGGTGAAACGCCGAAAATCCCGAAAATTATAGTCGTCATTCCCACGTTCAATGAGGCCGAAAACCTGCCCGTAGTGTACGAACGGATTTGCGACCAGAACATTCCCGGCCTGGGCTTTATCATCGTCGACGATAACTCGCCGGACGGAACCGGACGGATCGCCGATGACCTTTCCGCCCACCACGATGGAGTTTTCCGCGTAATCCACCGGTCCGAGAAGAAGGGACTGGGGCGCGCCTACGTGGCCGGTTTCAAGGTCGCGATCGAACAGGGTGCAGAGATTGTGGTAGAGATGGACGCCGACCTCTCCCATCCACCCGAAGAAATTCCACGAATGTTGCAAGCGCTGGAAGACCACGACGTCGTCGTCGGCTCCAGGTACATGCCCGGCGGCGGGGTAGACCCTTCCTGGTCGCTGGGCCGCCGATTGCTGAGCTCGCTGGGAAACGCTGGGATACGTGCAGTGGTCGGAATTTCGGTCACAGACGCCACATCGGGGTTCAAGGTATTCCGCACGTCTGCTCTGGAGCAAGTGGACCTGGATTCACTGCGAAGCAACGGCTTCGCATTCCAGGCGGAGATGATACTGGCATGCGAAAGAGCCGGTCTTCGGATTGCCCAGCACCCCTATAGCTTCCGTATGAGAGCGGCAGGTGAGTCCAAGATGTCCGCCGGCATCGTCTATGAGGCTGTCGTCCGCCTCCTTCCGCTCCGCTTCAAGCACTGAGCAGTTAACCGCGCGATACGCGCAGTTTTTACCCGGTACCAGCCCGGCGCTCCAGTTGTGGAAGCGTGGAAAAGTTCACGTTTCCGTGTAAAACGCGGTAAAAACAGCTTGAACCGAAACGAAAAAGGTTTCTACGATGCGCTCACCGTGAATCCTCGCGGCGAACCCCGCGGCCAATCAAGGCCATACTTACGGGTTGTGAGTAGAGCAGGCATAAAAATGCAGCAACCAATCAATGAATTCGAATCGCCGGTCGATCTGATGCAGGCGGCGGCCATCGGACATGCCATGGCCGGCGAATGGGGAGAGGCGGTTAGCGCGAACTTGAAGCTAATCGCGCACGATCCTTCCGATCTGGAAGCGCATAACCGGCTCGGCAAAGCCTACACATCTCTCGGCCGCAGCGAAGACGCTATCCGAGCATATCGGGGAGCGCTGGCGATCAGCCAGGGCAACCCTATCGCCCGGCGCAATCTGGCTCGGCTCGAGGCGATGGATGGCGGCGGGGACATAGTAGATGGCGTAGGCGCCGCCGCTGAGATGTCCAGGGTCACAGGCGTCGTCGATGGTTCCGTCATCTTGACCCGCCTTGAGCGCACCGCTGGACAGGACGTCATCGAGAGCGTCACCACCGGCGATAAGTTGACCCTCGAGGCCTCTCCCGCCGGGATCCGCGTGTCTACTACCAGCGGCAAATACCTCGGCGTAGTGAACGGCAAGCTCAGTGTGCGCATTGCCAAACTCATAGTTCGAGGTAATCGCTATGAGGCATTTGCCAACAGCAGCGACGAATCAAGCTTCTCGATCCAGATCGTGGAATCGTTCAAGCACCCCGATCTGGCCAGCGTTATCTCCTTCCCGAACCAGTATGTCGAGCGCCAGGAGTCGAACTCCGAACTGGACAAGTACGACATGTCGGATGGCGCGGCCGCCCTCGAAGGCGTTGAGGGGTCAAGCCTCGTCGATGTTTCAGACGACGAACTCGTCGAACGTCCGGATTCTGCCGGCCGCTCCGCGCTCTCGGGTGAAATGGAGTCACCGGACATGTAGCCGGTCCCGATCGGACCCTAGCCATATCCAGCCCGCTCCAGCACGCGGCTAAGAGCCGCCACGAACTCGTCTACCTGCTCAGGCGTAATAACCGCCGAAATATTCCCCGCGCACTGCGTTGAAAGCACGAAACCCTCGTTCAACATGCCGATGAACATGTGCGCCGCCAACGTCTTGTCTGCCGATTCCAGTGACCGGTAATCCACGATCTGGACTGTCGTGAACTGCAGGCTGAAAAGCGACGCAATACCGGTAACGCCCATCGGCGCCTCGCGCTCGGCGATCAAATTCCGCAGCTTCGACCTCAGGTCCTCGCCCAACTCAGCGATCTGATCGTAGAGTTCGGGCGTCATGTTCCGCAGAGTGGCGATCCCGGCGGCCGCGGTCATGGGATTCCCGTTGAACGTTCCCGCGTGCTTCACGCGCGGTCCCGATTCTGAATCGGGGTCGAAAAGCGCCATG
>JADFPB010000024.1 GCA_022562515.1 Chloroflexota bacterium | reverse complement strand
CATGGGTCAGCTCGCTCTGACGAAGGCGATTGTGCTGGTGGACCCCGGAGTAAACGTCCGTGATCCGGGTGCGGTGCTGGCCGCGATACGCCAGAACTTCGATACGCCAGAGGATTTCCAGCTAATTGCCCGCGCCCCCGGCGATACGCTGGACTTCACGACGGGGAAGTGGCATCACGGCAGCAAGATGATTATCGATGCGACGTCTGGTGGGGAGGGAGCGGACGGTTCCCGTAACGGCGCGGTTGCGCTGCCAGCCGATCTGAGGGCGATTGCGCCGGCGGTGCGGAAGCACAGGCTCGTGGGGCAGACGATGCTGGCGGTGCAGGTGGACCGTGGCGATGATGCAAGGGGCGTGGTGGAGGCACTGGTGCGGTCTGGACTTCTGTCATCGGTGAAGATCGTGGCGGTCGTCAGCGACGATGTTGATCTTGACGACGACGTGGATCTGATCTGGGGGATTTTTACGCGTTTCGACCCGGCGCAGGATGTCGTGTTCACGGAGATGACGATGCGCGGGGCGGTTCCGGTATACAGCGGCGTGATGGGTATCGACGCCTCGTGGAAGTCGGGATATCCGGCGCCGCTGGTGATGACGGATGAGGTTTCGCAGAGGGTTACGAGCAGGTGGCACGAATATTTTCTAGAAACGTAGTCGAAGGCATCCAATTCCAGGACGTGTCGCTTGTGCCGATCTGGGAGCGCGTCAGGGCCGGCGAGCGGCTGGGCCATGCCGACGGCGTTAGATTGCTGGAGACGGACGACTTCACGGCCGTTGGCCGGATGGGCGATTGGAAGAAGCGGCAGGTGTCCGGCGACAAGGTCTATTTCGTTCTCAACCGGCACATCAACCCGACGAATATCTGCGTGTTGAGCTGCACCTTTTGCGACTTCGCAAAAAATCCCGGCGACGAGGACGCCTACGAGCTGTCGATTGACGAGATCCTTGATCTGCTGGACGACGACATGCACGAGGTCCACATCGTGGGCGGCCACCATCCGACGTGGCCGTTTGAGTATTACGAGGACATCGTCAAGGCGATCGCGGAGAAGTTCCCGGCCATCGACATCAAGGGTTTCACCGCAGCGGAGATCGATTACTTCTGGCGGCGCTGGAATATCCATCCTGAGGAGTCTCTTGCCCGTCTGAAAGCCGCGGGGTTGAAGTCGATGCCGGGTGGAGGGGCGGAGGTTTTCTCAGAACGGGTCCACCAGTTGCTGTTACCTGGAAAGTCGGACGCCAATCGCTGGATCGAGATCCATCAGATGGCGCACGGCATGGGCATCAAGACAAACTGCACGCTGCTATACGGCCATATCGAGACACTGGCCGAGCGCGTCGACCATTTCATGAAGCTGCGGGAGACGCAGGACGAGTCCGGCGGCTTCCTGGCGTTCATACCGCTTCAGTACCAGGTTGGTTTCACGAAGCTCGTGCCCAGGCATACGCCGCCGATGGACGACCTGAAGGTAATAGCGACGGCGCGGCTGATGCTGGACAACATTCCGCACATCAAGGCCTACTGGGTGATGCTGGGCGAGGGCACGGCGTCGCTTGGCCTGAACTTCGGCGCCGACGATCTTGATGGGACGATAGGCCGCGAGCGGATCGCCCATGCGGCTCTGGCGGACTCGCCGGCAGGGCTGGCGCGGCAGAAGATGGTGCGGTTGATCAGGGACGCGCGGCGCACGCCGGTTGAGCGGGACGCGCTTTACAACGAGATAGAGGTATATGCGAATTAGAGTCGGCAGGATGCCGTATTTGAACTCGGACGTCTTCTACCGGGCGCTTCCTGCGGATGCCGCCGATCTCGTGGAAATGCCGCCGCGGGCCATGGCCGCGGCGGCGGAGCGCGGCGAGTTGGACGCCGGGCCGCTGCCGATGGCCGAGGTGCTGCGCATGGGCGACCTGCTTGTGCCGATCGGCGACTACTGCGTCGCGACGAAGCGTGAATCGGTGTCGATCCTCCTCTTTTCAAGGGTGCCAGCCGAGGAGCTTGGTGGAGCGAAAATCGCAGTCACGGATCACACTTCGTCATCGGTTCAGTTGCTGCGGGTGTTGTTCGCCGAGCGCTGGCTGGTTGAGCCGGGCGAGTACGTTGGCCTGGATGACGAGCATGACGCTGCGCTGGTGATCGGCGACCCGGCGTTGCGGGCCCGCGGCGATCGCGGGGGCTTTCCGCATGTCTGCGACCTGGGGACGGAGTGGTACAACCACACGCGGGGCCTGCCGTTCGTCTATGCCCGCTGGATGGCGCGACGCGATGCGGAGCCGGGCATGGTGGCCGAATTCGCGACCGCCCTCGAGCGTGCGTATGAAGAGGGGATAGAGGCGCTTGGCGATATTGCCGGGGGGCGGCCGGAGCTGGGTATGACGCAGGCGGAGAAGCTGAGTTACCTGGAGGGATTTTCTTACCGGCTGGGGGCGCCCGAGTACGCGTCCCTGGAGCGGTTCCGCAAGAGTCATTCGAGGCTGCCGCCGTGGCGGCCCCCAGCCCCCGGATCTGATTCAACAGACAAGTCTGAGTCGATTTCAGCGTGAGGTCGTAAAGATGCTGGACGTCATAAGGGAGAAAGTAGCGAACGCGGAGCGGATCAGCGACGAGGAGGGCCTGTTCCTCTTATCTGAGGCCGAACTGCTAGACCTTGCGCCACTCGCGCAGGAGTGGCGGTGGCGGCACAATCCAGAGCCGGTCGTCACGTTCGTAGTCGATACCAATCTGAACTACACGAACGTCTGCAACGCCTACTGCGGATTCTGCGCGTTCTACCGTCCAAGCGCCGATGATCCTTCGGCATACACGCTTTCGGTGGGGCAGGTGATGGAAAAGATCGAGCGGGCGTCGGGACAGGGTGTGACGACGGTCCTGATGCAGGGCGGGCTGAACGACGCTCTGGACATGGATTACTACGTGGAGTTGGTCAAGCAGACGCGGGAAAAATTCCCGCACATAACGCCGCACTACTTCTCAGCGCCGGAGATCATGGAGATGACCAGGGTGTCCGGCAAGTCGGTTGCCGAGGTGATAGCGCTGTTGAAGGATGCCGGCCAGCGGACGATGCCGGGCGGCGGCAGCGAAATCCTTGCCGATGGCGTGAAGGCGCAGGTGAGCAGGCTGTGGCCCAAGGCTGCGGTGTCGGACTGGACGGACGTGCATCGAGAGGCGCACCGGCAGGGTTGGATGACGACGGCGACGATGATGTACGGCCATGTGGAGCGGGACGAGGACATCATCGAGAGCTTCCGCCACATCCGGGAGGTTCAGGACGCCGCCGCCGACCAGCGCGGCGGCTTCACGGCATTCATTCCCTGGAGCTTCAAGAAGGAGAACACGGCCCTCGCGCCGAAAGTCGGCGACGAGGCGGGCGCCAACCGGTACGTCCGGATCATCGCCCTGGCCCGGATCTTTCTCGATAACGTTCCGCACATCCAGGGATCGTGGTTTTCCGATTTTCGGCGTCCCGGCCAGGTCTCGCTGCATTTCGGCGCAGACGACTTTGGCGGGACGCTTTTTGACGAGACGGTGATGCTGGAGGCGGGGCACTACAACCGGACGACGGTTGACGAGGTGAAGACGATCATCTCGGACGCCGGATTCGCGCCGGCGCAGCGCACCACGGAATACGAGATTCTAGAGAGATACGAGATGGAGCCATCGCCTGGAGAGGCGATAGCCGCCGGATCTGTCGAGGGCTGACCGCTCGCCCGCGCACGTGCAGTCATTGAGGAGATTACGAGCAGCATGACGACCGGGAGACCCCTCAGCATCGGCCACAGTCCTGATGCCGATGACGCATTCATGTTTTACGCGCTGGCCAAGGAGGCGGTGACCATTCCGGGTTACGAGATTCAGCATGTGATGGAGGACATCGAGACGCTGAACAGGCGGTCCGAGACGGGCGATCTGGACGTGACCGCTGTTTCCGCCGCGCACTACCCGGCCATTGCCGACAAGTACCGCATCATGAGTTGCGGGGCGTCGATAGGCAGGAATTACGGCCCGGCGTTGGTGACCACGAAGCCGGTCGAACGCGAAGAGCTTGCCGGGAAGCGCATTGGCATTCCGGGCGAGTACACAACGTCATGGCTGCTGTTCAGGATCTTCTTCGAGCCAGAGGTGAAGCCGGTCTTCCTCGATTTCGACGCCATCACACCAGCCGTCCTCGATGGTTCGGTGGACGCGGGGATATTGCTGCACGAGGGCCAGATTCTGTACGAGCGGCAGGGGTTGCACCGAGTGATGGACCTTGGCCAGGAGTGGTTTTCCGCCACCGGGCTCCCTATTCCCCTCGGGCTGGATCTGATTCACCGGAGGCTAGGAGACGACGGGCAGTTAGTGGCGAAGGCGCTGTATGACAGCATTGTGTACGCCATGGAACATGAGGACGATGCGCTCGACTATGCGATGACCTTCGGGCGGGGAATCGACCGCGAGGACGGGCGCCGGTTTGTCCGGATGTATGTGAACGAAGATACGGTGGATATGGGCGAGGATGGCCGCAAGGCCCTCGAGACACTGTACGGTATGGCGGAGGAGCGAGGGTTGATAGCGCGTGCGCCGGTGATCGACATGATCCAGGCGAACCAGTAGCGTCAGAATCTGCGGAGCAATTAGACGGAGCGGGGCAAGTGAAGTTTGACGGCAAGGTAGCGATAGTCACCGGAGCGGCGTCCGGCATCGGACGTGCGACGGCGATGGCGTTTGCCGCGGAGGGCGCTTCGGTGACGCTGGCGGACATCGACCGCAGCGGCGGTGAGGACGCGATACGCGAGTTGATCGCGGCGGGTGGCGTGGGAATTTTCATCGAGGCGGACGTATCGCTGGAGGAGGACGCCCGGAAGATCGCGGACCAGACCGTGACGGCGTTTGGCGGCATTGATATTTTGCACAATTGCGCTGGGATTACCGGATTCGGCCGGGTGACCGATCTGTCGCTGGCCGACTGGGAGCGGGTGCAGGCCACGAATGTGACGAGCATTTTTCTGTGCTCAAAGTTCGCGGTTCCCGAGATGGTGAAGCGCGGCGGCGGCGTCGTAGTGAACACCTCATCCACGCAGGGCTTCGGCGGCAGGCCAAACTCCGTCGCGTACTCCACATCCAAGGCCGCGATTCTTGGTCTTACCCGGTCGATGGCGCTTGATCACGGTCCGGACGGGATTCGTGTGGCGGCGGTCTGCCCGGGGCCGGTCGATACGCCTATGCTGCGGAAGGCCGCGGAGATGGGCCTGCCCGCGGACCCGGGCGCGGCGCTAAGCGCCTGGGCCGAGGAGCAGCCGATGGGACGGCTGGGGACGGCCGAGGACATCGCGAAATCTGTGCTGTACCTCGCCTCGGACGATGCCGCGTTCGTGACCGGCTCGGCGCTGGTCGTGGACGGCGGACTGCTCTCGGCGCTGAAGTGACCGGCTGGCATTTCCGATTCATACGTAGACCGCGGTCTCTTTGCGCTCGTAAAATCGAGTCCGCCGCTTAGTTCACTTTTGACGAGATCACTTGATCAGGTTGATCAGGTCGGGCGCGGCATGACGTGCCTGATACGGGTTGGAGAGAAGAGATGGCTACCGAAACGATGCCGGGCGAGAGGATTGAGGAGCTTCGGCAGATTGCGGGCGAGCATCTCTTCATGCATGCCCAGCAGACGACGACCTGGCGGGACGCGGGCCTCAAGATTTTCACAAAGGGCGAGGGCGTCTGGGTCACGGACATCGAGGGCAACCGGCTGCTCGATATGATGGGCGGGCTCTGGTACAAGGCTGCGGGTTACGGGCGCAAAGAGATCGCGGACGCCATGTACGAGCAACTGATGCAGATCGAGTCACCTCCGGCGCCGGGCGCGTGCGTTTCAACCATCGAACTTTCCGGCAAGATTTCGAGTCATTATCACGATAAGAACGCGCGAATTTTCTTCGTGTCGGGCGGTTCTGAGGCGGTTGAGACCGCGGTCAAGATGGCGAAGAAGTATCAGCAGCTGACGGGCAAGGGGATGGCCTTCAAGGTGATCTCCCGGCGCTACTCCTACCACGGCGGCACCGCGATGGCGGTGAGCCTTGGCCGCAATCCGGCGGCCGACCCGATGGGGCCGGAGATGCCGGGCGCCGTCCATGTGCCGAACATTTACACGTACCGCAACTCCCATGCCGAGGATCCAATCGACAACGCCATTGCGGCTGCGAACGAGTTCGAGGCGGCGATTGTCCATAATGGCCCCGACACGGTTGCCGCGATGATCGCGGAGCCGGTGTCTGCGGCGACCGGGATCCAGATCCCGCCTGCGGAGTACTGGCACAGGCTGCGGGAGATTGCGGACAAGTACGACGTGATCCTGATCGCCGACGAGGTCATCACCGGCTTCGGCAGGCTGGGGACGTGGTTCGGCGCCGATGCGTTTGGCGTGAAACCGGACATCACCGCGGTCGCCAAGGCGCTCACGAGCGGCTACGCGCCGCTTGGCGCGGCAATCGCAACGAAACGCGTGGCGGACGCCTTCTTGGGCGACGATAGCAAGACTTTCAAGCATCTGATTACTTTCGGCGGTCACCCGGTTGCTGCCGCAGCGGGGATAAAGAACCTGGAAATCATGGAGCGCGAGGACCTGCCCGGCGCTTCAGCGCGAACGGGCGAGTACCTGCTGGAACGGCTGGAGACTCTTTACGAACACCCGAGCGTTGGTGATGTGAGGGGACTTGGACTTCTGGCCGCGGTCGAGCTTGTCAAGGACCGGGACTCCAAAGAGGCGTTCCCTGATACCGCGCAATTGATGGCCCGGATTTCAAAGAAGTTGTACGACAAGAAGATTGTCAGTTTCAGGGCTGGCGACATAATCTCGATCTGCCCGCCGCTAACGATATCCAGGGATGAGGTCGACTTCCTCGTGAGCGCGCTCGACGAGACTATTGGCGAGGTCGAGGCGGAGCTGGGAGTCGCATAGATTCCGGCGTTTCGGGGGCCAGGGCACGTCCTTTGAGAACCTGAACAGCGGATGAACCAGCGATGAGCCAGGTCAGCGACGCCGTCTCCGATGGTGAGAACGTATCAGGTGAGGCGGTTGGGATCGCGTCCGGAAGCTATCGGTATCCGTTTCTGAGGGCGTTCAGCTACCCGCTGTTCAGGCGTCTGCTGGCCGCCCAGGTGATGTTCGGCTTCGCGAACTGGATGAACAGGCTGGCAGTCGGATTCCTGGTTCTTGACCAGACCGGCTCGACATTTTTGACCGCGCTTTCGTTTGCGGTGCAGACCGCGCCCGGCCTGGTGGTGGCGCCGATTGCAGGCACGATCTCAGATCGAGTCGACCGGCGTTATTTGCTTGCCGCAGCGGCCGTTATGAAGGCCGTGGTGCTCATGTTGCTGGGCTTGCTGGTCATCGGGGGAGTCGGGGCCATCTGGCCTGTGATCGCCCTCGTCGCCGTTGGAGGGATTTTCACCAGCTTTGAAATGCCGTCTTCGCAGGCGCTTGTCACTGACATTGTTGAAAAGCGTGACGCGGTGAATGGCATCGCGCTTCAATCAACGGCATCGAGGGCGGTCGGCGTACTCGGTGCGCTTGTCGGCGGGATTCTTATTGAGACCGTCGGCGGATCCACGGTTTTCTTCGTGGGCGCGGTCGTTTATGGCGCCGGTGTTTTGATCGTTCTTTCGATGGCCGCGCTTCCCAGGCGGCCGACCGAGCGTTCCGGCCGGTCCATCGCTGGAGACGTTGTTGACGGACTGAAGGTCATGAGCGGTCTGCCTACGGTTCGGACGCTTCTCATTATGGCCATCGTGGTGGAGATCCTGGCCTTCTCTTACATGTCTGTCATGCCGGTCATGGCGAAAGACGTGCTCGGGGTGGGTGCGATTGGCCTTGGCGCGTTGACCACCATGGCCGGCGTGGGCTCCCTGATCGGTTCTGCCGGGCTGGTGGCGCTCAGCGACTATCGCCGCAAAGGCTGGTTGATGCTCGGCGTCACGTCGATCTACGGACTGGGGATTCTGGCGTTCAGCGGATCGAACTTGTTCGTGCTTTCACTGTTCATAGTCGCGGGCATCGGGGCGATGGCGGCCGCCTTCGACGCGCTCCAGTGGACGTTGCTTCAACTGAACGTGCCCGACCGGATGCGGGGGAGAGCGGTTGGCGGGTGGGTCTTTGCGATCGGGTTCGGCTGGATCGGCCACCTGGAACTCGGCGTGCTCGGGGGTGCGATAGGCGTGCAGTGGGCGCTGGCGATCAATGGCGGGCTGGTGGTGCTGGTGGCACTGGCGACTGTAGTGCTCATCCCACGCCTGCGGCGGATGGAGTCTTAGTTTCTCCCGGCGGTTCTTGAGATTCCGGGTGTTCTGGCGCCTCCGCAGGTTACCCTGACCCGGGCCTGGCTCCGGCTCTACCGGGGGCTGGGGGGGCTGCTGCTTTGCTATACTCACCGCTCGTCCGGCGGGCCCGCTTCGGTGGCGATGGGGCTGACGCAGCCGGCGTGTCGCGTCTGTGCGCGTGCGGGAAGCCGTGCCGATTAGTTTCTGCGTATTGAAGGATTAAGTTATCAAGCCTTTGCCGGGTGTCCCGTTCTTTTAGATTGGGGGGGTGCTCGGCGGTGAGGAGTCAAGATGGCGGAGGAATCCACTCGGCCGGCTGAGGCCGGCGAGCCCAACGGGGATGGGAAGCAGGCGCCAGGCGGTTCTGCCGGTTCTGATGGGGCCGATGCGGCCGCCCGCGGTTCTACGGACCACTTCGGTGCGTCTGCGGTGCGTGAGGAGATTGCGCTTGAGGTGGAGGATCTCCGGACCTATTTCACTACCCGCTGGGGGACTGTGAAGGCGGTAGACGGGCTCAGCTTCACGCTTCGGCGCGGTGAGACGCTGGGCATCGTTGGCGAGTCGGGTTCTGGCAAGTCTGTGACGGCGCTTTCGCTGATGCGTCTTGTGCAGTCTCCCCCGGGCCACATAGTTGGCGGCCGCGTGATACTGAACGGGCGTGACATCCTGGAGCTTTCCGAGGGTCAGATGTCGCAGGTGCGCGGCGGTGAGATCTCTATGATCCTGCAGGACCCGATGACTGCCCTGAACCCCGTCTTCAACGTGGAGAACCAGGTTGGCGAGGCGATCAGGATCCACCAGCATCTGCGCGGCCGCACGCTTATGAACAAGGTGGTGAACTCGTTGCGGCAGGTGAGGATTCCTGCTCCTGAGATGCGGATGAAGGACTATCCGCACCAACTTTCCGGCGGCATGCGGCAGCGCGTTGTGGGCGCCATCGGTATCTCTTCTGCGCCTTCGGTGCTGATCGCCGACGAGCCGACTACGTCGCTGGATGTGACGATTCAGGCTGCGTATCTGCGGCTGCTGCGTGAGATTCAGGCTGAGACGGGCCTTGGGATCGTCTTCATCACGCACGATTTCGGGATAGTTGCGAAGATGTGCGACCGCGTTGCGGTGATGTATGCGGGCCGGATAGTGGAGACGGGGGATGTGCGGCAGATCTTCAACCATCCGCAGCACCCGTATACCCAGGCGCTGATCTCATCGGTTCCCAAGCTGGAGGAGAAGACGGAGCGGCTCTACTCGATCGAGGGCCAGCCGCCGGCGCTTTACAACCTGCCTGTGGGCTGTGCTTTTGCGCCCCGCTGCCAGTATGTGATGGATGTCTGCCGAGAGGAGTATCCGCCGATCTTCGACCAGGGCGGCGCCCAGAGCGCAGCGTGCTGGAAGCTCGAGGGCGGCAAGCGGCTTGAAAATGCGACGATAACGGAGGCGGCCGCAGTGCCTGCCGGCGCTGATTAGGACGGGAGACTGAAGAAGCCTGATGGTTATGCAAGAACAGAAGACCGTAGATGGCCTTGACCATCTCAACACCCCCACTGACGATGTGATTCTGGCCATCCAGTCCATGAAGAAGTACTACGACGTCGGCGGCGGCTTTGCGATCTTCGGGCGCGGCCAGCACCTCAAGGCCGTAGACGACATCACCTTCAACATCAGGCGCGGCGAGACGTTCGGCCTGGTTGGCGAGTCCGGGTGCGGGAAGACGACGACCGCCAAGACGGTGCTTGGCCTGGAGCGCCCGACGGGAGGCAATATCCTCTTCCAGGGCAACGACATCTCCAGGATGTCCCGTTCCGAAAAGAGGAACTACCGGACCAACGTGCAGGCCGTCTTCCAGGATCCATGGTCTTCGCTGAACCCCCGGATGCGGGTGCGCTCTATCGTCGCTGAGCCGATGGAGATCGCGACGTCGATGACGAAGGGGCAGATCACAGAGCGGGTTGGCGATCTGCTCACTGAGGTTGGCCTGAACCCGTACCAGGCGAACCTTTACCCGCACGAGTTCTCGGGCGGCCAGCGCCAGCGCATCGGCATCGCCCGCGCACTTTCGTTGAACCCTGAGTTGATCATTCTGGACGAGCCGGTATCTGCGCTTGACGTTTCAATCCGCGCCCAGATCATGAACCTTCTGGTTGACCTGCAGAAGGAGCACAACCTCTCTTACCTGCTGATCGCCCACAACCTCGCCACGGTGCGCTACATGTGCCACAGGGTGGGTGTGATGTACCTCGGTCGCATCGTTGAGATGGGCGAAACGGACCCTCTCTTCGACAATGCGATGCATCCCTACACGAAGGCCCTGATTTCAGCGGCATTGCCATCGCACCCGGACATCGTTCGTGAGGAGATCATCCTCCCGGGCGAGGTCCCATCGCCTATCGACCCGCCGTCGGGCTGCACGTTCAACCCCCGCTGCCCGATGAAGATCGGTGACATCTGCGAGCAGTTGCCGCCGAAGCTCGGCCTGGAAGAGACGAACCACGAGGTCTCATGCCATCTCTACAACTCCAGTTTGGAGCGCGCACGCGAGGCCGGCGGCGGCGCTGCCGCCTCGCTCTCAGCGGAGCCGCAAGAGGCGGCGGTAGAGGCCGACTAGCAGACACGGCCCCCACCTTCTCTGCGGGGCGTCAGCGGCCGCGGCGAGGGTGGCCATCTCCGGCCAATGGCCGCGGGTTGGGTGCGGCCGTCACGCAGATAGAACGCAAATGCCCCCGGCATATTGTTGTCGGGGGCTTTGCTTTTGCGGGAAATGGCGGCCTGTGGGCCGGGCAAGCCGGGTCCCTGCGATGGGATCGCAGCGACTGGCCCAGGGCGGCTTATTTGCCGGGCGACAGAGGCCTGGTCCAGACACCTTCCAGGAAGTGGCGCGGCTGCCAGTTGAGTTGCCGGCGAGCTTTCAGGTTGCTGAACTTCCCGTGCGGCAGGTCTGTGAATACGTTGTAGGTCTCACAGCGCGAGGGGAGATTCGCCAGCTCGATCTCAAGCGCTGCCCGAATCGCCTCTCCAGCGTCTGTCCATGCCACGCTGAACGGCGTCAGGTCCGTGCCCAATCGCGGTCCGCCGTTCGGTGCCGATAGAGTCTCCGCATCGTAGAAGTTATAGAACAGCAACGTCTGAACGTAGATATCGTCGGTCTCTGAGAAGATTCGCAGAATCTCCTGGCCAAGCGCCTTGGTGTGGGCGTAAAGCCGGGTTCCGGGCTGCGGCGGCATGTCCGGATTGAGATCGAAGTTGAACTCTTCGTAATTCGGTCCGGCCAGCTGGTAGTGAGGTCCGGTATTGATCAGGCGGCGTATCCCGTGCGTCCTGGCGGCAATTGCCATGTTGTAGTTGCCGCGGGTGTTCACATCGAATGCGATCTGACGGTGCGGACGCAACACGGACAGGTTGATGATCGCGTCCATCCCCTCCGCCGCGTCGACTACCCCATCGAGCGAAGAGACGTCCAGTTTCACATACTCGTGCGGGGTCTCGAGATCGTTGATGTCGGTGATGCGGAGCTCATGGCGCCCCTCGAGCGACTTGACCACCCAGGGGCCGAGCATACCGTTTCCGCCAAGAATGAGGACCTTCATCGCGCGGCCCCCTCCCCTGCCAGCGAATCTCTGGCCAGTAATTCCCTCGACGGGGGATATCCGATGGCCATCTCGGCCGCTCCCATCAAATAGCGGGCGTTACTCACCGGCGATTGCACGTGCAGTATTTGATATCCGGTCAGCTCAGCATTGATCGCAGACTTCACAGCCGTGCCGAGATCTTCGACGGCCAGCGCTGCCGTCTCGCCGGAGGATTGGGCGTTCGCGCTCGGTCCGTCTACCACGGGAAACCCGAGACGCAGAATTGTCGTCGAGATCGGCTCCTCGCGGGCGTACTCCCTGAACGTGTACTCGCCCAGATGAACGGCAAGAATCTCGTCATCCGTCGATGGCCGAGGCTTCCATCGTTCACTGACGGTCATCCGCTCCGGGTAATCCTCCAGCAATCTGAGAGTGCTGAGATATATCGCCCGTGGCACACCCTGATCCACGCATGCCCGGAGCAGGTTGTAGCTGCGCCGCGTGTGGAAATCGATGAGCCACGTTGCATCACCGGAGTGAGCGCCAAAGCCCGGGTGTATCACGATATCCATGCCGCTGACGAGATCGTCCGTTGCCTCGTCGTGGTTCAGATCACAGGCGACGATGCCGTCTTTGCCGCCGCCATGATCCGGCAGGTCGGTTCGCGTGACATCGTAGGCGTCTGTAAGCGCGTCGGCTACGGCGCGGCCGATACGCGAAGTGGCCGATGTGACGAGTATCTTCATTGTTTGCTCCGGCTGTCTGGGCTCGCTCCGGTTGTCAGGACGCAGATGATATGGCTGGGGGCCAGAATAGCAAGCCGGTCACCCGGCCAGGGCGAGCAGAGGCGCACGTGAGGGTCATGCAGCATCATGCAATTCCCGGCAAACACGCGGCATTTCCTCCCAGCAGCGAGTCGCGGAACTCGTCGGGGTAGTCGCTGCCCAATATGTGCGCCATGGCCCGCTTCTGGGTAATGAGCGGAAAATCGCTTCCGAAGAGGATCTTCTCAGGCCCAATCGTCCGTGCCGTTGTCGAGTACACATGCGAGTTGTAGAGAAATGGCGTCGCCGCCGTGTCGAACCAGGCATTGGCCAGGCCGTCTCGAACCTCGTCCATCAGGCCGTAAAAAGGCAGCCCGCCCCCGAAGTGCGCGAAAACGATCTTGTTGTCCGGGAAGTCGGTGACCATCGCTTCCAGCCGATCGGGGGTGGCTGAGCCTTTGCCAGGGTACATATGCCCCACCGGCTCTGAGGCGTGCATCAAAACAATCAGGCCCAACTCGCGCACGGCTTGCATAAACGGCTTAAGCAGCTCGGTGTCTGCCGGGTTGAAGCCCTGCGTATCCGGATGCAGCTCGCCGATTCCCCGTGCGCCCTGCTCCGCGCACCTCCGGGCTTCCGCGATCGCCTCGACACCCCACGCCGGGTTTACCGAGCAAAACGGGACGATCTGATCGGGATGCCGCGCCGCCGCTTCGAGAATGTAGTCATTCGCCTCGCGGGCGACGTCCAGGTCGCTCCAACCATAGCCGAGTGCTATCGAGCGGTCGATTCCCGCCGCCCGCATTGATTCGATGAGCTCTTCGGCGCTGGCAATTCGGCTGTCCGGGTCGCTGAACATCTCCGCGAACGTCTCGTCTTTCGCGGCAATAGATGCGCGATCTGAACGGAACCGTTCCGGAAGGATATGGGTGTGAAAATCGACGATCAACGGAATGATCGTCGCAGCTCAGGCGCCCGTCGGCGGGTGGCCGTTGCCGCCCGAACGGAGGTCCTGGTTGCTGTAGACGCCAAGATCGCGCCCCTGGTGCACATGCACAATGAACTCTTCGCGCTCAATGCCGACCGCATCGAGAACATCCTCGTCGATGATCTCGACCAGCTCTTGAATAGACTCCTGGGTCAGGCTTTCTGAAACCACCAGTGTGCCGTGCACCATCAGGCGGGTGAAGTGGAGGTCCAGACGCCCAACTGCGGCCCCGCTGTCCATGATCGTGTAGCACTCCGAGGACGGCGTGCGGCACTCTCGCTCGAAGAAAAAGTTAGGCATCTGGGTCTCCTGTCAGCCGGCATGCCGACGGTTAGCTGCGAATCTGGCCGTCACCGACGACGACCCACTTGTAGCTCGTGATCTCCCTGAGGCCCATCGGCCCGTAAGCGTGCAGCTTGTCTGTCGATATCGCCACCTCTGCTCCAAGGCCGAACTCGGCGCCATCGTTGAATCTGGTTGATGAGTTGGCAAAGACGGCCGAGGCGTCGACTTCATCCAGGAATCGATCCCTCGCGGCGGTATCTTCGGTCACGATCGCCTCAGAGTGATTCGAGCCGTGTTGCACGATATGTTCGAGCGCATCATCGATGGACTCGACTACCCGCACAGCGGCCCGCATTCCCAGGAACTCGGTATCGAAATCTTCTTCTACGGCTGCCTTCAGCAGACCGTTCGCATTGGATTCGGTTGCGATGGGCTCAAGGAGGGCCAGCGTCCGGCGGTCGCCCCGAATCTCGACCCCGTCTCGCCAGAAACTGCCGGCCATGGATGGCAGGAAGGCCCCGGCGATATCGGCGTGCACGAGGACGGTATCCAGGGCGTTGCATACGCTGGGCCGCTGCACTTTGGCGTTATGGACTATAGCGACCGCCATTTCGAGGTCGGCTGCCTTATCGACATAAGTGTGGCAAACTCCGATTCCTCCGGTTATGGCCGGCATAGTGGCCCGTTCGGCAACCATTCGCACCAGCTCGGCCCCGCCACGCGGGATGAGCAGGTCTATGTACTCTTTCATCCCCAGCATCTGCTCGACGTAAGCTCGATCTTTCGATTCCACGAACTGAACGGCGTCCGCCGGTATGCCGGCGCCGGAGATGCAGTTTCGGACCAGCGATACCAGCGCCCGGTTGGACTCGTAAGACTCACTGCCCCCGCGCATGATCGCCACGTTCCCGGACATCAGGCACAGGCTCGCCACGTCGATTGTCACGTCCGGGCGGCTCTCGTATATGAGACCGATCACGCCCAGGGGAATCCGGCGACGCTGGACCTTCAGCCCGTTGGGTCGCGTTCCCTCTTCGATGATTTCACCGACCGGATCCGGCTGGGCGGCGATGCTTCTGACGCTTCCGGCCAGGTTCCCGAGCCGCTCTTCGGTCAGTAGCAGCCTATCCTGAAGCTCTTCGGACATGCCGCTCGACTTCGCGCTTTCGATGTCCTTCGCATTCGCTTCCAGGATGCTGCCAGCATCGCTTATCAGCGCGTCGGCAATCGCTCTCAGAGCGGCAACCTTGGATTCGGTTGATACGCGCGCAAGTTCCCGAGAGACTTCTCTTGCTCTCGCACCCATCTTTTCCAGGTCGGGTTTGGTCATCTTCCCGGTCTACTTATCTTGATCTGAATCGTGATCGACCAGCACCATATTGTTCCTGTGGATCACTTCGTCACCGTAGTCATTATCAACGATAGCGCGTGCCTCTCCCGACTGCAGGCCCTTGATCCGCTCCACATCGGCCGAAGAGTAGTTCGCCCGGCCGGCTGCGATCACCGTACCACCTTCGTCACAGACCGCGATATTCGTGCCGCGCTCGAACTGGCCGGAGACGCTGAGCACCCCGGGCGGCAGCAGGCTGCTGCCCCGCTGAAGAAGAGCCGAAGCGGCTCCAGGGTTCACCACTACACGTCCGGAATCGGCTCGCAGGGTGGCGAGGATTCTGCGCTTCCTGCTCTCGAGCCGGCTTGATCGCGCGAGAAACCTGGTGCCGAGATCCTCACCGTTTGACAGGCGCATCAGCACATCCGGCTCGGTGCCTGAAGCGATGATGACCGAGGTCCCTATCCGGGTCGCTATCTCGGCAGCATCAAGCTTCGTGGCCATGCCCCCGCGACCGCGTTTCGTGCCGGTCAGGCCCGCGGCCGCCCTTATTTCCGGGCCGATGTGCCGAACCTCCGGTATTCGCACGGCGTCTTCGTCAAGATGCGGGTCACGATCGTACAGTCCGTCTACATCGCTCAGGATCACCAGCGTGTCTGCGTCGACGACGTCGGCCACGCGGGCGGACAGCCGGTCGTTATCGCCGAACACCTCACCCTCGAGTTCTTCGATCGCCACCACGTCGTTCTCGTTTACTACCGGTATGGCTCCGGCCTGGATGACGCCCAGGAGCGCGTTGCGGGTATTCAGGTAGCCGTGATCGCTTTCCAGGTCGGTTCTCGATACCAGCGCCTGGGCCGCCAGGAAACCTTCGCGTTCGAAACACCTGGAGTATTCCGCCATTAATGAAGACTGGCCGAGCGACGCAAGCACCTGTCGATTGGCGATCCCGTGGCGCGGCAGGGAACCTCCGTGCCCGTTGAGCATGGCCTGGCCGGCCGCTACGGCTCCCGACGTCACCAGCACGACCTCTATCCCGGAACGGCGCAGGTCAGCAATCTGGTGGGTGATAGTCGCGATCGCCGCCGGAGACAGCCGGTCCGACCCGGCGGTAAGAAGGTTGGTGCCGACTTTGACCACAACTCGGCGCCAGGTGTGATGGCCCGGGGAGTGGTGCGAATCGGCGTTCTTTGACACGGAAGCCCTCCCCAGTGAGATGGCAGGCGGAATTCGATATTCGTACGAGGGAAAACTGACTATCGATTATACCTTTGGGCAGATTCAATTCTGTGGGATGGGCAAACTCATTTCTGTGGGCAGGCAAGCCTGGTTCCGTTGGGCCGCACCCGGCGGGGATGCTACTATTTCCGACAGATATACAGGGCCAGCGGCCGTTTGCTGGCCTTTTCGCGCGTGATTTTAACTTGAAAAAGGCCTGGCTTTTGGCACTGGAACCGCTACTTCAACTACTGGCAGACTCGGAAGAGCTAGACGAAATCCGCAAGGGCCTGCAGCGTGAAGACCCCGACGTTGCAGCGACGGTGCTCGACGCGGCTACATCATGCACGATCGCAGCGCTGTGGCGAACACTCTCCAGGCCGATGCTGGTCGTCACCCCGGCGGCGGATATGGCGAGGCGGCTGACTGATCAGTTGCCATTGTGGATCGGGAGCGATGAGCACGTGTACCAGTTCACCGAGCTGGAGATACTGCCCTTTGAGCGACTCTCGCCCGATAGCCAGGCCATTCACCAGCGTATCCAGTCGCTCGCGGCGCTTTCTTCAATTCGCGCCGGCTCGCCACCGCTCATCGTCACGTCTGTCGCCGCGGCTGCGCAAAAAGTGCTTTCGGCGGACGCGTTCAAAGAGTCGGCACACGCGATCGCTGTCGGCGACCGGCTATCCATGGACGAACTTGTGGCTCGCTGGGTGGACATGGGCTACGAGCTTAAGCCGATCGTGGACGGTCCCGGCCTTGCGAGCCGCAGGGGCGGCATTCTGGACGTCTACCCCCCATCGCTTGAGAGCCCCGTGAGAATCGAGTTCTTCGGGGACGAGGTAGAGAGCATCAGGGAGTTTGACCCCGAGAGTCAGCGTTCTACAGAGCCACTCGATGAATTTACAGTCATACCCGCTCGCGACAATCTCCCCGCGCTGGCAGATGAGGAACGTCTCGACGAGCTGATCGCCAATCTCGACTTCGGTCGGACCGACGATAGCATGGGGGACCGGATTATCGAAGAGCTCGGCCGCGTGCAAAATGGCGAGCGCATCGACGGCATCGAGCTGTACTCGGGCTTCGTAAACCACGGCTCGATATTTGACTATCTGCCCGAAGACACCGTGTTGGTCGTCCTGCGTCCCACCGAAGGGGAAGAGAATGCCCGTGTTGCCGACGGGCGCATGGAAAGGCACCGCGAGACCAAAGAAAAACGCGGGGAGATCCCCCGCAACTTCCCGCTGGCACACCTCGACTGGGGACTCATAGCGGACGGGATCAACGCCTCAAAGCAACTGCTGAGACTGTCACCCTGGGGAGTCACGGAAGACCTGCCTGGTAGCTCCATCAGACTGCCGTTTCTCCCGGCGCCGATAACCGGCGCCGACCCCGACCGCCTGTGGTCTGCAATCGCCGACCGCTCCAGGGCTGGCGTGCCAACGGTCATTCTCTCGCGCCACGGCGACCGCCTCGTCGATCTGGCCGGAGAACGCGCCATAGATGCACGGTCCGTAGAGGGGTTGGCCCGGCTTCCGGAGGACGGTAGCGTAACCATCGTGCCGGGGCATCTGAGGAATGGCTTCCTCTTCGCGCCGAACGATGTTGAGCGGCTGATGGTGCTCACGGACTCTGAGGTATTCGGCGTCACCAGGGAGCAGCGTCCTACCAGGCGCAGACGGGCACGCCGCGCAGCACGCCTGCAGGATCTGCAGATTGGCGCGTACCTGGTCCACATCGAGCATGGCATCGGCCGGTTCGCAGGCACGACCGAGATTGAGGGCGAGACGACCCGTGAGTACATGGTCCTGGAGTACGCACAGGAAGACAAACTGTTCGTTCCCATGGAGCAGCTCGACCGGCTTTCGCCCTACCACGGAAGCGGCGACACCGCCCCGCGGCTCACACGTCTTGGCACGCAGGAGTGGACGCGGGCGAAGGCTCGTGCAAAGCGGGTTACCGAGCAGATGGCCGGAGAGTTGATCGCCCTGTACGCGGCTCGCGAGGTCGTCCACGGGATAGCCACGGGGCCAGATACGCCGTGGCAGGATCAACTGGAGGCGAGCTTCCCGTTTGAAGAGACGCCGGATCAAGCCCGGGCGATGGTGGAAGTCAAGGCCGACATGGAACTGTCGACGCCGATGGACCGCCTCGTCAGCGGCGACGTTGGGTACGGCAAGACAGAGGTCGCCATACGCGCCGCATTCAAGTCTGTTCAGGCGGGTTATCAGGTCGCCATACTTGTGCCAACGACCATTTTGGCGCAGCAGCACCTGGTGACTTTCAGAGAGCGCATGAGCGGCTTCCCCGTAACGGTTGCCGCCATGAGCCGGCTCGTGCCGGATGCGGGAATAAAGAAAACCCTTGGCGGTCTCGCCACAGGCGAGGTCGACATCGTCATCGGCACGCACCGGTTGCTGCAGAAAGACGTCTTCTTCAAGAACCTGGGCCTCGTGATCATCGATGAGGAGCATCGGTTCGGCGTGGTCCACAAAGAGCGGTTGAAGCGGATGCGGAGCGCAGTCGATGTGATGACGATGAGCGCCACGCCGATACCACGCACGCTTTATCTGTCCCTGGCAGGCATCCGGGACATGAGCACGATAGAGACGCCGCCCGAAGAACGCCTGCCCATCAAGACCTTTATCACGGAAGACTCACGGGACCTGGTGAGGGAGGCAATACTCCGGGAGCTGGACCGGGGCGGCCAGGTGTTCTACGTCCACAACCGGGTCAAGACGATCGACTACTTCGCCGGGCAACTGCGGAAACTCGTGCCCGAGGCCCGCATCGGGGTCGGGCACGGCCAGATGGACGAGCGTGAGCTCGAGGCGGTGATGACTGAGTTCGCGGACCGCGAGTTTGATGTTCTGATTTGCACCACTATCATCGAGTCAGGCCTCGATCTGCCGAACGTAAACACACTTCTGATCGACCGCGCGGACCGGTTCGGTCTCTCGCAGCTCTACCAGCTCAGAGGCCGCATTGGCCGCAGTAGCAGACGGGCATACGCCTATTTCCTCATAGACCGTGGCCGGCGGCTCACGGAAGCAGCCGAGCAACGCCTCAACACGATTGCCGCGGCCACCGAGCTGGGCGCCGGGTACCAGATCGCGATGAGGGATCTGGAGATTCGGGGCGCGGGCAACATCCTGGGCGCCGAACAGAGCGGGCAGATCGCCGCGATCGGGTTCGATCTCTACACGAAGCTGCTCAGCCAGGCAGTGCGCGATTTGCGTGAGGCGGATGGCCGTGAACAGGCAGAAGAACAAGTTCCCGAGTTCTCGCTGGTCAACATCGATCTTGGAGTCGATGCCCGGCTCCCGTACACATATGTGGAAGATCTGGCCGAGCGGCTCACCATCTACCAGCGCATTGCCCGCATCGCAAGTGAGGCCGTCATTGACGATATGGAGCGGGAACTTCGCGATCGATTCGGCCCGCTGCCCACGCCGGCCGAACTGCTCCTTGCCACCGTCAGGGCCCGCGTTCTGTGCGAGGAGGCCAACGTAGTCTCGATATCAAGCGGGCCCACCCGTCTCACTCTCAACCTGAAAGACCCTACCGGCGGCGCGCGCCTGGCGCTTCAGAAGGCTTTAGGCCGCGGGGTGGATGTCGGCCACATGCAGATCAGGATGGAAGTGGACCGTGACGATGAGGACTGGCTCGAAGAGTTGTTCTGGATTCTTGAGCAAATCGTCGAGTTCCGTGAAGCCGCCCTCAAGCTCTTTGAAGCGGCCGGAGCGCTCTCTCCTGCCGACTAACCAGACTCCAACTCCTCGATCACAGACATGAGCTGATTCATGGTAGTGATCCTCGGTCCGCCTGAGTAGTCCGGATAGTGGCCGTCTCTATCCATGAACACGGCCCTGATGCCGACTCCGCGTGCCCCGTCGATATCGGCTTCCAGCGAGTCGCCCACCAGCAGAGCCTCTTCGGCGTCGGCGGCAGCCCGGGCAAGCGCCGCCAGAAAAATCGGCGGGTGCGGCTTATTTGCACCCGCGTCCTGCGATGTAACCAC
>JADFPB010000201.1 GCA_022562515.1 Chloroflexota bacterium | reverse complement strand
CAACCGCTGGGTGCCGACCAGCTCGCCGCCCTCCAGCCGGATCGGCGTCTGGATGCCGGTAGTGCCGAACTCCCGCAGCTTCTCGTGGCCTTTTTTACCCTCCTCTTTCGCCTTCACGACAAGCGGGTGGTAGTTCAAAATGCCGCCGCGTGAGAAGCGTGCAGCCTCCTCGAAGACATCGTTGGGCTCCTGCCAGTCGTAGCCTTCGAAGCCCATCTTTCTGGCGAACTGCGCTATCGCCCACCAGTCAGGCTTGGCCTCGCCGGGCGGGTCGTAGAACTTGGAGTAAAGACGCAGCCTCCGCTCGCCGTTGGCGCGGGTGTAGTCGTGCTCGCCCCAGCCGGAGGCGGGTAGGACGATGTCTGACAGCTCGCTGGTGATCGGCTCGCGGAGATATACTTCTGAGTTGACGACCACCATGCCGCCGGAATCCGCACGCGCTATCAGCGTCTCCGCGGCCTGCGCCGGGTCGGTGCTCGTGATCTGGTTGGGATTCTCGCGGGTCAGCTGCAGCCAGCGCCTGTAGAACTCGTCCGACGCGGCCATCGCCTGGATCCACATCGTGCCGAAGACCCATGCCCACCTGAGGTTTCCGGCCTCCAGCCAGCGGTCGAGATCGATCTCCTGCCGGCGCCGTCCTGAGATCTTGTTGGGCGACTTGTTGCGTGGGTATGAAGCAGCCGCCAGCCAGCCGCGCTGGTGCCCGCCCAGGCGGGATATCACGCGTCCGGGCCGGTTGCCTGCTCCACAAAGGAGCCCCATGGCGGCATAGGAACTGGTGTTCAGGTAGTTGTTCGACCAGTAGTTGCCCTTCTCGAGGCCGAATGAGGTTTTCGGGTGCCGGCCGTTCACCGGCCTGGCGATCATTTCAGCTGCCTGGCGGATCTTCTCGGCGGCGACTCCCGTGATCTCCGCGGCGCGATCCAGCTCGGAAACCTCTTGCTGGAGCAGCCACTCTTTGTAGCCGGAAAAATCCGTGCCGAGCTGGCCCCACGTCGTGCGCCACTGCCACGGTGTGTTGCGCGTGCCCCTGCCGCCGCCGGCCTGGATCTCCCAGTTGGTGGCGACCCATTTCTGGATGAACTCAGTATCCTCCCAGCCGTTTTCCAGGATGATGCGGGAGATCGCCAGGTGGAGGACCGTGTCGGAACCCGGAATTACCTGCAGGAAGAGGCCACCGTTCCTCTCCGCCCAGGCCACTCCCGCCGTCTTGCGAGGAAGCGCCATGATGAGTTTCTTCTCAGCTCCGGTCATCATCCATTCGGTAAACAGAATCGTCTTCGTCTCGAACGGGTCGGTCCCGGAGATGAAGATCACGTCGGCCTGGTTCCAGTCTTCATACGAAGCGCTGAACGGGATGATGCCGGAGTCGGTGAGGCCGGCGGTGTCATCGCCGGGACCCGGCTTGTCGTGCGGCGAGTACGCCGGCGTACCGATAGACCTGAACGCGAGCTTCGAGATGGCGTAAGTGTTCTCGAAATAGGCGTAGGAGTACGTCTTCATGCCCCACGCCGCTTCACCGTGCGTGTCGAGGATGTGCCTGGAAACGCGGGCCATCACGTCGATGGCGGTGTCCCACGAGACCGGCGTCAACTTCCCGTTCACCCGCATGAGCGGGCTGGTCAGCCGGTCGCGCGTCGGCGTGTCCGGGTTGTAAATCTTGCCCGCCAGCGTCCCGCCGCGTATCGAGTGGTTGCCGCCGCGATTCACCACCGTGGCATCCGCGTCCGCGACGACGACGACGTGGTGGCGCCGTCCGTCGATGGTCGCGAAATTATGCTGGTTCGGGCTGATCCATCCGCCGCCAGGCCCAACCGGGTAGTCGAGCCCCAGGGCGTTCTGCTCCGCCTTCGGGCCGCCCTCCTCGCCGTCCGGCCACGTGTATACCTTGTACCCGCATGCGACGATGCAGTAGTCGCACGCGGTGGTGACGACCTTAGCGTTGGCGGGTGGAAGAGGTACCCGGTCTTGCGGCTTATATTCGTCGGCCATCAGTTGCTGCTTCTCACTTCACTCACCTGCTAGCCGTTCGGGTTGACCTGGTTGTCGCTAAACCCGAATATCAGCGACTGGACACCCGTCGCGTAGATGTCGTCTCCGCGCGCTTCAAGGACGATCTGCGGCAGCCCTGAAGTCGCATGGCCGGAGACCACCATGCCGTGCCTGGTCAGGTCGTAAGTGCTCAGATGCCAGCCGCACGGCCCCATCATCTGGTGCTCGCCGTTATACGTGCCCTGCATTGGGAAGCCCATGTGGGGACAGATCGTGTTGAATGCAACGACATCGTCGTCGGGCCCGATGCCGCCTCCGGCGGGGGCGCCCAGCTTGATGAGATAGTTCTCCGCGCTCGGGTGGTCCCACGGGTACCGGAAGGAGACTGGCTCGCCGATACGCAACGCGCTCAGTGATCCGACCATCTGGCCCTCGTACTCGGCCAGCTCCGCGTTTACGAGCCGTCCCGGGATGATGCCCTGAACGGCCACGAGACTCAGCGTGGCGGCGCCCAGCATCAGGAACCGGCGCCGGCTTATGCACGGATTCAGCAGGCTGCCTTTGTCGTCGGTCAGCATTTCCTCCGGTATCTCCGGCATGGCGATCTGGTTTATCTGTTCTGGGCTCAACTGCTTGTCAGAGGGCGTCATGGCAGTACCTCGTAATCGGGAAGATCGGGCTGCTCGACGATGATCGGATCGCCCGTCAGCGACTCCAGGAACGCCACCAGGTCGGCGACCTCCTGGCCGTCCAGGCCGAGGGGGCTTATCAACGGGCTCTTGTTGGGGGAACTGCCGCCGCCCGCGTTGTAGAACTGAACGACCTCTTCGAGCGTCGCGAATACCCCGTTGTGCATGTACGGGCCGGTCTGGCCGACCTCGCGGAGCATGGGCGTGCGGAACTTGTCGATGTCGATCTCCTGCTTGGTCGTGTAGAACAGACCAAGGTCGGTGTCGACGGTTCTGTAAACATCTTCCGGAACACCGCGTGCTCTGTTCTGGAACCTGAGCGTGATCTGTCGCAGCGGATCCTGTGCGAACTTCGGGTTGTCCGGCACGCCCAGGGCATGGAAGCTCTGGTCCGTCAGGAGCGGGCCGCTGTGGCAGGCCGAGCAACCGGCCTGGCCCACGAACAGCTCGGCGCCCCTGATAGCCGACTCCGAAAGCGCAGACGTGTCGCCCTCCAGATACCTGTCGAACGGCACGTTCGTAGAGTTGATCGTCGCCTCGAACGCGGCGACGGCCCTGAGGGCATCGTCGAAAGACGGGCCGGTCGACCCGAACGCAACGGTGAACAGCCGGACGTACTCGGGTATCTGCCGCATCCGCTCCTCGGCCAGGTCCGGGTCCAGATTCTGGGCGGTGGCGCCGGTCCACGCCGACTTCGCCTGCGCCTCAAGGCTCAGCTTCTCGCCGCCCCAGAAGAGTTTTGAAAGATGGGCGCTGTTGATGATGGTCTGCGAATTGCGCCAGTGGGGCGTGTTCGTGAACCCGAAGTTGATGTCCAGGCCCTCTCCCCAGCCTTGCGCGGGCTGATGGCAGGACGCGCAGCTAATAGAAGAGTTCGCGCTCATCCGTGGGTCGAAGAAGAGCAGCTTGCCAAGCTCGATCTTCGCATCGTTGAGCGGGTTGTCCGGCGGCATGACGACCGGCGAAAGGATGTCAAAGCCCAGCGCTCTGAGATCAGCCGGAGATACGCCGACGTTTGCCGCCGCCTCGCGCGCCAGGGTAGGCAGGATAGGCGTCGGTTGCTGAAGCGCCGCTTTCGCCTCACCCTCATCTGGGCGGTCGTTGACCAGCGTCACTACGACGATCGCCAGGCCGCCGATGATGATTACCGGCGCCGCCACCAGAAAAAGTCTCAGTAGACCGCCAGAAGTCTGTTGTGACATCAGTTGACTCCCAGCTCCCGCAACTGGTAATCAGGGAGTCTGGGCACTTCCACCGGCGGCAATGTGCTCCCGAGGCTTTCGAGGAAAGCCACCAGGTCGGAGACTTCATTGTCAGTAAGCCCAAGGGGCGTTATCGCGTCGCCCCCCGCGCCATCGTCGTAGAACCGGACCACGTCTTCGAGCGTCGCTAGCATGCCGTTGTGCATGTACGGCGCCGTGGAAGCCACCTCCAGCAAACTCGGCGTGTAGAAAGCGCCGCGGTCGCAGTCCTCGTGGGTCTGGGCGAACACGCCGACGTCCTCCCGCAGAGTCACGAAATCGCCGATGCCGAACTGTTTGAAGAACCGCCTGAACGTTATGTGCCGGTCCGTGTTGGCGAAAACGTCCGGGTTCTCGGGAACGCCCAGGGCGTGTGCCTCGCCGTCGGAGAGCAACTCACCGCTATGGCACGTCGAGCAACTCGCCCGGCCATTAAACAGCGCCAGGCCGCGCTGCGCCTGCGCAGACAGTGCAGCCGAGTCGCCGGCCACGAAGTCGACGTACGGGTTGTTCTCCGATTTCAGGGTGTTGAGATATTCGACCAGCGCACTACGGATTTTGCCGAAGCTGGCCTCACCGCCGAACAGCGCGATGAAGCTCTCCTCGTACTCCGGTATCTGCCGCATACGCTCGGCGATGATCCG
>JADFPB010000200.1 GCA_022562515.1 Chloroflexota bacterium | reverse complement strand
CCTCGAATGTGACGTCTTCCCCGGTCGCGGCCTTCACCGGGCCGGGACCCGTCAGGTACATCTGGCCGATGTTCTCGACCATGAAGATGAAGTCGGTCAGGGCGGGGGAGTAGACAGCGCCTCCGGCCGATGGACCGGCGATGATGGTGATCTGGGGGACGACGCCGGAGGCGAGGACGTTGCGGCGGAATAGCTGGCCGTAGCCGGCGAGTGAGCCGATGCCTTCGTGGATGCGCGCGCCACCGGAGTCGTTGATGCCGATTACGGGCGCGCCGGTGCGAGTGGCGTGGTCCATGACTTTGCAGATTTTGCCTGCGGCCGCCTCCGACAGCGTTCCGCCGATGACCGTGAAGTCCATGGCGTATACGAACACCTGGCGGCCGCCGATCAGGCCGTAGCCGGCGATGACCGAATCGCCGTCGAAGCGCATTTTGTCGAGGCCGAAGTCGCTTGACTGGTGCTGTACGAAGGGGTCTATCTCTGTGAACGAGCCGGGATCCAGCAGCCGGTCGAGGCGTTCCCTTGCGGTTAGCTTGCCCTTCTCGTGCTGGGCGTCGATGCGCTTCTGCCCGCCGCCAAGCAGGCCGGCCTCGCGCCGTTGGGCAAGTTGCGCGCGCTTGTCCGGGGCGCCGTGTTCCGAACCCTCTTCAGGATCAGGCGGATCTTTCTCTACCGGCTCTGGCGGGGTGGTTGCTATAGGACGCGCTCTTGTGGCCCGGCCCGCGCATGTCGAAGGCCGGCGCGGGGCTATTGGGAACTCTGGAAATGCAGGCCGAATCGTATCTCAGCCGTATTGCGGCCGCAACTTGAGATTTATCTTCCGAACAGGTCCCGGTGCTACTATCGCAGGGTGACCTCCACATCTGCTTCTGATACCCCGATACCGGCCTCCAGAGGCGCCATGAAAATCGGTGGCGCCACGTTCGAGTGGGGTGCGCGCACGTACGTGATGGGTGTGCTCAACATCACTCCTGACTCGTTCTCCGGCGACGGGCTCCGCCCGGAGAACGAGGCAGCGATTGAGGCCGCGGTTGAGCAGGCCGTGCGCTTCGAGAGCGAAGGCGCCCACATCCTCGATATCGGCGGCGAGTCGACGCGTCCGCCCGGTGTGTACGACGGCGCGCGATCTGTCGGCGTGCAGGAGGAGCTGGAACGCGTGCTGCCGGTGATCGAGGCGGTTCTCGCTGCGTGCTCGCTGCCGGTGAGCATCGACACCCGCAAGGCCGCGGTCGCGAGGGCCGCGGTGGCTGCCGGCGCGGGGCTGGTCAATGATGTGACGATGCTTGGCTACGACCCGGAGATGATCGAGACCATCGCCGATCTCGGGACGCCGGTCGTTATCTCCCACATCAGGGCCAGGGCGCGATATGACGATGTCGTTGGCGAGGTGATCACGGACCTGATCGCCACGGTCAATGAGGCTGAGAAGGCCGGCGTGAAGAGGGACAGAATCATCCTGGATCCCGGAATCGGCTTCGGCAAAACGGCTGCGCACAGCCTGGAGGTCCTGCGCCATCTGGACGAGTTGACGCAGCTCGGATTCCCTACGCTGGTCGGCACCTCGCGTAAGTCGTCTATCGGGCTGGTGCTGGACCTGCCGGTTGACGATCGTGTGGAGGGGACCGCTGCGACGGTGGCCCTGGCGATCGCCAGCGGCGCGGACATGGTTCGCGTGCACGACGTAAAGGAGATGGCGCGGGTGGCGAAGATGTCGGACGCAATCGTGCGGGGCTGGGAAGCTCCGTAGTGCCGTTTCCGAAGTTTCCCGTGCGGGTCGAGAGCAACATGCGGCCGTATGGCGAGCCTGCCGACATATACATTGGCCTTGGCGCTAACCTGGGAGACCGGGAGCTGAATCTCCGGGTGGCTCGGGAAGAGCTGGCCAATCTTGGTGATCTGACCGGCGAGTCGTCGATATACGAGACCGATCCGTGGGGAGTCGGCGCGCCGCAGCCGGCATATTTGAACCAGGTCTGCCGGCTTCGTACAACGCTGCCGGCAACAGAGCTGATGAACCGGCTGCTCCAGATCGAGACCAAGCTGGGCCGCAACCGGAAGCGCAAGAACGAATCCCGGCCGATAGATCTTGACCTCCTGCTGTACGGGGATCGCGTAATCGACGTGCCGGGCCTGCAGGTGCCCCATCCGCGCATGGCGGAGCGGGCGTTCGTGCTGGCGCCGCTGGCCGAGATAGCGCCGGAGCTGATCCACCCGATCAGCGGCGCGACGCCGGGCGATCTGCTGCGTGACGTGGATGCGTCCGGCGTGCGGGTGTGGGAGCGGGGGCCGCCCGGGTAGGCCGGCTTAACTCACCGCCCGCAGGCTGTCATCGAACAGGACGGCGAGCAGGTTGGCGAGGAAGTAGACGATGACGCCCATGAAGACGAGGGCGTTATAGCCGAGCAGCCAGGAGAACTTTTGCACCCAGCGCGGGCCGGTGATCGCGCTGCCGCCGGACTGGCGCAGGTTCCACATCTGGATGAACATCAGCAGCGCCACGCCGAGTTTTACGCCAAGAACCGCGCCGTATGTGGCGGTGGCCGCCTCGTCGGCAAGACGGTCGAGCGTCAGCAGAATACCGGTGAAGATGATGGCAACGATGGACAGGTCCACCATCTCGCGGTAGTAGCGGCCGACGTGGGGCATGATGCGGCCCATGGCTTCCGGCTCGAGTTTGCCGACCGGCCGCAGGACGAAGGCGAAGAGCACGCTTCCGCCAATCCACGCGACGGCCGCGATGGCATGAATCCAGCGCGCTATCAGGAGAAAGATTTCTATGAGATCGAGATCGGTCACAGGCCGGTCAACTTAAGACGTTACGTCTTTGCGGATGGCTTCCAGCTGGTCGCCAACCGCGGCGGCGAGGTTCTCTATGGGCACCCTGATCTGCTCCATCGTGTCCCGGTGCCTGATCGTTACGGCGTCGTCTTCCTCGACTGTCTTGAAATCGACCGTGACGCAAAGGGGCGTGCCCACCTCGTCCTGGCGCCTGTAGCGGCGGCCGATGCTCTGGGTATCGTCATACTGGGCATTCCAGCTCTTGCTCAGGATTTCATGCACGCGTTTTGCCGTGGGCACGAGCGTGTCTTTCTTGCTCAACGGAAGCACGGCGACCGTGACGGGCGCGATCTCCGGGTGCAGGCGCAGCACCGTGCGGATCTCCTTTTCGCCCTCTTCCTCGTCATAGGCGTCGGCGAGGAGCGCCAGCAGGGTCCGGTCGGCGCCCATCGCGGGCTCAACGACGTGCGGAATGAACCGCTCCCTGGTCTGCTCGTCGAAATAAGAGAGGTCCTTGCCGCTCTTTTCTGAGTGGGCCTTGAGATCGTGATCGCCGCGGTGGTTGATCGTCTCCAGCTCCGACCAGCCGAACGAGAACCGGTACTCGATGTCGGTGGCGCGGGTCGCGTAGTGGGGCCTCTCGTCGTCGGTGTGCTCCCTGAGCCGGAGCATCTCTTTGCGAATGCCGAAGCGGGTGAAGAATCCCATGCTGAACTCGACCCAGTATTCGAACCACTTTTCGGCCTCGTCCGGGTGGCAGAAGTATTCCATCTCCATCTGCTCGAACTCGCGCGTGCGGAATATGAAGTTGCCGGGCGTGATCTCGTTGCGGAACGATTTTCCGATCTGGGCGATTCCAAAGGGCAGCTTCTTCCGGGACGAGTTCAACACGTTCTCGAAATTGACGAAGATGCCCTGGGCCGTCTCCGGCCGCAGCCAGATCTGCGCGGCGTCGTCCTCGACCGGTCCCATGAACGTCTTGAACATCAGGTTGAACTGGCGGGCCTCGCCGAGCTTGCCGCCGCACTTGGGGCATGCCTCGCCGTCCAGCGTGTCCGCGCGGAAACGCTCTTTGCACTCGCCCTGGCACTGGACCAGCGGGTCGGTGAATCCGCCGACATGTCCGCTGGCCACCCAGACGTCCGGGTGCATGAGTATGGCGGCGTCGAGGCCGACCACGTCCTCGCGCTCGCGCACGATGTTTTTGTTATCCTCGGACTTATCGCGGCACTGCAAATGGAGTTTGATCTCATCCTTGTTGCCGCGATCTTAACGACTGCCGGCTACTCGATCAACGATTCGATTGTGATTTTCGACCGTATGCGAGAGATGCTCCGGACGATGCGCCGCGAAACCCTCGCGGAAGTTCTTAACGTCAGCATTAACGGAACCTTATCGCGAACGATCATTACCTCGATGACGACGTTCTTCACCGTCTTTACGCTGATGATGATCGGCGGTACAGTGATTCACGATTTCGCGGTTTGCCTCGTCTTGGGGATTATCGTGGGTACCTATTCGTCCGTCGGGATCTGCGGGTCTCTGGTGTATCAATGGACGCATCGACCGGTGGTCCCCTCGACTGCTGAAGGCGCACAAAAGAAGGCTACGCCTCAGGGCGATCGTCCGCGCGGCAAGCGCGCTCGCAGGAGACGCAGTGCGTAAGATCCGCGAGTTCAATCTCCGGCTTCCGTTTAAGGAACTCCGACTGCGCGCCAACCGCGCTCTCGATTTAGAGGCGATGGGTATTGATGATGCCGCGTTGAGCGATTTGCTCAAAACATTGGAGCA
>JADFPB010000199.1 GCA_022562515.1 Chloroflexota bacterium | reverse complement strand
TAGAGGGAACGGGAAGGAGACAGGGTAGTTTGTACAGAGATTTGGCTCTTCACAGGTCCCAGCGGTATCTGGAGCTCCGGCTTTCCCGAGCTGCCTTCGGTCGGAGAGCCGCTCAATCGCTGTGCGCGAAGGCGTTCTTCTTTGTCCACGCGACGAAACGGCCGATGGCTTCGGGCGTGGAGAAGGTGGTCCCGATAGCCTTTGCCTTTCCCAGCTTCTCTCGCGAGCCCAGAGTTGCCGCCCGGGCAAACTTACTGCAGGATCTGCTCACACCGCGCTCTGGCATCGGCGGAGAGGGAAACTTCCCCGGCCATAATCAGCGCATCGGCCCGCTCAGATCGCCGGCGAGACCGAGATTGACAGGAAGCCGGTCCGGGTAAATCCTGCGTGCTGCCAACGTTGCGTCTTAGCTCCCGGAGTTCCTATGATCGATATATGGCAGCCGATGTGACGATCCCTCACCGTTCGATTCTGGGTCTCTGCTGGGGACTGTTCAGGGCGATGCGCCCCCGGCAGTTCACCAAGAACGGCCTCATACTCGTCGCGCTCTTCTTTACCGTAAACGAGTGGTGGGACCCGGACGAGCTTGGCGACGTTGCGAAGATCATCGGCACCAACCTCGCCGCGCTGGGTATCTTCACTCTCGTAACGAGCTCGGTCTACCTTCTGAACGATGTTGCGGACATCGATCGCGACCGCGCGCACCCGCGCAAATGCAACCGGCCAATCGCTTCGGGCCTCGTCCCTGTGCCGCTGGCTCTGGGAACCGGATTCGTGTTCGCGGCCGGCGGCCTGGCTCTGGCATATGTGCTGAACACGGAATTCGGGCTCGCCGCCACCGCCTATCTCGGCCTGATGGTGGCGTACAACCTCTTCCTCAAGCATCAGGTGATCCTGGACGTGATGGCGATCTCAGCCGGGTTCGTGATCCGCGCCGTTGCGGGTTCGGTCGCGATCGACGGCACGGTGATCGGCGGCAAGGCCCTCGATCTAACAATCTCCCCGTGGCTCTACCTCGTTACCGCGCTGGGGGCGCTCTTCATCGCTATCGCCAAGCGGCGGGCCGAGATCGTGCAAGCCGGCGACAGCGCGGAGGCGCAGCGCTCGATACTTGCCGACTACTCAGTGGTCTTTCTCGACATGATGATCGCCATGGTGACGCCGGCCGTCATCGTCGCATACTCGCTCTATACCTTCGGCGGCGCGCTTTCGAGCGCGAACATTCCCGACAACAACTCGATGATGCTCACCATCCCGTTCGTCATGTACGGGCTGTTCCGGTATCTCTATTTGATCTATGTGAGACCGTCGACTCTGGAAACGCCCGAGGAGATTCTCCTCACGGACATGCCGATTTTGCTCAACATCTTCGCCTGGTTAATCACGGCTTCCGTAATCCTGCTGGTCAACGACTAGCGCGTGCTAGTAATCTCGCACCGGACCGTCAGATCGCGATGACGCCACGCGGGCTTGATACACAGCCCATCAGGCAAGACTTGAAGACTCGGGGATAGCCAGTTGCCCGGTAGAGAAGATTTCTGGAACATCGGCTACCCGCTGTTCGGCGCGTTTATCTACACGACGATGCTAATCGCGACCGTTGCGATTGCGTACGGCCTGTGGAATCGCTCGCGTATGTGGCGGATCGGCAAGGCTGAGCCGGAGCTTGGCCCATGGCGGCCCCGGCTGGCCGGGTTCTTCAAGACCGCGGCATTCGACATCGCCGCCCACCGGAAGTTCACCCGCAGCCGGGAATGGTACCCCGGCATCATGCACATTTCGATCTTCTGGGGCTTCACTATGCTCTTCATCGCCACGACGCTGGGAGGCGTCGAGTTCAATTTTGAAAAAATCTTCGGCGTCGAATTTCCCACAACCCGCTACAGGGTCCAGACCGGGTTCGTATGGGACATATTCGGCGGCCTCCTCGCCACCATCGGCATCACCATGGCGGCGTACCGGCGATTTATCTGGAAACCAACGCGGCTAAACACTTTCCTCGACGATGGCTTCTCGCTGGGAATCATGTTCGCCCTGCTGTTCACGGGCTTCTTTCTTGAAGGCATGCGGATCGGGTCTACTGAATTGAATCCGCTGGACCCGGCATACAACCCGGGCAGCGCCTTCTGGTCGCCCGTCGGCTGGCTGTTCGCAAAGACCTTCAGCGGCCTCGGCATGAGCCCGGGCGCGATGGAAACCACCCACCAGGTGCTCTGGTGGTCCCACGCTGCGATCTACACCGCGTGGGTGGTCTACATCGGAGTCGGCTTCAGCAACATGATGCACATCATCCTGGCGCCCGCCAACATTCTCCTTAAGCCCGCCCGCCCGCTCGGCGCGCTCGCTCCCATGGGCGACTTCGAGAAGCTGGAGACGTTTGGCGCCAAAGACCTGCCGGACTTCACCTGGAACCAGATCCTCAACTTCGATGCCTGCACAAACTGCGGCCGCTGCCAGGACAACTGCCCGGCATGGCTCAGCGGAAAGTCGCTTTCGCCCCGTAAAGTCATCCAGGATTTGAAGGGCTACATGGAGGTTCGCGCGCCGGAGATTCTCGCGGCGCCGGCAGGCGGGCCTCTGCCCGAGCCGTCGGTGTCGATGGTCTCCGACGCAGTTGGGGAGGACGAGCTCTGGGCCTGCACGTCCTGCGGGGCCTGCGTTGAGGCCTGTCCCGTCGGCATCAACCACATCGACACCATCGTGGACATGCGCCGCTACCTCGCCATGGAAGAGGCGCGGGTGCCCGCGACGGCGCAATCGGCGCTGGAGAGCCTGGAGCAGCGCGGCCACCCGTGGCGCGGCACGACGATGACGCGCACGGACTGGATGGAGGGCCTGGACATCCCGACGATGGCGGACAACCCGGACGCAGAGGTGCTCTTCTGGGTCGGCTGCACGGGAGCGCTGAACGAGCGCAACGCGAAGGTGACGCGGTCGATGGCGAACGTGCTGAAGAAGGCGGGAGTGAACTTCGCCGTGCTTGGCAACGAGGAGACGTGCTCGGGCGACCCGGCCCGGCGGCTCGGCAATGAGTACCTGTTCCAGATCCTGGCGTCGCAGAACATCGAGACGTTCAACCGGTACGGCATCAAGAAGATCGTCACGACCTGCCCGCACTGCTTTAACACGATGTTGAACGAGTACCCGCAACTCGGCGCCGAGATTGAAGTCCATCACTACTCGGATTTCATAGACGGCCTGATCAAGGAGAACCGTATGCCGGCGTTTGCGACCATTTCAGGCTCCGAGGATGGCTCGCCCGGCAAGGTGACGTATCACGACTCGTGCTACCTGGGCCGCCACAACGGCATATACGACTCGCCGCGCAGGGTTGCGGAGTCGGTGCCCGGCCTTGAGGTGATCGAGATGGAGCGGCGCTGCGAGCGCGCCTTCTGCTGCGGCGCGGGCGGCGGGCGGATGTGGCAGGAAGAGACCGAGGGGAAACGCGTCAATCACATCCGCACGGAGCATTTTCTCGACACGCCCGCCGATACCGTGGCGGTCTCCTGCCCGTTCTGCCTGCAGATGTTCGACGAAGGCATCTCCGCCAAGGGGCTGGAGGGCAAGAAGCAGGCAAAGGACCTGATCGAGCTGGTCGACGAGGCTATGCCGGAGAGGGCGGGTGCTGACGCCGGGGACTAACAGGCGCAACTCGCGAAACCGCCGCCAACCCGCTAACATCTCGGCATGGCAGGAAGCTCAAAAAAGAAGGCCGCCACAAGAAAATCAAAGGATGGCTGGAACCGCACCCCCACGACCACCAGCTCGTTCGGCACCAACGGCCGCATCAGCCATGACTCGACGCCCTACTACCAGCGCGCCATGCAGCCCGGCGTCGCCGAGGCTGTCGAAGAGGGCGAGCAGCCGGTTCCGGAAAAGCTTCTGGACTCGTTCATCAACCACTCCAGCGAGGAGATGCACGAGCTGCCAGACCGCTCCGTGCACCTCATGGTCACTTCGCCCCCCTATAACGTGGGGAAGGAGTACGACGAGGACCTGAGCCTGGACGACTATCGGGCGCTGCTGCAGCGGGTAATGGCCGAGACGTACAGGGTGCTCGTACCGGGCGGCAGGGCGTGCGTAAACGTCGCCAACCTGGGCCGCAAGCCGTACATCCCTCTCCACGCCTATGTCATCACCGACGGCTCAGAGGTGGGGTTCCAGATGCGCGGCGAAATCATCTGGGACAAGGGCGCAGGCGCCGGGACGTCAACGGCGTGGGGGAGCTGGCTGTCGGCCTCGAACCCGACCTTGCGCGACACGCACGAGTACATCTTGATCTTCCAGAAGCCGCCTTTCGGCAGGCCGCGCCATGAAGGCCAGGAAAGCACGATCAAAAAAGAGCAGTTTCTCGAGTGGACACGCAGCGTATGGGCGTTCGGCCCGCAGTCGGCAAAGCAGGCGGGCCACCCGGCCCCGTTTCCGCCCGAGTTGCCTCATCGATTGATACAGCTTTACACCTACGACGGTGAAGTCGTGCTCGACCCCTTCATGGGCAGCGGAGCGACGGCCATCGCCGCCGTCCGGTCAGGCCGCCGGTACGTCGGCTATGACCTCTCCGCCGAATACCTGACGCGGGCTGCTGAGCGGGTTGCGGCGGCGGTCGAGGCGGCGGTCGAGGCGAGGGCAGACGGCGCATAGAGCGCGC
>JADFPB010000023.1 GCA_022562515.1 Chloroflexota bacterium | reverse complement strand
AAGCGGAGATCAGGCGTCTGAGCCTGCCGCCTCCGCCCCCGCGTCATTACCTGACGCCACGGCGACCGCAACGCCAGGGCCAGAGCCCACTGGCACACCAGCCGCGGCACACACGCCCGACTCGCCGGTGCTCAAAGACGGCGCCATCGACCCGAACGTAGACACGCCCTACAGCCTGACCGAATCGCCGTTCGTTGCCCGTGCCGAAGCCGATGGATGGAAGACCAACTTCATGCGCCGGACGGTCAGCCTCGATGAAATTGCGCGGATCGTCGCGAGAGACACGGTTCCGGCCATCAACGACCCGACCTTCTTGGCCGCGAAGGCCGTGATCGATTCGCTGGACCCGCGGGAGCCTGTCATCGCCATTGAGATCAATGGAGACGCCCGCGCCTATCCGCTCGACATCCTCCTCCAGCACGAAATCGTGAACGACACGATCGGGGGCCTCCCGGTCATTGTCACCTTCTGCCCGCTCTGCAACAGCGCCGTCGCCTTCGAGCGCACCGTCGCCGGAGAGACGAGGCTGTTCGGCGTGTCGGGGTTTCTCCGAAAGTCCGACCTGGTCATGTACGACGACTTCAACGAGACGATGTGGCAGCAGATCACAGGAAACGGAATCGTCGGCGACGATGCAGGCAAAGTGCTGATTGCCATTCCCGTCCAGACCGTCTCCTGGGAGACGTTCATAGAACGCTTCCCGGAAGGGCAGGTGCTGGAGCGCCCCGATTTCCCGAATATCAACTACGACGAAACCCCGTACCAGGGCTACGATGACGACGACAACACCAGCCCGTTCCTCTTCTTCGAGATCCCGGACAGGCGCATTCCAGTGATCGAGCGAGTGGCCGCATTCGACCTGGGCACCGGACCCGCTGCATACGCCTTCAGCTTCCTCAAGGAGAACCCGGTCGTGAACGACGCCCTCGGGGACATCCCCATAGTCATCTTCTTCGACGACCGCACCGAGTCGGCATTCCTCTCCAACCAGGGGGACGGTGAGGTGAACATCTCAGGGGCAAGCACAGCCTTTTTCCGCGAGCTGGGCGATCGAACTCTGACCTTTCGACTTGATGGCGACGGCGTTATCCGCGACGAGCAAACAGGCTCTGGCTGGGACCGTTTCGGCCTCGCAACATCCGGTGAACTGGAGGGAGAAGAACTGGTTTCCGTGATCCACGGTGATCACTTCTGGTTCGCCTGGGCGGCATTCAAACCGGACACCGCGCTGATAGTGGAAGAGGCCGACCTGCTGGTCCGCTAGGGACTCAGGTCCTCTCCTCTGAATACGGTAACTACGCCCCTCGCCTCCAGCGTGGCGATCTCGTCGGGCGAGTATCCCGACTGGGCAAGCACGTCCTCTGTGTGCTCGCCGAGGGCCGGAGAGCCATTGCGCCTCTCACCCGGAGACTCCGAGAAGTCAACGAGGAGCCCCGGCTGGCGCAGGTTCGTGAACCCCGGATAGTCCGGGAAGGCCAGCGCTTTCAGGTGCGCCGCCTGAGGATTGCCGTACACCCCCTCCTCGATATCCTCCGCAACCAGTTCCGCCGGAACGCCCGCCGCGTCAAGCGCCGACAGCCATTGGGCCGCCGGCTTCTCCCGAATCAGCCCGGCGACACGCATCGCGAGCGCCTCATCGCCCGGGACTCCTTCGACCGCGTCGGCAAGCTCCGGCATATCGAGCAGGTCGGCGATTGCCCCCCTCTCTTCGGCCAGCCGCGCCCCGATGAAAATGTACCGGTCGGCCGCCCTGTACACCCTGTACGTGGCGCAGAGGCCGGAGTTATCGGAGTTGGTGAGGACCGGCGGCGACCATCCTTCGCGGCGCACAAACGCGTCCGATTTCAGCCACAGGCCTGTGGCGAGCAATGACGTCTCCAGCCGCTGTCCCCTGCCCGTCCTATCGCGGTGGTACAGGCCCAGGAGCATCGCCGCACCCCCCAGCATCGCCGTGGAGATGTCGCAGATCGGCGTCTTCGGAAAGATAGGGGGCTTTCCCGGACCGGCCTGCGCCTGTGAAATTCCGGTTAATGATTGCGCCAGTGGATCAAATCCTGGACGGGACGCGTCCGGTCCCTCGCTGCCGAATCCGGTGATGTGCAGATAGATGACGTCAGGGTTGATCCGCCGCATGCTCTCGTAATCGATCCCCAGCCGCTCGGCCACTCCGACACGGTTGTTATGCAGGACTATGTCTGAGCGGCTGATGAGGCGCTCCAACACGCCCTTTGCCTCTTCAGCACGAATATCGAGAGCAATATCACGCTTGCCCGTGTTTCCGCCCAGGTAGAGCATCATCAGCATCCGGCAACCCTCGCCGGCCGGTGGCTCCACCTTGATGACATCCGCACCGAAGTCAGCCAGATATGCCGGACCGATCGGACCCGCGAGATACGACGAAAGATCGAGGACTCGCACGCCCGAAAGTGGCCCTTTGAACTCGGGAACCGGCGCTGGCGGGACACCCAGGGACGGACCAGGACGCTCTGCGAGCCATTCCGGTCCTGGATTTCCTGGCCTGGCATCGAGCTCCTTTCCACTACGCATCAACCAGGATAAATCCCAGGGTGAAACAGAAAGCCGTATCGGCGGGGCGATCTGCTCCATATCGCCATGGATGCCACCATGGGCGGTCACCTGCAGGCCGTTTGCCACCACCTGGGAGTGATCCATCAGCTCATGCGCGGACATGGCAGGCGCGGCCGGCACATCCCCGTCCCTCAGAATCTGGAGCCACTCGTCCCGCGGCTTCTGCTTAATACGGGCGCCGATGATCTCCTTCGCCGCCACCCGCGTCTCCTCATCAGGCCAGTAAAGCGGCGCAGTTTCGAATCGGGGATCAGTTACGAGTTCGAACAGATCAGCCGCGATCGAGAGCTTGTTCCAGAAATCCGGGACAAGCGCGCCGATGTGGATCCATTTTCCGTCTGCCGTCTCATATAGGCGGTAGTTCGGAAGAGCGCCCTGCGGGTCGCTGCCGGCGCTATCCCACGTCTGCACGCCTTCGCCCCGGACGAGCATTGGCGACCGGGCCGCGAGCGAACCCTGGAACATGCTCGTTGAAACCATCTGGCCGCGCCCCGTCACCTCGCGCCTGTGCAGCGCAGAAAGGACGCCGAGTATGCCCAGCAGCGCCGTTCCCACCCCGGCCAGCGGCAGGGCGTTCCACATAGGCGCGCCATCAATCGAGCGCTGCTCCGTGAGGATTCCGGTTGCCGCCGCCACAGTCCCCTCATAGCCCGGACGGCCGGCAAGCGGCCCGTCAGGCCCGTAGGGCGTAATCGATAGCCAGATCAGCCTTTCGTTCGCGGTGGCGCTCGCCGCATAATCCAGCCCGATTACGGCCGCTCCGCCCGGCCCGAGCGACTCGACGACGATATCGGCGGCGCCTATCAGTTCGCGAGCTCGATTGGCATCGGTGTCTCGCGCGGCAATCGAGGCGCCTGTGGCGTCGGGTGGGGCCGGCCAGAGCGCGGTCTCGTGGCTCCGCTTCCCCCGATTCCAGATATCAAAAGCCTGCTGCTGCTCAAGTGGATTGCCACCCGGCCTTACCAGCTTAATGACGTCGGCGCCAAAATCGGCCAGAAACATCGTCACGAGGGCGCCTGGATGATCGTCTGTGAGGTCCACTACGCGCAGGCCGGTAAGCGGGCCGTGAGCCGCCAGAGGGCTAGCCAGAGCTTCAGGGAGTTTGGGACGTTGATCTGTCGAGCTCTTCAAGGAATCGCTCGGCCTGCTCCAGAACTGTCGGGTTTTTGGGGTTTTCAGCCCTGTCTCGCGCCTCTTCAAGGAGCGCCCGCGCGTCGTCAACATCGCCACCGCTCTGAATAATGAGAAGACCCTTCTCCAGATACGCCGCGGACAGGGAAGGGGCATATTCTATCGCCCGATCGAGATCGGCGAAGGCGAATTGGACCTGGCCCACGTTCGCCAGGAACCGCCCTCTCCAGAAGTAGGCGCCGCCTTCATCCGGCGCCAGCAGGACTGCCGTATCGAATGCCGCCTGCGCCTCCACGAAATCGCCGTTGAAGGAAGCGATACGGCCAAGAACTATCCAGGGGTTCGGATCCTCAGGATCAAGGGAGGCGGCCATCCGAGCGTCACTTTCCGCACCGCCAACGTCTCCCAGCAGGATTCTGGTGGCGCCCCTGGACCCGTACGCAGACGCCAGATCGGGCTTCAGCGCAATCGCACGGGTGAAATCCTGCTCGGCCTCTCTCGCTTCGCCCTTGAGAAGCCTGGCCTCGCCAAGGCCGGCCCAGCCTCTCGCAAAGTCAGGCTCGATCTCCGTGACGGTTACGAAGCGGCGCTCAGCCAGTACGAAATCTCCCCTGTTGAGCAGGCTGTGGGCGGCAATGTAGTGGCCGATGCTCTCAGCGGCTTTCGCCTCTTCGTCCAACTCCTCTTCGTCGGTGATCTCAACCGCAACGAACGGCTCTGGCGTGGCCGTCGGGATGGCCAGCGGCGTCGGTATGATTTCTGGCACGGGCTCTTCTGCCGACGCGTCCGATCCGATATCGATCGCGGTGCCGCATCCTATCGCGGCAATCGCGGCGACCGCGCCAATGGCGAGGACCACCGTTCTGGACTGCCCCGTTCTCAGAACTCTCAGGCCGTGCAGATGGCCCATAAATCAATTCCTTGATATCTACTCAGGGAAATCTGCCGGGGATATTCGCCCCGGCTGTTTCCCGCTCTGGGAAGGCCCAGAGGATACCCAAAGCACGCACGCAACACGCCAATCTGTGTTCAATTTTAGCGGAACATGACACGCCGGCTACTGAGATGGATACGCTATCCCTCTCTCCACGGTTCGATCCCAATCCGCCGCGATGTCTTCCCCAACCGGCGCTAGAACCCCAAACACCCCCCGGAGCCCACGAAAAACCCGAATGCTGGTAGACCTCCACTGCCACACCGCAGATAAATCGGACGATAGCACCCTGACGCTGACGGTAATCGGCCGATTGGCGCGCGATCGCGGCGTAGCGGCGGTATGCATCACCGATCACGATGCATTCTGGGAGCCGGACGTTCTCGAACAGGCCGGAAACGACGCCGGGGTGCTGTTCATTCCAGGCGCAGAGATAAACACAGACGGAGGCCATGTCCTCGTTTTCGGCCTCTCGCAATACAAATTCGGCTACCACCATCCCGACCGGCTGATCGGGGCAGTAGCTCGGGCGGGCGGCGCCGCCATTCTGGCCCACCCGCACCGGAGGGCGTTGCCGCTGGGAATCGGCCCGGGCTCTCCGGGCTTTGACGCCGCGCTTGAGCGTGCCAGATCAAATCCGCTGCTGGGCGCCGTGGACGCGATCGAGATCTGGAACGGCCGTGGCACGGATGAGCAGAACGCGTTCTCCGCTTCGCTCGCTGAGGCGCTAGGCATGCCGGAGACCGGCGCGAGCGACGCCCATGCCGAGGAGGACTTCGGCAGCGCTGCCACAGAGTTCGACCGGCCAGTCAGCGGCGTGGACGATCTGATACAGGAACTCAAAGCGGGACGATTTCGCCCCGCGATTCCCGAACGCTAGCCTGCGGTAGATATGCGGGCGACCAGCAGTTCCACGCCGATACGCTCGTCGGCGCCCGTCTTGAACGCGACATCGGCTTCCAGCAGCCGCCGATGGATGCCTGCAAGATATGACGGCGGGAATTTTCGGGCCTGATCGAGGGTCTTGCGCATCGGGTAGCTGCCCGACTTGGTCCCGATTCGCTGCGCTATCTCATCCTGGCTCGAGCCGTTTCTGGTCATATCCTGCGCCACGATCACCATCCGGACCTGCCGGGCGAGCATGCCGAGGATGTACTGAACGCTCCTCCCGTCTTCCAGCAACTGGTACAGCAGCTTCAGCGATATCGCAGGCCGCCGCTCGAGCACGGCGTCTACCGCGGCAAAGATATTTGCTTCCCGCGCCGGCGAGACCATCAGGTCCACATCGGCCACGTCCACCCGCCTGTCCCCTGCGTACAGGACAAGCTTCCTGATCTCCTGATCAAGGAGCCGCATCTGCCCGCCGATCAGATCAGACAGCCGCCTCACCGCAGCCGGAACCGCGCCCTGCCCGACCTCTTCAAATCGGCGCTTCACCCACTCCTCGAGATCTCGGCCGCGGCGAGCCGGAAACACCTCCACGCGCGCCGAGCCCCCGGCCGCTTTCAACCCGGCGCCATTCCGCCGCAACGCGCCCTCAACAAAGATCAGCTCAGTCGTTGGCGGAAGAGCGTCAAGGCCCTCCGCAAGGCCATCCCAGTCGCCCCCTGGCAGCCTCAGCGCGTTGCCGCGTGAGCCGCCGCGAGAACGGCCCGAATTAGCGTCGATGCGCTCCAGCAGACCTCGGACTATCACGAGGCGCCTGTCGGCGAGGAACGGCACCGCGCTGGCAGCGCCAATCATCTCATCGCGACTGTAGCCGTCACCATCGAAAACGCTCGTGCTGGGACCGACCACTTCCGGAGGCCCGGCCTCCCCACGCAACGCCGCCAGTCGCTCCTCAATGGAGAACTCGTCTTCTCCATGCAGCACCCTGATCATTGCCACCTCCTGGTCATCGAGAAAGTGGCCTCATGCGTCGCGGCGGCTCAAACCCATCGTAACCATGTTCACGAGGGATATAATCGAGTTGCTGGTCGAATGGTCCAGATGGCTGGCGGCGGTCCGTAATCGGAATCATGTTCACCCTGTTCAGATACTTCTTTCTCCTGCGCCCGGCGGCAAGGCTCATATGGCGCCTAATGTTGGACCGGCGCGTTCCGCTGGCGAGCAAAATCATTCCCATTTTGGCTCTAGCCTACGTCATCTCGCCCATAGATCTTATCCCGGACTTTCTGCCCATACGCGGGCAGTTAGACGATATCTTCGTAACTGTGGTCTTACTCAGCATGTTTTTGATGTTGGCCCCGTGGGACGTCATTATGGAACACGCCACCGGCCGGCCGGCCGCAGACACGACCCGGGAATTCAAAGGCGAGACGATAGAAGCCAAGTACCGCCTGGAGGACGAGGACGCAGAGTAACCGCCTCCCTCCCGCCATTACCCAGTAATCCCACTGATTTGAACTACTTCGGCCCCCGAATACACCCGGAACAGTAAGCCTGGCCAGAATAGGCCCGAAAAGTTAAGCACGGAGATACTTTGCGAATCGCCATAGTCGGTCTTCCGCAGTCCGGAAAGACCACGGTTTTCAATGCCCTGACACGCGGCGGCGCCCCCGTTGGCGAATACGCCGCACGCCCTGAGACAAACATCGGAGTCGCCCACGTCCCGGACTCTCGCGTGGACAGACTTACCGAAATCTACGAGCCGAAGAAGACCATCTTCGCAGAGGTCACATACGTAGACCTGCCCGGCCCGCCCGCGGGGGCGCAAGACAATTCGGGGATGTTTTCGGGATCTGCTCTCACCGATCTGCAGCAGGCCGACGCCCTTCTCCATGTCGTCAGGGGTTTCGAGGACGACTCGGTCATCCACACGAAGGGCTCTATCGATTGGAAGCGCGATGCCAGTGACGTTGCCTTCGACATCCTCTTCGCCGACATCGCGCTGATCGACCGGCGTATCGAGCGGCTGGGCGAGACGAAGGGGCTGAAGGCCGCAGATCGCGACGAGCAACTCCGCCAGATCGAAGACCTGAAGGCAGTCCAGGCCACCCTTGAAGCGGGAACGCCAATCCGGGAGCAGACGTTCAACGATGCTCAGGTGCGGAGTATTCAGGACATCTTCCTCGTCAGCAGCCTGCCGTATCTCGTGGCCCTGAACATCGGCGAGGACGATGTGCCAAACACAGAAGCACTGGAGGCGGAACTCTCGACGGTGGTCACCGGCCAGGGCACCGGCTCGGCCGCCATTGCCGGAAGCCTGGAGATGGAACTGGCCCAGATGGAGCCTGAAGAGGAAACAGAGTTCAGGCAGTCGCTGGACGCTGGCGAACCCGGACTTCACAAGATGCTGCGGCTCTCCTATGAGGCCCTGAACCTGATGTCGTTTCTGACCGTCGGGGAAGACGAAGTCAGGGCCTGGACCATCCCCAACGGCACGCCCGCCGCCAAAGCGGCCGGCGCCGTCCATTCGGACATCGAGCGAGGGTTCATCCGGGCGGAGATCGTCTCCTACGATGATCTGGTCGAACTGGGCAGCACGAGCGAGGCCAGAAAGGCCGCCAAGCTCAGGTCGGAAGGCCGCGAATACGTGATGCAGAATGGCGACGTAGTCAACTTCCTGTTTTCTGTTTGAGGTTTTGGACGGCTCTGGGGCTCGCAAGATTTCACCGCACAGGCGATAATCGCCTTTCAATGCCCGGCTGCCGACCAGAAGCCAGATAACGTGCGCGAAACCGGGCAACGGAGGACCATGACCGAAGAACTTGGAAAAGTAGAGAAGCCGCCGACAGGCGACATCGCCGCCAAGCGCAAGCTTTACGTCGCACCGCTCGTCTACCCGCTGCCCGGCGCCCCTGACGGGTACGCGACACGCCTTGAAGCATACTGGAAGGCCATCGACGATCACACCGCCGGCCTCGAGGCCCGTGCAGGAATCGTCAAGCGCGTTTTCCACGAGGGCATCAGCTTTGGCGGCGAGCCGGGCATCGACCAGCTGAAGCAGACCAACCTGCCTGTGTATCCGCTGGTGAACAGCCGCATAAACTCCGGCGCCACCCTGGAGGCGCTCGACGACGATGATCTGTTCCTGGAGGCGCTCGACTGGGGCCGGATCGTCCAGAGCGGGTTTGCCAGCAAGAAGGTCGCAGAAACGGTCCAGGAGTCGTTCGAGAAGGCCAGCGAGGCGCGGATCGCGCACATGGCGAAGACACTGAGCGAGAAAATTGGGCCTGGCGAGGCCGCGCTGCTGATCATCTCGTCAACCAGGGGCATCGACATTCCGAACGATATTGAGCAGTTCAACATCATGCCGCCCGAGTTGGACGCGCTGTCCCGCTGGATACAGGAGACGGCAAAGGCGCAGGAGGCTGAGCTCCAGGCAGCACAGGCCCGGGCGGCATCCGGTGAAGCGGCGTCCGGCGCAGGGGTGCCTACGGTCGCCCCGCAGGATGACGGCGAGGGCCCAAAGCTGTGGACGCCCGGCAACCCGTAATTTTCCCCGTAATCTCCGGCCCTCCGTCCGCTCCCGCCGATGGGCCGCTCGCGCTCTACGTTCACATTCCGTTTTGCGAGACGAAATGCCCGTACTGCGACTTCAACACGTACGCGGCAATCGAACCGCTCATGCCGGAATATGTGGCGGCCCTTGCGTCAGAGATAGAGTCCTGGGGCGCCCTGCTCGATCATCCGCAGATTGGCACGATCTTCTTCGGCGGTGGCACGCCCTCTTACCTCCCGAGCAGCGATATCGAAACGCTGCTCACGACTGTGCGCGGTGAATTTGCGGTTGCCGGCGATGCGGAGATCACTCTTGAGTCAAACCCCGGCGACCTGGATGCTGCAAAGCTGGCGGCCTATCTGGATCAGGGCGTAAACCGCCTGAGCATCGGCGTGCAGAGCTTTGACGACGGCCTTCTCGCGATGCTGGGCCGCAGGCACGACGCCGCCAGCGCGGTCTCGGCATTCGAGGCCGCCCGAGCCGCGGGATTTGAGAACGTCAGCATCGACCTCATGTTCGGCCTCCCCAACCAGACGCGCGAACAGTGGGGTGAAACGCTCTCGCAGTGCCTCAGCCTTGAGCCGGATCACACGTCTCTCTACGCCCTGACAGTCGAGCCAAACACTCCGATGGAGCATTCCGTGAATTCGGGCGAACTGCCCGAGCCGGACCCGGACCTCGCAGCCGACATGTACCTCGATGCCTGCGACGGGTTGGAGCGATCGGGGTATTCGCACTACGAGATCTCCAACTGGGCCAGGGCGGGCCTGGAATCACGGCACAACCTGGCCTACTGGCGCAGCAGCCCGTATCTCGGCGTCGGTCCCGGCGCTCACTCCTACGTGAGCGGCCACAGATTCGCCAATCTCAAGTCGCCCCGGGCTTACATCGGCCGCATGGCCGATCTTTCGTTAGACGACATCAGCGGCGACCCGGTCGCAGTTATGAGACGTGACGGCCCGGTGGCGGATGTCGAGGAGGCAACGATCTCAATTGAGATATCGGACGTCTTCATGATGGGACTGCGCCTCAGCGGCGGCATCTCCGCCCGAGCCTTCGAAGAGCGCTTCGGGATGACCGTCCGGGACGCCAGAGCCGAGCAGATAGACGAACTCGTCGTCGCAGGCATGCTCGTATCCGACGAAGCCGGCATCCGCATCCCGCACGACCGCTGGCTCATGGGCAACGAGGTATTCGTGCGCTTCATAGATGACTCGATATCAAGCCCGGCCCTACCCAGGTAACCTCCGATCTTCAGGAGCGGGCCGGATGAGTCCGGACACGCCATCCGACCTCCCGGATATGACCCGCTGATAATGACGAGTAGCTACCCTTCCCCGGCTTCTCCGGCGTACCGGGCATGCCGCCTGCGCTCATGCGCACATGACCCTCCTCCCCGGATGAGTCCGAGCGGCGTATCCTTCTCTGCCAACAGGCATCCCAAATTCGAAGCTCCCGTAACAGAGGCTGATAGACCCTTCTCGATATGTTCGTAATCGGCACCGCCGGCCATGTTGACCATGGCAAATCAACACTGATCGAGGCCATAACCGGCATCGACCCGGACCGCCTGCGCGAGGAAAAAGAGCGCGGCATGACCATCGAGCTCGGCTTCGCCTGGATGACCCTGCCCGGCGGCCGTGAGGTCAGCATCATCGACGTCCCCGGCCACGAGCGGTTCATCAAGAACATGCTCATGGGCGTAGGCGGCATCGACATGGCCCTGCTCATAGTCGCGGCCGATGAAGGCATCATGCCGCAGACCCGCGAGCACCTGGCCATCCTTGACCTGCTCCAGATAGAACGCGGCCTCGTCGCGATCACCAAACGGGAGCTAGTGGAGGATGACTGGCTGGAGCTGATCGCAGCGGACGTTGAAGATCTGCTGGATGGCACCTCGCTCGAAGGAGCGCAGGCGATTCCCGTCTCGGCGATGACCGGAGAGGGGTTGCCGGAACTGCTGGCCGCCGCGGAGAAAATACTTGAGGATATTCCAGAAAAACGCGACCTCGGACGCCCCCGCCTCCCCGTCGACCGCTCGTTCACGATTTCCGGATTTGGCACGGTGGTTACCGGAACTCTGACAGACGGCAGTATCCGCACCGGACAGGAGGTGGAGATACTGCCCTCTGGCGCGAAGGCGCGCATCAGAGGACTGCAGACCCATAAAGCGGCAGAGGACAATGCCCAGCCCGGCACCAGGGTCGCGATAAACCTGAGCGGCATCTCCCACGACCAGATCAACCGCGGCGATGTCATCACGGTCCCCGGCTGGCTGAAGCCCACCGATGTCCTGGACGTTTCGCTGCGGGTCATCAAAGGGGCGCCGAGGCCGGTGAAGCACAACGCGGCCGCAACCCTGTTCACGGGCAGCGCAGAAGCGCCGGCACGGGTCAGGCTATTAGCTGCCAATGAACTCCAACCCGGTGAGACCGGCTGGGCCCAGATAAAGCTCGAGTACCCGGTGACGATCGTCAAAGGCGACTACTTCGTCATTCGTGACACCGTCACCACGCTGGGAGGCGGCATCGCCGTCGACCTCTATCCAAAACGTCACAAGAGATTCGATGAGGCCACCCTGGCGCGCCTGGAAACACTCGCACGCGGCTCGGACGAGGACGTGCTGATCAGCGCGCTCCAGAGCAACGAGCCCGGCCGCATAGGCGATATAGCGCGCGCCGCCAACCAGTCGGACGCAGCCGTAGCCGAGCAGATCGAGACCCTGATCGCATCGGGCGGCGTAGTCGCCCCCGGCGGAGACCCCACGGGTCTCCTCTACTCCGCGGAGGGCTGGGCGAGGGTAGCCGCGTCGGCGCGGACCGGCCTGCAGGAATTTCACTCCCAGTTCCCATTGAGATCGGGAATGCCCCGTGAAGAGCTGCGCAGCCGGCTCGGCATGAAGGCCGCCCAGTTCACCCCCGCTCTGGCGCGCCTCGAAGCAGATTCGGTGATCGAAACGGACGAGGCGCTGGCACGGCTTCCCGGATTCACGCCTGAGTTCACGGACGAACAGAACAGGCAGATTGACGACTATCTAAAGCTCCTCGGCTCAGACAAGTATTCGCCGCCCACCGACCGGCCGATAGACGCCGAGTTGATAGCCGCGCTGGACGATCAGCAGCGGGTGGTTCGTACAAATGACGACGTCATCTTCCTGAAGTCGGCATACGACGAGATGGCAGAGCGTGTGATCGAGCTCGGCAAGACAAAGGGTGAGATCAGCCTCGGCGACGTGCGGGAGATGTTCAGCACCAGCCGAAAGTACACGCTCGCCCTGCTCGAGCACATGGATAGATTGCAGATCACAAGGCGAGTAGGCGATGATCGCGTGTTGCGCTGAGTTGCACTTCCACTCGACAAGGAGTTAGGACCGATGGCCACCACAGCGAAGATCGGAGACGTCCGTGTCACGGCAATCGTCGACGTCACACCGCCCGCGTTCCCGATAGCGAACGTCTTCTCAGACGTTCCGGCCAGCGACTGGGACGCGCATCAGGACGCACTCTCTGACGGCAGGTTCCAGACCAATTTCGGCGTGTTCCTTCTCCAGTCGCCGAACTCCACCGTTCTCGTCGATACGGGCGCTGGTCCCGGGCCTCACGACGACATGGGCGGCGTCGAAGGCAAGTTGATGGAGCAGTTGCGCGCCGCGGGCGCCACTCCGGAAGGCGTAGACGCCGTCGTCCTGACCCATCTGCATGCCGACCACATCGGCTGGGCGCTCAAGCAGAACCCCGGCGCCGAATCGACTCCCACGTTTCCGAACGCCCGCTACGCCATCTCGAACACAGAATGGGACTACTGGACCGGGCACGAAGTGATGGCAGAGACTCCGGGGGTGGAAGAGGGCATATACCCGCTGGAGAAGCTCGGCCTGCTCCAACTGACGGACGATGAGACCGCGATCGTCGACGGCATGCGGGTGCTCGCGACGCCGGGCCACACGCCCGGCCACCAGTCGCTGTTCGTCGAGTCAGCCGGCGAGAAGGGCCTCATCGCCGGCGACCTGCTGCACAACACCGCGCAGTTCGAGGAGATAGACTGGTGCGCCGATTTCGACATGGACAAGCCGGCGTCGAGAACGACCCGGAAAAAGTGGCTGGAAAAGGCCGCCTCGGACCGCCTGTTGATGACCTTCGGCCACCTGATCATCGACTCCAACATCGGCCACGTCATCTCGGTCGGCGACCGCTACCGCTGGCAGGCCGTCTGACGGCAGCCGCCTAATCAGATCCACCAACAACCAGGAGCACCGGATCCGCGGCTAATTCTCCCCTGCTGAATCTGATCTCATACAGGCCCGCCTTTTCATAGGAATGTTCGATATGGAACTCTCTCTGAATCGGAAATTCATCCCGGTCGGGAATGCAGCCGGGAACAACCCTTACCGAAAATTCATCACCGAAATCCCAGTCGGTCGTTGTGCAAATAAGCTCCGGAAAAACGTCCGGACCGCCCAGAATCCGCGCCGTGAACCGAACTTCGCGGGTGACTGGATCCCACTCCGCCTCAATGATTACGTCATATAGAGCCCTCAGCCTGGCGCCTGCCCCCGTGGAATCTGGTCCGGCGGTCGACGCTGGCAGTGGCGTCTGCGGCGTGATTAGCTCAACGCTGTCCGGCGGCCCCGCCTGAGGAGGCGCGGTCGCGGCATCAACGCCACAGCCAATTACCGCGATTACTACCAGCACGAGAAGATAGCGGATGATGTACCTCCTCATACGCTATGGGGTTGCCTGGGTGTTAAAACGCCTTCAAGAACAGATCCGTTCCGGCATCGGACGCGTTGCGGGGGATCCGGTAGGGACCCTACCCCTCCCTGTTCCCCTCGTCCACGTATCTGACGCCTTCCACCGTAGAGACCGTCAGGTACTGCCGGTAGGCGCCGCGCGACGCATGCAGCGTTATCGTGTCGACTTTCGGCGCCTCGCCTCCATCGACAAAGCCCTCCAGAAGCACCCGGCCATCCATGCCGCCGGCATCGTCGATCCCGAGTAGCCGCAATACAGTTGGCGCGACGTCTATGTTTCCAGACGGAACATCCGATCGAGCGCCGCGCTGGAATGCCGGGCCGCGGGCGATCAGCGTGTTGCGCATCTCGGTTCTGCTCATGCACCCATGGTCGCCCTGTGGTGGCAGCATGTCTCCGAACGAGGGCGTCAGGACCGAGCCTGCATCCTCCGCGGGCGGCGACCAGCGAGTGGACGCGGCCAGATCGGGTCCGCGCTCCCCGTCTATACCGGCAAGCGATGCGGGAAGGGCGCCCTCGATTGCGCCCACGCGCTCGGAAGCAAGCACCGCGCCGCACCAGGACTGATCCATCAACCATCCGGCGAGCGCATCCGCCGTCGCGGCATCTGAATCGGTCACATAGAACAGCGCCGTCCCGCCATTCGGCGCGCCCGCCACCCCGCCCTGCTCTCCCAGTGGAGGGAAACCGGCCGCGCGAAGTTCTGAGTCGATGGAAATATTGGCGCTGACCGTGGAGTAGCCGTGGTCGGAGATCACCAGCACGTTCGTATCGTCGAGGAGCCCGCCGAGGAGCCGCTCGAACTCCGCATCAGCCGCTCGCAACGCCCCATTGGCAACGCTGGAAGCGACGCCATGGGCATGCTGTGACTTATCCGGCTCCGAATACCAGATCAGGCCAACATCGGATTTGCGCTCGCCGATGACGTATTCGAGGAAGATATCGGTGGCGTGAGTCAACCTCGCCGTATTCGGAACCGACTCGGCTGGCCATTCGCCACATCGCATTTCAAGCATCGGGTACAACTCGTCAGGGAGGCAAAAATCAGGATGAATCGTCGCACCCCCGCTCCTGGCCGCGTTGGGAGCATGGCAGTAAGCGTTTCCTGAAGTCCCGGAGACCACGGCGGCGTAATCCATATCGTGGCGGGCCAGCCGCTCCGCCAGCGTCGGCACGAGGAGCACTCTTCCGCCGGTCGCTGCATCGACCTGCCGCAACTCAGGTTCGAGCACGTTCGTTATCGATGCCGGCCTGTAATCCCGGAATACCATTCGGTTGCCCGCGATGCCGTGGGTAGCCGGATAGCAGCCGGTCGCCAGGCTGGCCGCGTTGAGTCTCGTGACGGCCGGAAACACGGGGTGATGACGCTCAAATCGCACACCATCGTCTGCGAATGCAAAGAGCGCTGGCATCTCCTCTGGCGTCACCTGCCACATCTGGAGTCCATCGAAAGCCACAATCACCACGGTGGTCACGGTCAACTCCCCGGAATGCCTGAGGTATGCCTGGCGGGCGGCTACTATAGCCCCAGCGTTTCCAGTGCCTCGTCACTCAATCCGAAATGATGAGCAATCTCGTGGGCGACGGTCTCCCGGACCTCTTGAACGATCTCATCAGGGGACGGGCAGACGGCCTCGATGGATTCCTGGAATATCGTGATCTTGTCCGGCAGGACAAATCCGTAGTTCTCGCGGGCCGTCAGCGGAACGCCCTCGTACAGACCGAGCAACAGGCTGTCCTCGGGCACTCCCTGCTGTGAGAGTTGGGCCCGGGTCGGGACCGACTCAACGACGATATCGACGTTTTCCAGCCTGTCCAGGAACTCCTGGGGCAATGAGTCAATCGCCTCGATGACCAACTGTTCAAACTCGTCGCGTGAAAGACCCTTGGGAATTTCTACTTCCAATCTTCAGGAACCGGCCTGATCCCTGATCTTCTTGATCAGGTCCATGTTCTTCTTGTCCGGCCCGGTTTTTTCAAACCCGGGAACTTCCAGATAAAACGGCACGTCCTGAAACGCCGGATGGGCAAGTATCGCGGCAAAGCCATCAACGCCTATCTCGCCCTCGCCAATGTTTTCATGCCGATCGACCGACGAGCCGATGGGCGTCTTTGAGTCGTTTGCATGGACGGCCGAAATCAGGTCGAGGCCGATCTCATGATCGAACTCCGACATCGCGGCGTCCAAACCGGCGCTGGTGGCGACGTCATACCCGGCGGCAAACGCGTGCTGTGTGTCGAAACAGACCCGGATCCTGGGATGATCTATCGCTTTCACAAGCCTCCCGAGCTCATCGAATTTCGAACCGATATGGTCCCCCATGCCGGCGCTATTCTCAAGCGCGAGCCAGGGCGCTCCGGGCGCATCGGCGAGAATGCGGTGAACGGCGTCCACGAACTGCTTTTCAACCGCGTCGTAACCCCGGCCTTTGTGGCTCGCAGGATGGAACAGCACCCCGTCGACGCCTGCGGCCTCAGCTAGCTGGAGATAGTGGGTAAGAGACTCAATGCTGCGCTCCACCAGAGCCTCATCTTCCGAGGCGAGCGCCGCCAGATAGATGCCGTGGAAGACGGTAGGACCCAGATTTGCTTCCGCCGCCGACTGGTTGAATTTCTCAATACTGGTGTCAGTCGCCATCTTGAACCGCCACATCCGCGGCGACGATGGGAAGATTTGCACCGCCTCTGCGCCGATCTCCACGGCGCGGCCAACCGCGTTCTCAATGCCGCCGGCGGCGGATACATGGGCTCCTAAATGCATTGCCGTCCCCCCGCGCAGATCCTCGTATCAGCCATGCTTTTGCGGCCAGGCGTGCCTTTGCCGCAGCAGGGCGAGCCGGCTCAACAGCCTCTCTAAGCTCTATCGGTGGACGCGCTGCCGCGCCGGCCCCAGAACTTCAGCCGCTTGTAATCGCCATTGTCCCACGCCACCAGCAACTGGGCCGCCAGGAACAAGGAACTGTACGTTCCAATGATGACGCCCGAGAGTAGCACGATCAGGAAGTCGCGCAGCGTCTCCCCGCCGAACAGAAGCATGGCGACGATCGTCATCGCGGTAGTGAGTGACGTGCTTATTGACCGCGCTATGCTCTCGTTGATAGAGATGTTCACCGATGTTGCGAAGGGGCGGCTGGGCGCGAGCGCTACGTTTTCCCTGATCCTGTCGAATATCACGATCGTATCGTGCACCGAGTATCCGATGACGGTCAGGATACCCACCACGAAGATGGCGTTTACTTCCGCGTCGATCACTTGCCCGAGGATCGCGAACAGCCCCAGCACAATGAACACATCGTGGCCTAGCGCCACGATGGCGGCAATCGCGTAGCGATATGACTTCGGGATGTTGCGGAAGGCGTACATCACATACAACATCACGAACCCTGCGGCTACAAGGACCGCGATGATGGCGTTCCTGACCGTATTAGCGGCCACCGAACTGCCCACAGAAGTTACGCTCGGAATCCTGTAGTCGGTGCCAATCCGCTCGTTGATTTGGAGCTTGATCTCATCTATTCCGAACTGGCCGAGATCCCTGGTGCGGACGAAGAACTCGCCATCCCCCGCCTTCTGAATGATGGCATCATCGTGCCCGGCAGAGGTGAGCGCGCCGCGCACGTCCTCTGTTCGAACGTCGAACCCAAACGCAAGATCGAAGCTCGTGCCGGAAGTGAAATCTATGCCCAGATTGAGGCGCGGCGGCGTTGCCAGCGCAATGACCCCGACTATTACGAGCACGGCGGACAGTGACAGGAACCAGTAACGCCTTGAGACTATATTCAAATTCTCAGTCTCCCGCCTGCGCTGCATGCTCGGAGCGCGCAGCCCTTTCTGCTCCAACTTCGCCCACGGGCACCCAGAGTGTCAGCCGATTGCCCAGGGGTGTGCTGGCGAGCGCCCTGCTGATTACCCGGCTGGCGAAGAACGCTGTGAACATACTCACCAGCGTCCCGATGCCCAGAGTCAGGGCGAAACCCTGCATAACGCTCGTGCCCAGCCTGTCACCGAACCAGAACAGCACTACGGCCGTGATGAGCGTGGCAACGTTGCTGTCCCTGATCGATGGCCAGGCTCTCGCAAAGCCCTCATTTATCGCGGCAAACAGGGTCCGTCCCGCGCGCAACTCTTCTTTCGTGCGTTCCGAGATCAGAACGTTGGCATCGACCGCAGTACCGATCGTCAGGATCAACGCGGCGATGCCCGAAAGCGTGAGCGTTACAGGGGCAACCTTGAAGATGGCCAGCAGGATGGAAGCGTAAAGGAGCAGAGCCAGAGCTGCGACTACTCCTGGGCCCTTGTAGTAGATGATCATGTAGGCCAGGACTAGCGCCAGCCCAATAGCGCCGGCGATCACGCTCTTGCGCAGCGTATCCGCGCCCAGCGTGGCGTCCACGTTCCGCTCCTGGGTCAGTGTCAGGTCCACGGGAAGCGCGCCGGACTTCAGTTGAATCGCTATTGTGCGGGTCCGCTCGGCCGTAAAGTCCGGTCCCTGGATAAATGCTCGGCCGCCGGAAATGCCCTGCTGCGCGGACGGCGCCACCAGTTCCTGGCCGTCCAGATAGATGGCGAGAAGACCCCGGGTGCGGGCAATGCGGTCTGTGACCTCGAAGAACTCGTCAGATCCTTCGCTATCGAAGACGATGTTGACCACCGGCCGCGGAATACCGGGTTGGGTGCCCGCGAAGGCGTCCTCCAGGTTGCCGCCCGTCAGTGGGAGAACCGTCTCGCTGAAGTAGTTGGGGTTGGTGCAGCGCTCCAGCAGCCATTCGTCTAATGACAGGCCGTCCGGCGGCCAATCTGTGCCATCTCCGGGGTCCAGGAAGGGGCCGCAGGTGCGCTCACGGAATTCGAGCTGGGCCGTCTCGCCGATCAGCTGCTTGGCCTCCTGAACGCCGCCGCCGACGGTATAGGCGACGATTTGGCCTGAAAGCGCAAAGATCAGCGGCGAGCCGAACCGCTGGTTGAGCAGCCTTCGCAGCCGTGTGGGCTCGCCCTCCGTCACATTGCCGTCCGCATCCACGGTGTCATCAATCGGATTCGGAAGTGAGATGCTGAACGATCGGGTGCCCACTTCCGATACTTGCGCGTCACTCCGGTTGATCCGGCCCAGCAACTCACTGATCCCACCGACCGAGGGCTCCTCGAACTCCGGCGTCGAAGTGCCCGAAGGCGCGCTATAGATGATCCGAAGAGTCGCGGGGAACCGCTCGCCGAGCCGAACCCTGATCTGATCGGCCTCCGACTCTTCCAGGACATCGCCGACAGAGTCCAACTTCTGTCCTCGCAACTCGTCCATGTTTACTATCAGAAGTTCGACGCCGGAATCATCTACATCCGACCTGACGGCCGCTTCACGGTGGCCAAGGTCGTTCTGGAAGAACTCCTCGATCTCATCGTCAGTCACGGCGTTGCCGGCGAAGCCAACGCTGACAGAGGCGCCCGATAGTCCCGGGATCTGGATCAGGACCCGGTCCGGAGGATTGCCGAGAAGCTGGACCGTAGGCTCGCTCAGACCGAACTGGTTCACGCGGTTATTGATTGTCCGGCGCACGACTTCCATCTCGTCGATTGTCGGGGCTTCACCATTGTCCTTCGACGCCTGATAGACAAGATGAGTCCCACCCTGCAGGTCCAGTCCCAGGGTGAGCCCAAGGAAGGAATCGTCGTTCCCGCGTTCAAATGATCTGCCGAAAATATCGATATCGATCGTCGGGATGGCGATGAAAACGATGGAAACGATCAGAATGACGCCGATGAAGATCAGCCCTCGAGCCTGTCTTCTCAATTCAGTCGGTTCTCCCACAGCGAGATTCGGACCGCGAGATTTCGTTTCGCAGCATCTCTATCGCTTCTTCTCGAGTCTGGATGCGCCCGGTGGCCTCTGATTCCCGCAGGAGTCCCAGCAGGCGACCGATGACCGGCCCCGGCCGGAGGCCGAAATAGCGCTGGAGTTGATTCCCATTCAGTAATAGCGACGCCTTCGAATCCTCAGGCTCGAAGGCAGGATTGAGTATAACATCCGCCACCCGGCAAAAACCCTGCCAATCATCCGCTTCTAATCGCGGCCCGCGCGCCGCCAGGTAGTCGGACAGACTAAGGAATACCGCATCCCTGGCAGTGTTGCCAAGGTCACGATAATACCGAAACACGGCTCTTCTGCTCGGCAACTCCCGCCCCGGGCTTATCTGCCCCGGCCTCAGGTGCTCCCGCACCATCAGGGATACGTGCTCGATCACCCTTCGGCTGCATCGCAGCCGCTCGAGCACCCCTCGGACTACCTCTGCGCCACGCTCTGCGTGCCCCAGAAAACGCACTCGCCCACCGTCGTCAAGCGACTTCGTCTCCGGCTTCGCGACATCGTGCAGCAGAGCCGCCAACCTGAGGAGCGTTGAGCGTTTCTGACCGTCACCCGCCGTCTCATCAAAGTACGCATCGAAATCGTCCCGCCATGGCAACGGCGCGAGATCAGCGGATCTCCGCCTCCGCTCACCATCCAGAATCGCATCGGCCTTCCCCACTGTCTGCACGCAGTGCTCAAAAACGTCCCAGAAGTGATGGTTCGGCGGCTGCTCCACCCCTCTCGCGGCTTCGAGCTCCGGGAACACGGTCGCCAGAGCTCCCGTTCGATCCATGATCTTTACGGCTTTCATCGCATCCGGTGACGCAAAAATCGCGTAGATCTCATCCCGGACCCTCTCCGCGCTGACTTCGGTAAGCCGCGGCGCGGACTGGCGCACAGCATCCGCTGTTCCGGGCTCCAGTTCCAGTCCGAAACGGGTGGCGAACCGCGCCGCCCGCAGTACGCGCGCCGGGTCGGCCGCTATGTTCCCGAATGCTGTTTCCCTGAGCGATTTCCGCTCCAGGTCCCCCATTCCGTCAAAGGGATCTATCAGGTGATCGATAAATCCGTTTCCCTGCCACGCGGCCACGGGCACGGCCATGCTATTGATCGTGAAATCCCGCCGCGATAGATCGGCCGCCAGATCGCCCC
>JADFPB010000198.1 GCA_022562515.1 Chloroflexota bacterium | reverse complement strand
TGGACTGAATCGGGATTGGGGCGTTATTGGCCGGGGCAGGAGTGTGTGCCCGCAAGGGAATTAGAAATTTCGTAGGGGCGGCGGCTTGCCCCGACCGTCCCGAGTGGCTGGCATGCAACGGCTCGGGAGAGGCAGGCCTCTCCCCCACGGGATTGGCGATCAACAGGCGAAACGGCTGCTCTACTCGCTTCGGGACCAGATCGTTTCGTAGTGGTCGCCCCTGATCAGGGTGGTCAGTTCGTTGGATTCGTAGCGCTTGAGCTCTTTCAGGCCGTGCTCCAGCGCCCGGACCGCGTCCTCGGAGCCGCTCTCGATAATCCGCTCGGCCAGCCTGGCCCACACCCCTGAGCGAACCAGGTTGACGACGTAAGTGGGCCAGGGGATGGCGACCATCTGGGTCGCACGCGGGAGGTACGGCCTGAGACGCCGGAGTGATCGCAGCCGTTCCTGTGGTGAACGGGCCATCGGGAGCACGCGCACGAGGGGCCCTTCTTCCGGCCCGTGACGCATGTCCACGACCAGGGCGCGCCGGAGGTAAGGAAAAAAGATCGAAAACGTCTCAGCCGTCTCAACGTGCTCGACTATCGCACTCAGATCTACGCCGTAATCCCAGTCCAAGCCGCTCCTCCAGACCGGCTAATTGCCGGTCAACTCCTGTACCGTTGCCATGAAACCGTTCAGCACTTTCTCCCAATCTCCTACGACCCCAAAACGGGCTTCTTTGAAAATGTTCGCGTCCGGGTCTTTGTTGATCGCTACTATGGCTTTCGCCCCGGAACAGCCCGCCATGTGCTGGCTGGCTCCCGAAATCCCGAACGTGATGTAAACGCGGGGACTGATGCTCTTTCCCGTCAGTCCGATCTGGTGGCCGTGATCAATCCATCCGGCATCGCAGGCGGCACGCGATGCACCCAGCGCGCCTCCCAGAAGGTCCGACAGCTCCTGCAGTCGCTCGAACGGCGCCGGCCCACCGAGACCGCGCCCCCCTGAGATGACCACGTCGGCATCTTCCAGCCGTACGCCCTTGCTCTCTTCGGCCACAACCTCGATAAGACGGCTGCGCGGCTCGCCGATTGCCGCCGCGGCGTCGAATTGCACGATTTCCGCGCCGCCGGTCCCCGATACCGCCCCTGTTTCATCTGGCTCGAAAACGTTCGGCCTGATCGTCGCCACCTGTGGGTCCCGATCACGGAAACGGTATACGGCCATTGCGTTGCCGCCGAACACCGGCCTCGTAACCGCGATACGGTCCGCTGCCGACTCTGCCTTGAGGTCTATACAGTCCTGTGCGAATCCCGAACCCAATCGGAACGCCACTCGCGGCCCAACGTTGGCTCCAAAGTCCGTCTTGCCAAGGAGAACCACCGATGGCTGCTTCTCAGCGCAAAGCGCGGCCAGTGCCGAGACCGGCGCGTCGAAGCCACCTGTGCCGCCATCGGCGAGAGCCGGATGTGCAATCGAGAAGACGGTGGACACATCCAGACCCGCCGCCGACTCCGCCGCGGCAGCCGGGTCGTCGGACATCACGGCGACGGCTATCTCGTCACCGGCGCCGGCCACGTTTTTCGCCGCCAGAGCCAGTTGCGCGCCTATGTCCGTCAGGACACCGCCTTCAACTTCCGCCACGAGGAGTATCAACGCCATTGCTAGATAAGATTCTCCTCGCGCAGCCGGAGAGCAAGCCGCCGGCCGGCATCCTCTTCGTTATCGCCCTCAATCACTTCAACATTCCGATCGGTTACCGGTACGAACAGCCGCACCAGATCGAGCGCGGGCGCCAGATCGTCAGAATTCAGGCCAAGATCTGACGGGGTCAGAGTTGTGGGCGCCTTCCTTGTCGCCGCCATGATCCCTCGAAGGGTGGGATATCTGGCTTCACCGAGTTCGTTCGTCACGGTGATCACGCTCGGCATCGGCGCTTCCACGACCTGATAACCGTCCGTCAACGCCCGTTCGACCCGAACCGAGCCGTCCGAGATATCTATCTTCCGGGCGAACGTGATGCATGGCAGAGCAAGAATCTCTGCCATGCCGAGAGGCACATGAGCATTGTCCCAGTCGGAAGCCTGCCGGCCGCACAGAATCAGGTCGAACGGGCCCTGGTTTCCAATAGCGGCGGCGAGGACTCTGGCCGTCGCGGCAGCGTCCAGACCCGCCAGAGACGGGTCGTCCACCAGCACCAGCTCATCGGCGCCCATCGACAGGGGCCGCTTCACGACGTCCATGACAAAGTCAGAGCCAACCGCGAGAACCGTTACTTCCACATCGGCGCCCGCGTCCTTAACACGCAGCGCGGCTTCAGTGGCATGGAGGTCAAAGCCATTGACTACCGGGGCTGTGCCAGGCGGGGTAATTACTGTTTTCGCGGCTTCATCTACGGTGAACGCGGAAGCGGGCGCATCTGGATCCGGAACTTGCTTAACGCAGACCACAACCCGTATCGCCAATTACCGCCTCGCCTTTTTGGGCGGCCGCTTGTGCTTCGAAAAAGCGCGCCGACCGGCCACTTTCCATCGTTAAATAAACAGGTCAATCGAAACTATCACCCGGCCCCGTGCCAGTCAACGCGAATTCGTCATTCGCGAAACCGTCCGCCAGCGGTGTTTCCCCGGTGCCGTTGGTACACTGGCTGAAAGGGCGAATTAGCCTGTTTTCACCCACTATTTCGACCATCACCTCAAGATGAACATACTGGAAGCGCAACTCACGAATGCCGGTGTGCCCGTCGAGTCGCAAACTCTGGAGCGGCTCCACGCCTTTTATCAGTTGATCGAAGCCGGCAACAAGCGCGCCAATCTCACATCGATTTCAGGGTGGGAGAGCGTGCGGGATGAACTGTTCGCCCGCTCGCTCCCGTTGGCGCCTCTGTTGAACGGCGCGCAGCCGGGCGATCGATTGATCGATATAGGAACCGGCGCAGGCGTTCCGGGGCTCGTCGTCAAGATCATCTATCCGCATCTCAACGTGATGCTCATCGATGCCACCCGCAAAAAGATCGACTTCCTCACCGACGCCATAGACGCGCTGAACCTGAAGGAAGTGACCGCCATCCATGCCCGGGCTGAGGATCTCGCCCAACAGCCGGAACATCGCGAAAGTTACGACTTCGCGGTCGCCAGGGCGGTGGGCTCGCTCTCGGAGCTCGCTGAACTGCTGCTGCCTTTCGTTGCCCTGGGAGGTACCGCTGCTGCATTGAAGTCAACGGGCGTGGAAGCCGAGGCCGAGCAGGCCGGCTTCGCTGCCAGGCAGATGGGCGGGGAGCCTGCGGTGCTTTCTCTGGTGGAAAGACCCGGGGTGGACAGGCCCGGAGACGGTCCGGCCGATACCCTGGTGACCTGGCGCAAGAGCGGCCCTACGCCTGAAAGCTACCCGAGGCGCTCCGGCATTCCGCGCAAAACTCCCCTGGCGGCCCCATCGCCGAAGAAAACCGGGGCAGAGGCGTCAGCCGAGTGAGTTCAACGCTCCCTGACGGATCCGACGACGATCGCCAGATGGCAGCCAACGGCGAGCCAGACGCGCCCCTTCTCGCGATCCGGCGCAGATTCTTCTCGCTTCCCACCCTCTTCGGGTATGCAGTCGCCATCGTTGTGCTCGGAGTCGCCGCTTCGCGAGTATTCGATATCGACTGGCCCGAAACATGGGACCTGGTCAAATCGACGGACCCGCTGCTGTACGGAGCCGCTCTCGCGCTTTACTACCTGAGCTTCTGGTTCCGAGGCTGGCGCTGGGTTCTGATCGCAAGGTCCGGCAAACTGGACCGCGCTCCCGGCACGAAGCTGCCGTCCATCCCGGTCGCTTCGCTGATCATTCTCCAGGGCTGGTTTGCAAACGCCATCGCATTCATGAGAATCGGAGACGCCTATCGAGGCTACGCATTCTCCAGAGAGTCAGGCGTTCGCTTCTCGCTGGCTCTTGGGACGATCCTCGGCGAACGGACGCAGGACATGGTGGCCGTGCTGATTCTTCTGATCATCGCCACCATCGGCATCCTGATCGCGGGCACAGCAGATGCGCCAATATGGGTCATCATCGGCGCCCTCGTCCTCGTCTCATTCCTGTTCGCGGTTCTGATGGGCATGAGGTTTTTCGGAGACCAGATCTCCTCCCGGCTCCCCAGCCGATTCCAGAGTTCGTTTCACAACATCCTGATTGGCGCACTCGCCGGATTCAAGCCGCGCGATGTGCCGGCCCAACTCTCACTCGGCATCATCGGTTGGCTGCTCGAGACGGCGCGCCTCTTCCTGGTCGCCAAGAGCATGGGCATTGACATCGACATCTGGGTCGCGCTCTTCGCCGCGCTCGCCGGCGCAATGCTCTCGACAATCCCCACGCCCGGCGGCTTCGGCTTCGTAGAGGGCGGGCTTACCGGCGTCCTCGTTCTTCTCGGCCTGAACCATACAGACGCCTTCGCACTGACCGTCGTCGACCGGACGATCAGTTGGATCAGCATCATCATCATCGGCGGCGCCGTATTTTTTGGATGGCAGCTCTTCCGCGCCCGCCACCCCGCGGTGCTGCCGCCTGTACCGGGTGCTGACCCCGCCGCAGTAGGGCAGGACACGGGCTGAATCACTGCCGCGCGGGACGTTCGGCGTGATACGATTTTTCGCGGTCCGGGGCTGTAGCTCAGCTGGGAGAGCATACCGATTGCATCGGGAGGGTCGGGACTA
>JADFPB010000197.1 GCA_022562515.1 Chloroflexota bacterium | reverse complement strand
CCGTCTTCGGGCACCGGCGAGTCGGGCGTGTGTGCCGCGGCTGGTGTGCCAGTGGGCTCTGGCCCTGGCGTTGCGGTCGCCGTGGCGTCAGGTAATGACGCGGGGGCGGAGGCGGCAGGCTCAGACGCCTGATCTCCGCTTCCGCAGGCAATTGCGACAATTGCGATCGCGGCGCCGGCCAGGCCGGCCAGCGCCGTGCGCCGCCACCTGGCCGTGGCGACGCGGTCGCGAGCACCGCGCTTGCTATTACCCGGTTGAAAGTTGATCAATGCTCTTGATGAGACTGGTGTCTGGCTTGAACGCGGCCCATGCGAACCAGAAGTGATCGCCGTGAAGAAGCGGCAGCAGTTTCTCACCGGCCAGCTCGCCGGCCGTCGCCTTGCCGAATCGCGACCACGTGGACCCGGTCTGATCGTCCTTTATGACTCCGTCGACCGCGCTGAATGTGAGTATCCGGCCGTCCAGATCGCGAAAGAACGTCGTGCTCGATCCCACGGTGGCGAACTCGCCGCGCTGGATGGCGCTGCGGAACGCAGATTCGGTGCCGTTGTCGAACAGGATGAGCACAGGTGTGTCTCCAATGACGTCGTTGACTACCGGATTCTCACTGAGGAAACTGAAGTGGTATGCGACAGGGCCTGATCCGATGTCGATTGCAGAGACCCGGTCGATTGCTTCCGCCCGCGGGTCTACAGTGCCCTGGAAGAGGAACGGGTCGGTGTTATTGGAGTCGTCGTAGCCTGTGTAGGGTGTGTTCTCGTAAGAGCCACTTCCACCAGGCCGGTCCATTACCCGGCCGTCAGGGAACTCGTCCGCGAATGTTTCCCAGGAAACAACCTGTGCGGGGACCTGTACGAGACGGCGGCCAACATAGTCGCCAACGATCGCATCGCCGGTGAGTTGCTGCCACCACGACTGGGTCTTGTCGTCCCACATGATCAGGTCGCTGTTGAGAAGGAAGCCGGACACTCCGAACCGGTGCTCTATGCCATCGATGGTGCTTTTGAAGACCAGGGAACTATTGCAGAGCGGGCAGAAGGTAACCGCCACTGGCTCCCCGCCTATTTCTGTGTTCACGATCTCATGGCGCAGCAGGATGTTGAGGGGATATGCACGGGCATCGCCGTTGATCTCCACCGCGATGACAGGCTCTTCAGGGTCGAGCCAGTCCGGAGCATCCGCGACGCTTTTGTAACGCGGGTTATCGATCGGCGGGATGCCGTCGCGTGGGACTCCGCCGGAGAGAACGGACGAGAGATTGATGATGCGCTGATTCCAGTTCGTCTGCCATACCCGTTGGAGGCTCTTGGCGATCTTTCGCTCCCGGTCATCGAGAGCGCCGAGCAGTTCTACGTCAACGAACGCAGCGTTATCGGTCGATAAGTGAGTGCCGCTACTCACCCCAGCGCTCGGAGTTGGCGTTCCTACCGTCACTCCCGGCGGTGGGGCGATTGAACCCGGGCCGGAGTTGGAACTGGCCGGCCCGAGAGTATCGTCCGTGCCGCACGCGATTGCGGCGACGGATAGAAGTGCGGCAGACGATAGCAGGATTCGTTTTCGAGATTTCAGGAAAGATTTGAACATTGATTGCCTGCCACCACGAAGCTCTGTGCAGCAACGTGTGGTATCTAATTTGTGATTGGGGTGATTGAAAACGTGAAGTCATTGCCATTGGGTTCGCAATTGATCTAACAGGTTTGATGCGCATCGGCCGCATGGAGCGCGCTGAGTGGTGGAGAGCGTGTGAGAACCGGGTGGGCGGGCTCTCCGGCGGACCAGGGCCGCTTCTCTAGTCGAAAGCGAGGATCCTGGCCGGATTGTCTACCAGCATGGTTTGGATGGAGCGGTCCTCGAAGCCGCGTGCCATCATCCACGGCACGACGCGGGAGAGCAGGTGATCGTAGCCGTGGCCGCCGTATTCGCGGAGCCGGTGTTTGGAACATACGTCATGGGCCAGGACTATGCGGTCTAGATAGCCGCCGGAAATCAGCCGGCCAATCTGGTCCATCCGCTCGTGGTCGCCGGGCATGTGGGTCTCAGGCGCCAGTGGATAATAAGGCGAGTCATGGCCGAACAGGTCGTACTCCAGGTAGGCGCCTGTGGCCGCGGTCTCGCCCAGAATTACCGGGTCGAAGATCGTCCGCTCTATGTGGCCCATGATCGTCCGGCTCATGTCGCCACCCTCGCTCTGGATGAACTCCAGGATCTCCAGCGGGGCGCGGTCGTTCCTGCCGGGGTGGATCAGAAGCGGCGCGCCTGTTTGGCGCTGGGCGGCGACACCGGCGGCGACGGACTTCTTCTCCGCTTCCGTCCAGGGCCAGGAGCAGCCGAGCTCGCCGATGATGCCGCTTCTGATGCCTGTTCCGTCTGCGCCGGCCTCTATGTCTTCGACGATCATTGACGTCACCTCATCCAGAGACATTTTGCCGAACTCGGGCGGATGTGCCGCCTCGATGTAGAAGCCGGCCCCCATGACGATGTTCAGCCCGGTCGCGGTCGCGATTCGCTGCAGGGCGGCGGGGCTGCGGTTGATGCCGATGCTGGTGACATCAACGATTGTGCCTCCGCCTGCCGCTTTAAAGTGGTTTGCTTCACGAATCGCGAGCGGCTCATCGTCCAGCGTCAAGTTATCCAGGCTGCTGACCCAGTTGAAGCGGACCCAGCCAAGATTCGATAGCGTGACGGGTTCTCTGGCGAGCGGCGCGTCTTCGGGAGGGTCCGGCTCCCTGAAGACGACCTTGAAGTCGAGGAGGAGGTGCTCGTGCGTCAGCGTCTTGCCCAGGGCGGCCGGTTCTACCGGCCCCAGTACGGTCATCGCCTTGCCGGCGATATCACTGCTGCTCATCTGGCGCTCCCCAAAGTCTGATCGCTTCGCCTCCCCTATTACCCTTTACCCTTTCTACCCCGGTTATCTGCTCGGGCGGGCTGCTAGGATTCACCGGCGTAAACCGCGTCCTGAAGACGGACGCGGAGTGTAACTCACAAGGGGCGTGCACGATCAGCCCTGCGACGCCGGGGAAAACGATGAGAGCATCATCACCAGTGGGCATAGGCCTGCTCGGCTGTGGCGCCATGGGCGCGGAACTCGCGCTGGCCGTGGGGCCTGCCAGTGGACCTGAAGGAATCCAGAACGCCCGGATGGCGGCGCTTTTCGATCAGGATTGCGGCGTGGCGGGAGCGTTGGCAGCACAGTTGCAGGGTGATGTTCCAACGTTCGCAGATGTCTCCGGTCTGCTGAGTGCCGACGGAGTTGATCTCGTGGTCGAGTGTGCGTCCCAGGCAGCGATTAAGGCCCATGGCCGGTCCATACTGGATGCCGGCAAATCCCTGTTGTTGATGAGCTCCGGAGCGCTGCTTGACCCCGATACATATCGGGGTATGGATGAAGCCGCGAGGGCAAACGGAGTTGAGATTCTTGTGCCGTCCGGCGCGGTGGGAGGAATCGACGCGTTGCGGGCGGTCCGAAACCTTCTTGATTCCGTGACGATCGTTTCGACCAAGAAGCCGGAGGCGCTCTCGGGCGCTCCGGGATTCGCGGACTGGGAAGACCGAAAGATAGATGGGCCGACGGTGATCTTCGAGGGGAAGGCCATTGACGCCGTCGGGCTGTTTCCCGCGAACGTGAACGTTGCGGCGACGATCAGCCTGGCCGGGCTGGGGCCGCAGAGAACGATGGTGAAGGTGGTCGCCGACCCCGATTCGCCCGGCAATGTGCATGAAGTGGACGCAACCGGCGCGTTTGGCGAGTTCAGCTTCAGGTTCGTGAATAGGCCGCATGCAACGAATCCGAAGACGAGCTATCTTGCAGTGCTGGCAGCGATTGAAGCGTTGCGGAGTTTCTGCGAGCCCGGTCCGCGAATAGGAACCTGAGAGCCCGCGCCCGGGGCTACTGGCCCAGGAGCTCTACCAGCGCCGCCACGGTGAATTCGGACTTCTGGATCCGGCCCGTCACTCCGGCGACCCCTGCCACCTCCGCATCACTATTGTTGAGGCCCGATACGATTACGACGGTAGCGTCCGGGCAGATTCCGTATATCTCGGCAGTCGCGTCCAGGCCGTTCATGATCGGCATCGAAATGTCCATGAGGACGAGGTCTGGCGTCAACTCAACGGCCAGCGCCACCGCCTCGCCGCCATTTTTCGCTTCGCCGATTATCTCGAACCGCTCGTCGCTCGAGAGGCAGGCGCGGAGCCAACGCCGGAAGTCGGCGTCATCGTCAACGATCAAAACGCGCATGGATATTCCACGGTGTGGGCATCAATGACTCGAAATTCGTCCTGAACAGCCTACTAAAAGGCCAGGGTGCCTATATCCCTTGTTTCGGCGTCAGCGAACCAGAGGACATCGTCTTTGATCGCCATGCCGTGCACTTCGGTCGGGCCGGGCACGCGGACGACGTCAAGAACGCGGCCATCTTTGGGATCGAGCAGCGAGACGGTCCCTGCAGCCGTATCCGCTGTCCAGAGCATGCCATCTGCGTCGAAGGCGATTCCGTGGACTCGAAGGCCGGGGGCTCTGAACGAGTTGACCACTTTCCATGCCTCAGGTTCCACCACGTAGACCATCTGCGACGGCGGTACGGCAATCCACAGCATGCCGTCCAGCCACTCGAGGCCGTGCGCCCCTGTTACACGCGGGTCCGTGGTGGCGTCCCGGAACGCGACCACTCCTTTGCCTGGAGTGT
>JADFPB010000196.1 GCA_022562515.1 Chloroflexota bacterium | reverse complement strand
AACGGGTCGCGATCGCCCGTGCGGTGATCAACGAACCATTGATCGTTCTGGCCGACGAGCCGACCGCGAACCTGGACCATGCGACTGGTGCGCCTGTAATACAGCTGCTGACCGAAAACCGGGGGCGGAGCGCCCTGGTGGTGGTTTCCCACGATGAGACCGTTCTCGAGGGAGCGGATAGCGTCTACCGGATGTGGGACGGCGAACTCACGCGGTTACGGTGACGCATGGGCTCACTCTCCATCTGGACCTTCTACCGCAACAACAAGCGCAAAGTGCTGCCCGTGGTCGGGATCATTGCACTCGCCATAGTCGGCATTGCCTCCAGCGGCGTACTTACCGGGTCCCTTTATCAAGATCAGGAACGGGAGATCGCTTTTTTCGACCACTACGCACTGGTCTTCTCCAGCCTGCGAGCGGGGCTGAGCGAGGCTGTCGTGGAAACGGTGGAAGGCCATTCCACGGTTGCCGAGACGGTGAGAATGGAACACCGCCAGACGTACAGGCAGGGTCTCTTCGGCAGAAACACTACCTCTATCTTCTTCGTCGCAGAAAAGGATCAAAGGCCGTTTGCCGACCGGCTGGGGTGGAACCTGGTGGAAGGTCGCTGGCCCGAGTCCGGTACCAACGAGATTGCTATGACCCAAGACTTCCTGCGCAATCGTGGCCTGGGTGTCGGCGACCTTATCGGTCAAGCCGTAGACGAGGACGAATGGTTGGCCGGGGAGTGGCTCATGGTGGGAGCCCTCGGCGGCAGCATTATCGGGGGCGTTGGGGACCTGGGTTATCTCCAGGAGCATTTTCTGGACCTGCCAGGCCAGACCGAAAGTGTTGAAATCCAGCCGGGAGCTCTGGCAGTTATCGCGATACCTGGAGGTGAGGCGGAATTGGAGGCGCTTCTCGAATCGCTCCCCAAGGACGAGGTCGCGGTAGTCTATCGCTCGAAAGTACGGCGCAATTTCGAAAGGCTCAGGGCCAATCTCGATACCATCCTCTGGATTCTCAATGCAATGTCGATAGCCGTCATGTCGCTGGCTCTGGGGCTCCTCAACGTTATCTTCTTCATGCAGAGGGGTAACGAGTTCGGGCTGCTCGCCGCCATCGGTTACACCAAAGGGATCTTGATACGCCGAGTCTTTCTGGAGACTACCGTGATGGTTATCGCGGGATGGGTATTCGGCATTCTGCTCTCCATCGGCATCTATTCGACGCTGAACGCTGTCATTTTCGTGCCGAGAGGGTTGGAGCCGCTCTCAGTACTCACGGTCCGGGTCCTGGTGTTTACGTTGCCGGTGCCCGCCACGGTGATCTTGTTCGGTGTCGCCGTAGTGATGTGGCAGCTTCACCGGATGGACCCCGTCGCCATCATCGAAAGGCGTGACTAGCAATCGGAAGAAACACAGGGGGAGCCGGTATTTCAGACTGGTGCACGGGGACGGAATAGGCACTCTGGCTGAAGTGAGATAGAGGAATGGCGGAGGGGGCGGAGGTGGATGGTACGGTTCGCCGCCAGAGGCACTAACAGGAGGCAGCGGATGACGAAGCTGGCGGGCAGGATCATTGACGGCGGGACGGGCGAGTCGGTCGAGGCGCGGGTGCAGGTGGTGGGGCCGGGCGGCAATCAGCTTGCCCCGACTGACGCGATGTTCAAGGTCGGCTCGGGCGAGCCGTTCTTCTACTCCGACGGCGAGTTTTCGCTGCAGGTCCCTCGCGGGCGCGTCGAGATAACGGTGGAGCGCGGGACGGAGTTCACGCCCTGGCGGCAGACGGTTGAAGCCGGTGGCAACGGCACGGTCACGGTGGACGTCGAGCTCCAGCGCTGGAGCGATCTCCCCGAGCGGGGCTGGCACCCCGGCAACACGCATATCCATTACGACGAGAAGGAGGGTGACCCGGATCGCAGGCTTGCCTACGACTCGCGGGTAGAAGATCTCCGGATGACCGCGATCAGCGTTCTGAAGCGCTGGGATCTTGAGTACGCCACCAACAAGTATCCGCCGGGGATGCTGAACCAGTTCACGGACACGCATCACTACGTCCAGAACGGCGAAGAGACGCGCCACAACGCTGGCGGCACGCACTCGCCGGGGTACGGGCACGTCATGCTGCTAAATATCCGAAACATTGTCGAGCCCCTGAGCCGGGGGCTGCTGGTGGACGCGTTCGACCCCGACTATCCGCCGTTGTCATATGCGTGCGACGACGCCAAACGGCAGGGCGGCATCGTCATCTGGTGCCACAACGGGCAGGGGATGGAAATGCCTGTCGCGGCCGCGCTTGGGAAGGTCGATGCGATGAACCTGTTCGACCCGTTCTGGATGGACGTCGAGTACGACCTCTGGTACCGGGTGTTGAACTGCGGATTGCGGCTGCCCGCGTCGACAGGCTCGGACTGGTTCGTCTGCTCGGCCAACCGGGTCTACACGCATTCGTCACCGAAGTTCGAGTACGCCGGCTGGCTGCAGGCGCTGCGCGACGGCAAGACGTTCATCACCAACGGGGCGTCGCTGGGCATTCGGGTGAACGGCGAGGAGCCGGGCGCCACGGTGCAGGCGGAGCCGGGCTCGACCGTGCACGTGGAGATCGACTGGAAGTCGCACTATGCCGTCGAGCGCGTGGAAATCGTGCAGAACGGGAGCGCGGTGCGGACGGGGGATTTTCCGGACGGCGCCACCGAGGGCGTGCTGGACGCGGAGATTCCGGTGGCCGCGGATGGCTGGATTGCGGCGCGACTGGGGAGCAGCCAGCGGGACAGTTTCGCGCAGGCGCTGTGGGCGCATACGAGCCCGGTGTATATCGACGCAGGCGGCGCGGCTCCGGCGGAGCGGGCGGTCGCTGCGAAATTCTTCATCGACCGCATAGACGAGTCGCTTTCGTGGATCAATACCGGCGCCAAGTTCTATACGGATGCGCAGCGGAAAGAGGTTCTTGACCTGTTCGGGGAGGGCAGGTCGGTTTACGAGGGGATGGCGAGGTAGCCGGAGCCAGTAGCCGGGAGCGCCTATAATCCGCCGCATTCGTACTTGGACTATTGCACCGGAGTGCCGCATGCCCATGATTTTCGGCTTTGGAGAGCACCGGCGACAGCTTCTCGAGGCTGAGTTGGAGCGGATCCGCGCTGAGTTGCCGATTCTTGGGATTGAGCGGGTGTTTCTGATGGGCGAGTTCGCGGAAGGACGCGTGCGGCCCACCTCGGGGCTCGAGTTTCTCGTTGTGCAGGAGACCGATTTGCCGTTCAGGTCTCGCCCTGATTTCTTCACCAGCCACATCCTGCCGCGGGTGGGGATGAAATGGCATGTGTATACGCCGGCTGAGTTCGAGTCGCTGAGAGAAGAAGACCCGGTGGTAATGAAGGCGTTGGCGATCGGCGAGGTGATTTTTGCCGCTGAATAAAAAAACCGTGTCTGGCGAAGGGAGCAAAAATGCCGCCTGAGCGAGATGGCGACCGGCCGGAGCGGTGGTTGAAGCAGGCCGATCACGACATCGAGGATGCCAAGTTCTGCTCGGAGGGCGGTCGTCACGCGCTGGCCTGTTTCCTGGCGCAGCAGGCGGCCGAGAAGACGGTGACGGCGTATCTGTACGGGCGCGGCGCCGATGATGTGTGGGGCCACTCGCTGAGCGATCTCTGCGAAGATGCGATGGCGTTCGACCCGGGTTTCGACGCCCTGAAACCGACGGCGGCGCTGCTGGACAAGTATTTCGAGATGACGCGCTATCCGACGGGGTTGCCGGGCGGCATTCCGGCCGAGGCTTACGACCGCGAGGACGCGGTGCGCGCCGTGCAGATCGCCAACGAAGTAGCCGATTTCGTGCGGCCGCGGATGGAGTTGCCGGGAGAGGAATGATGAAGGCTGGATTCGCAATACCGCAGGTGTTTCCGGACGGGCCGGTCGACATGGGGGAGGTCCGCCGCATCGCGCAGAGCGCGGAGGAGCTTGGGTTCGAGGATCTGTGGGCGCAGGAGCAGATCGTCGGCCGCAGCAACTCGCTTGAGCCGATGAGCATGCTGTCGTATCTGGCGGCGATAACCGACCGGATACGGCTCGGCACGTCGGTGATCGTGCTGCCGCAGCGCGAGCCGGTGTGGCTGGCGAAGCAGGTGGCAACGCTGGACCAGATGAGCGGCGGCCGGGTGACGCTGGGTGTGGGGCTGGGCGGCGATGCCAATGACGCTGTGTTCGGCGTCGGCGAGAAGCGGGTCCGGCGGTTCACCGAGGCGATTCAGGTGATGAGCTCGCTCTGGAGCGAGGAGTCGACGACGTTCGACGGCATGTTCTTCCACCTGGACGGGGTGTCGTTGCAGCCGAAACCGGTTCAACAGCCGCGGCCTCCTTTGTGGATTGGCGCCCGGGTGGAGGCGGCGCTGCGGCGGGCCGTTCGGATCGGCGATGGCTGGATGGGACAAGGCTCATCAAGCACGGCGCTGTTCATCGAGAACGCGGCCCATGTGCGGCGGTTCCTGGACGAGGCGGGCCGCGACCCTGCGACGTTTGCGATGTCGAAGCGGGTGTACGTGGCGATAGACGATGACGCCGATCGGGCGATCAAGCGGATGACGCACTGGATTGACCACCATTACGGCAGGCCGGAGATGGCGCGTGAGGTCGCGGTGTGGGGGCCTGCGGAGTCGGTGTATCAGCAGCTCGACGAAATCGTTGCGGGCGGAGCGGATCATCTGATGATGAACCCGGTGTTCGATCACGACGAGCATCTGGAGGCGCTGGCAGAATACGTGAGGAGCCGGGGGTAGGCGTCGGCGGTGGATCCGCAGAACGGGAGACTG
>JADFPB010000022.1 GCA_022562515.1 Chloroflexota bacterium | reverse complement strand
GTCCGCCACTTCAAAACCGCCAGCCCGGGTAGCACCAAACCGGCGAGAAACGGCGAGTCTGTTTCCACCGGAACAAACCAACCGAGTATGAGCGCCTCCATTTCGAGGCCCCACTGAGCGAAGCCGTCCGACAGCCATTGGAACCGGAAGCTTCTGTGTCTGAACGACTCCAGAATGCCACCACCAGCCGCCGGATCGACGTAGGTCCCGATCGCCGTCACCGCAGTGGCGCGCGACGATTCAGCGGATGAGGCATCGGAAGCGTACTGACCGTGTTCTCGAACTGAAGATATGACCTGCGTTCGAGGCATTGATAAGTTCGGCAGGCCATTGTTATTCGCCACTGCCACTCGGGAGTAGCCTAAGATCGGGTCTGCATCCGCAATCCGGTGTCATGAAAGGCCGGCCGCAGAAATTGAGGCTCATCTCACATCCAAAAGTGGTCCTTGTTATCGCAGGCGTCATCGTCGCGATTGCCATCGCCTGCAGCGGTTCCGTGGTCACCGGGGTAACCCTGGCCGACCCTCAGTTCCTGAACCACGTTGACTGCCAGGGAATCGATACCAGGCCGTTGCCGGCTGAACAGATCAAATTGGAGTATCGGGATATAGAACTGCGTATCGGAGCTGAGATCGCGTCGGAGGCTCCACAACGCACGCAGGGATTCATGTGCCGTTCAGAAATCGCCACGGGAACGGGCATGTATTTTGAACTGCCCGCTGAGAGCATCCGCGGCTTCTGGATGTTCAACACTTATGTTCCGTTGGACATCCTTTATCTCGATCCAGACGGATTCACCGTGGAGATCGCCACCCTGGCTCCCTGCCCGCGATCAAGCGGAGAGCCGGACCCGGAAACCGACAACGAATGGCGGGTCAGATGCGCAGCCGAGGCGGAGCCCCATGCGCCCACTGATCACCCCTACCTGGATGTGCTCGAGCTACCTGCAGGCTGGCTTGAGTCTCAGGGAATTCCGCTCGAGGACGCTATCGAGCTGCTCGTAGTCATCCGCCGCTAATCCCGGGGATACATCCAGGTGGAATCGCAGGCCGGTCACTCCGTCAGCGCCGAGGCAAGCCACGATTCGTCACTGGTGCGATCGATATATCCGCGGCCCGTCTTCTCGTAAACCTCCGCATCGCCGTTCAGGGCACGGATGAGCGGAGCGACCCACTCGACTTCATCTGGCGCGCAACTGATGCGAACCTTTGCTCCCACCCGGTCTGCCAGGCCAATCGGGTCGAACAATGAGAGAGTGTTCAACACCGCCTCTTCATCATCAGGGTTGAACCGCAGATAGTCGTTCAACTCCTCCAACGGATATGCGGACGTTAACGGGTAGCGATTTGCGGCGGCCCGAAACAGCAGGGGCGAATTCACGAGGACGGCCCGGGCGTCTTTCCGGAGGGCGGCGGTCAATAAGGCCAGATCGCCTGCATTCGGCCCGGACGCTATGCCGATGCGGGACGGGTCTACCTCGGGCCTGGAAGTCAGGAAATCAAACGCTGTCAGGCAATCTGCGGTCATGCCGCGGAACGGATATTGCACAGCGTTGGCGATCTGATCAGTCAGCAATCCGGGAAACGATGCGGCGTACCTGCCGTCAGACATGCGCTGTCCACGGGCGCACAGCGCCAGCACCACGAAGCCGCGACGCCGGTCATGGGGCGGCACGTGGACTACCGAGCCGTAGCCGGGCGCGATCAGTATCGCCGGGAACGGGCCCTCGCCGTGCGGCACGGAGTAGTAGGCAAACAGCCGCTGCCCGCCAGTCCCGGGAAGCTCGACGCCGAACAGGTCTGAAAAGTCGGTTGATCGCAGTTCGAGCGGCGCCACATCAGCCCGCTGGATCTCAATCTCGCCGACCTCATTGACGACTTTTTCCCAGAACGATTCCGTAGTAGCGGTTTGGATGGTCACTGGCCTAATCCGCCGCCCCGATCCCGGTGGGGCGCAATCGTTCGGCAAAAAATTCGCTCACGATGCCTGCATGGCCCACCGAAGAGCCCGCGTCATGAGCACAATCCTCGTACGGATACATCCGCTTCTGCTCAGATCCTATCTCTCCAAACAACGCGAAACCGGTCTCAGGCGGACAGACATCGTCACGAAGTCCTACATTGACGATGATGGGGCATTTGATGCTGGCCGCGAAATTATGAATATCGTACAGATCCAACGTGCCCTTTACCGCATCCCTTCGTTCCGGATAGAGACGCAGGTAATCATTGATCTCCTGATAGGGGTAGGAGTTGGTGAGCGAGGCGGCGCCCATCATCGAGCAGAGGTATGGAGCGCCGGCTGCTGCCGCGGCCACACTGTCGGGGCGGAGTGCGGCTACGAGAAGCGTGAGCGCGCCACCCTGGCTAGAGCCGTGGACTCCGATGCGGGGAGCATCCACTTCCGGCCGCGCCTCAAGCACGTCGAACGCCCGAACAGCATCCATGTAGAAGCCCCGATAGCCGTAATTCTCACGGTCCTCAACGTTGTCCATGAGCAGGCCAGGGTAACCGGGATTGAATACGTCGTTGCTTCTGAGTTTGCCTCTCGGGGCGACGCTTAGAGTCGCATAGCCCAGGGCTGCGTAATCCTTCGGCAACTTCGGCTCAGAGACGTAACCCGGAACGATCAGAAGTCCCGGAAATGGGCCGGCGCCGATTGGCTTGCAGTACCAGCCCGCGATACGGAGTTCCCCGTAACTGGTAAATCTAATGTCGAATACATCGGTCTCGGGAGTCGAGCGCATGGGATCACGCTCGAAGTGTGGGTTGAGCGGAATCTCTTCTGTCGCCTTCAGCGTCTGCTGCCAGAATGAGTCGAACTCTTCCGGGCGGCGGGTCGTCGATATCCAGGTCTGGGGCGAAGTCTTTGCCATGCACTCGATTCTCTAACGGATATGGCACAAATAATGCCGGTGTCAGGGCGGCTATTATGTGGGTCAAGTCAAGTTCGTGCTTGATTCGATGGCTACGCGATGCCGTTGGCGGCACGGAATAGAGGGGTGAAACTTGCGCCAGGGCCGGGCCTTACTGGTCGTCTTCGACGGCCTCGGTTTCTCCAGGACTCGTTCGGCAAAAGTGGCGGACGAAGCGTACGCCGCGCTATCCGGCAGCCTGCGGGAACATCTTCATGCCGCTGTTTCCGAGCAGACACCCGGTGACCAGCCGGCGCCGGGTTCGCGGGAGCTTTCCGAGCTGGGAAAGCTGGCGCTCTATCCCGTCCACGCAGAAGCTCTCGCGACGGAGACGCCTGTCGAGACCGCCAGATCGCTGCTCGATCGACTGGCGGCCATCAGGGCCCGTCTATCGCCCGAAGATCGCGCTGCTATCGGCGCTCATATCCAGCAAGCAGCCCTGGCCCAGCACTACGTACCGTGGGCCGCTGAATCGCCGGCGTTGGATAACGCCCGCAACGCAAATCTCTCATTCCCAACCCACGCCTCCGGAAAGTGGGCCGGCTTCGAAGACCTGCGGCCCGAAGTCATGGGCAATTCCGATACCGGCCATCAGCAGATCGGGAACCTGTGGGTGGCGCCGCAGACGGCGCTGGAAATAAGTGAAGCGATAGCGTCGGGCGCGTTTTTCGAAAACCGAGCTCTGGTCGACACGGTCACTCAGGCTCTAGCCTCCGGACACCTGAACTTCTGTTTCCTGTTGTCCGGTGTCGGCGGCAGCGATGGCCGGGTTCACAGTTGCTGGAACCATCTCGAAGCGTTTCTGGAGCTGGTCTTCGCCCGCGTAGGGCTGTCACCCAATCAAGTGCGCATGGAAGCGATACTGGACGGGAGAGACTCACCGGGCGACTCAGCGATCACCAGACACGGTGACATCGGTGACTATCTCGGCAGGCTCCAGGCTCTACTTGGCCGGTACGGGGCGGAAGAGTCGCTGGCCTGGGTAGTCGGCCGCGGCATCGCCATGGACCGCGACTACCGGGAGGCCAACTGCAAGGCCGGCTACCTGCTGCTCACACAGGCCCTGGGCGACAAGGTGAACGGATTTGGAGGCGTCCGTGAGGCCGTCGCCGCGGCACACGCTACGGGAATAACCGACCACGATATGCCTCCGATGGTGGTCGTTCACGGTAATGGGGGCGATGGGAGGGCCGATGGCGATGCACCGGCGCGCACCATACGGGCCGGAGATGCCTTCGTGAACCTGAATTTCAGGGCGGACAGGCAGAGGGCGACAACGGCGTCATTGATCGGACACCGGGAATTCCTACAGAACGAATCGTCGACCAGAGGCAGGCCCTGGGCGATGGAGTGGTTGGAGGACGGCCTCGACATTCGCTACTGCGGCCTGGCCGACTATCATCCCGACCTTGCGGCGAGCGGAATGGAAGCCGCTTTCGCCACGCTCCCCCAGCCCGGGAATTTCCTGGGGCTATTCAGCGAACTATTCCCCGACGATACTTATTCGCTGATAGGCGAAAGCACCAAGTCTGCACACGTCGGGTACTTCATCCGCGGAAGAAGAGAAGACCCGCCCGATGAACGCTCGGAGCGCCGAACGATCGTTCCATCAGCGGGCGAGGAGTCCGGCATCAGATCCGATACTGACTTCTTCAAGACGCCTGCGATGAAGGCCCCGGAGATCGTTGATTTAATCTCCGCGAGGTTGAGGGACGGCCGGGACAGGCTCATCGTATGCAACTTTTCCAACTGCGACATGCTGGGCCATCTGCTGCCGGCCAGGTTTAGCGAAGCGGTTGCCGCTTACGAGGCGCTCGATCAGGCTGTTGGCGGGCTTTTGCTCGAGGCCTCAGAATGCGGCTACGACGTAATCCTCACATCCGACCACGGGAACGTGGAAGAAGACGGCCCGGCCCATTCAGCGAACGAAATTCTTACCACGATCATTCCTGCGAGCCAGGAGATCGCGCCGGGGCGGCTCGGGGCGTATCAGGCAAGGCTTTTCGACATACCATGGACGTTGGGGACGCTGCTCGGAGTCGAAGAGCGGCTCAGTGAGTTGGCTACGCGCATCAACCCCCTGCCAATTGCGTCCGAGATGACTGGAAACACGTTGATCAGAATCTGCGCGGCTCAAGATGGGACGGGCCCAGTTGCGACTGCCGGGGACTTGCATCCGTTGGGAACCGAACCTAACGTGGCACCGGGCAAATGAGTAATACGGATAACTCCCAGACCGAAGAAAGACTCGCTGAAGAGCGTTCTGCTCTCGTCGGCAAGGTTGCGGCCGGATTGGCGCACGACTTGAACGGCCCGATCGGCATAGTTCTCGGGTTCAACGATCTCTCCAGAGAAATCATCGCAGCCGGAGGCGGAAACGATGACCTGCCGGCTGCCCAGGTCGCAAAGATATCTGAGTACCTCGATCTGGTGGACGGCGCTGCGAAACGCGCGCGCACTCTTACACAGGAGATCTGGGAGTTCGCGAAATCCCAACCGGGAACCACGACAGAGTTCGCAGTCGAAGATCAACTATCCCTGGCGGCCAGGCTCGCGGCGCCGGCGCTGCGCAGTTTCGGGATAGAAACGCCTGAGCAACCGGATACTGGTGAAACAGGGCCGGACCCCGGCGCAGCCAGGGCGCTTGTCGTGGCCGATCCATCATTGTGGACCCAGGCGTTCGTGGCGCTGTTGCTCGAGTCTCCCTCGGCGTTGCCAGCCGGCGGACAGATCTCCTGGCAAGTATCCAGGCTGGACGTGGTGGACGGGGTACCAGGACTGAAGATTGAGTTCCAGGCCCGGACCTGGGAAAAAAAGGCCGGCGGATTATGGCCCGTGCCACCGCAGGCGGAGACGGCTATGCGCCTGCAGGGCGGCCTCCTTGAGACGCCCGGCCCGGATGGCCGGGTGACTATCGTGCTGCCTTCATACGACGCCTCCACACGACGCCCGCATCAAGGGAAAGAGTGATACAGGACCTAAGTACCCCCCGGTGTGGGAACCAGAGGCGCTGTGGGTCGCGGTAGGATATAGGCATACGCCGCAAGAGGTGGGGCATGGCAGATCACAAAATCCGGGTGCTGATGGTCGACGATCACGAGTTGATGCGTCAGGCCTATGGGATGTATCTGAACGACGAACCTGATATCGACGTAATCGGATACGCGGGTGACGGTCAGGAAGCAGTGGCCATGACCGCCGCCCAGAAGCCAGATGTGATCATCATGGATGGCAAGATGCCGCGCCTCAACGGCATCGAAGCGGCGGCCATCATTCGTGAGCGCTCACCGGAGACGGGAATCGTTCTTCTCTCCGCCTTCGACGATGATGAGTTCGTCCGTGATTTTCTTGCCGACCCCAAGGGCAAGGCATACCTGCTGAAACATACCCTCACGCGACTGAGCGACCTGGTTCAGGCCGTAAAGGATGTGGCCGAGGGCAAAACGGTCCTGGCGCCCAGTATCGTCATGAAACTCGCCGGCGGCGGACAGACGGCCGAGAGCGGCTTCCTGGCAGAGATGACGGAGCGCGAGCGAGAGGTTCTTTCCTGCATGGCGCGCGGCCTGAACAACGCGGCAATCGCAGAGGAGCTCTTTATTCAGCCCCGAACGGTAGAGCGCCACATCGGTAGCATCTTCAGCAAGATGCGGCTGCAGCAGCAGCCCACTGCCCACGCCCGCGTGAACGCCGTGCTGTTCTACCTCTCGGAAACCGGGAAACTCTCTCAGACATAAACGGCCGGGGCCTGAGGCACTGGACTATTCCCCGATAATTATTGGGGTCTTTATTGGGCGATCATGCCGCCGTCGATGACCAGTTCCGCACCCGTTACGAAGCTCGATTCATCCGACGCCAGATACACGCAGCCCCACGCCATATCCTCCGGCTGTCCGATGCGGCCTAACGGCGTCAGAGCGCTTCTCCGTTCCCGCTCCCCCGGCTGCGCGTGCAATTCGGCGGTCATCCCGGTATCGGCGAATCCGGGATGGATTGAATTGACCCTGATCTGCTCCGGCGCGTATTGAATTGCCACCGATTTCGTAAATGTGCGCACGCCGCCTTTCGCGGAGTGGTACGCGGTCCCGCTCTTGCTCCCGACTATCCCGTAGATCGACGAGATATTGATAATCGAGCCGCTGCCCGCCCTTCTCATCTCCGGAACAGAGTGTTTCGTCCCCAGGAAAACGCCTGTCAGATTTACCGCGTGCATCTGATTCCACACTTCCAGGGTGGTATTCTCGACGTTCTGCCGGGCGGCCGGAACGGACATCCCCGCGTTGTTCACAGTCACATTGAGTTTGCCGTAGCGCGCAACAGTCGCCGCAACAGCGTCTTTCCACTGCTGCTCATCCGACACATCGAGATGCACGAAAAACGCGCTTCCTCCGGCATCTTCAATCTCAGCGGCTACCTGCCGGCCTTTCTCATCGTCGATGTCAGCTACAACTACGCCTTTCATTCCTTCGCGAGCAAAGAATTTGCACGTGGCGGCGCCAATCCCCGACGCGCCGCCGGTAACAATGGCGACTTTACCCTCTAATCTCATCGCTGATGATCTTTCCCGAATATGCTTGTGTTTTTGGATCTCCCTTCCAGGGCGCGGCAATGATACCGCGCCTTCTAATACACTCCTCGCACCCAAACGAATACACGTACGGCGGCCCGAAAACTCGAATATCTGGAAAGATCGATGGCAAAGACATTTAACCCGTCAAAGTTAGAAATCCCCGTAGCAGGGCTGCGCTGGCGCTGCGATCCCATAACGCTGGGTTTCGATTGCACGGATGAACTTCTTCCTCCAGAAGGCTTCATCGGGCAGGACAGGGCCATAAGCGCCCTTGAGTTCGGCCTCGGCATGAACAACCCGGGGTTCAACATATTCGTAACCGGCTTCACCGGCACGGGCCGGACTTCTATGATCAAAACGCATCTGGAGCGCATCGTCGAAGAGCGCGCAGAGGACTTTGAAACGACGGAGCTCTGCGACTGGGCGTACGTGTACAACTTCACCCATCCCGAGCAACCCCGGGCGATTGAGCTGGTGAAAGGCACCGGCCGGGAGTTCGTCAGGGAAATCGGCTCACTCACTGACATTCTCAAAAAAGACCTGCAGGCCGCGTTCAAGAGCGACAGCTACAAGGAAGAGGCTTCGGCCGTTGCCGAAGCCCTCAATGAACAGCGGCAGAAGGCGTTCGGGGAAGCAGAACAGACGGCGAAGGCGAATAGCTTCAACCTCCAGGCAACCTCCTCCGGCATAAGCATCATCGCGGTAAAAGACGGCAACCCGCTCGACCCCGCCGAGATATCCGCCCTGGACGACGATGCCAAATCGGATCTGGAGGCGCGTCGCAAGATCGTAGCCGAGGCAGTGGAGGATGCCGTCCGAACTGTCCAAAGGTTTGAAACGGAGACCAGCGAGAAGGGCCGCACCCTTGACCGCAGGATCGCCGAAAGAGCTGTTGCCGGTCCATTCAACAGCGTGAGCGACAGGTTCAAGGGCAACGATGAGATAGCAGTGTTTCTTGACGGCCTGAAGGACCACACACTCCAACACCTAACCCCGTTCTTCGCATCGGGAGACGGCGGATCGAACGGCGACAGCGCACACAGCGGACCAACTCCGACGCTACTTGGACAATCGGCTGACCCGTTCCTCCCATTCCAGGTAAATCTTTTCGTGGACAACAGCGAGACGTCAGGGCCACCGGTCATCGTCGAAGAGAACCCCACGTATGCGAACCTGTTCGGCCAGATCGAGCGCCGGCCGGTTCTCGGCATATACCAGACCGATCACATGATGCTCAGGGCCGGCTCCATCTTGATGGCAAGCGGCGGTTACCTGGTCGTACGCGCCCGGGACGTGCTCCGGCATCCCGGCGTCTGGGAAGGCCTGAAGCGTGTATTGCGCGGCGGTGAGGTGCGAACGGAAGACCAGGGCGATTTCCCAATGCCCGCCCTGCTGCCACAAGGCCTCCGGCCGGAGGCGATTCCCGTCGATCTCAAAGTGATCATGACCGGCGACAGCCAGATCTACCACCTGCTGTCTGCCTACGACGAAGAGTACTGGGAGATGTTCAAGGTTCGCGCTGATTTCGACTACCAGATGAACAACAACATAGAAAACGTGGCGTCCTATTCCAGCCTGATCTGCGGGCTGGTCAGCACGCACGGCATCCGCCACTTCGACAACGAGGCGGTCGCCGCGGTGATAGAGCACGGCGCGCGTGTGGTGGACGACCAGAAGAAACTCTCGACACGCTTCGGCCAGATGAGCGATCTGCTGGTCGAGGCCGATCACTGGGCCGGTAAGACCGGGGCCATTCTCGTCGGAGTTGAGCATGTCGAGAAGGCCATTGAGCAGAAGGTGTACCGATCATCGCTCATGGCCGACCGCATGCAGGAGATGCTGGTCGACGGAACACTACTGGTTGACCTGGAAGGTGAAGAAGTTGGACAGGTCAACGGGCTCGCCGTCTACTCACTCGGGGACATCTCGTTCGGGAAGCCGTCGCGAATCACCGCCAGCACATACATGGGCAAACCCGGCGTGGTCAACATCGAGCGTGAAGTCAAGCTCAGCGGCAGCACGCACGATAAGGGCGTGCTGATTTTGAGTGGCTACCTCGGGCGGACCTTCGCCCAGGAATTCCCGCTGGCCGTTGCTATCAGCATCGCTTTCGAGCAGTCGTACTCCGGCGTCGATGGCGATAGCGCGTCCTCAACAGAGTTGTACGCGATTCTGTCCAGCCTTTCCGGCGTCCCGATAAAGCAGGGCATCGCCGTCACCGGCTCAGTGAACCAGATGGGCGAAGTCCAGCCGATCGGCGGCGCAAACGAAAAAATCGAGGGCTTCTACGACGTCTGTAAGGCCGCAGGAAAACTCGGTCCCGGAGTCGCTGTGATGATCCCGGCGAAGAATCGCGACAATCTGATGCTGCGGCCGGACATCGTAAAAGCAGCCGCGGATGGCCTGTTCCGTATCTACGCTGTCAACACGATCGATGAGGGCATCTCAATTCTCACCGGCGTCCCTGCCGGCGAGAAACAGGAAGATGGCTCGTACCCCGATGGAACGGTGAACGGGCTCGTTACGGAGCGGCTGAGCGATATGGCCGATAAGGTCAAGCAGTTCGCCAACGACAATAACGATTAGGAAAACCGCGGCGGGGAAACTCCCGGCAGATCGCTCTCATCGACTCCGGAAATGATCATCCCGGCGACGGCTTCTCCGATCAGCAGCGATTGCATGATCCCGGACCCGCCCCCGCCGGTCGCCACCCATATTGGAGCTTGAGAGCGGATCTTGCCAACGATCGGCAGGCCGTCTTCCGATACGGGCCTGAAACAGACTGTCCGCATCAAGACTGGAGCGTCCACCATGGCGGGCATCATGGTGCTCGCGTCCCGCGATAGTTTCTCCAGCGCCCACTCAGTAGGAGCGCGATCGAAACCCGCTTCATCGGAAGTGGCCGCGGCCCAGACCATGCCGTCCTTTTTGTGGACGAGTGAGCAAGGGCCGTGGAGATGCACCGGAAGTTGAGCGCCTTCAGGCGGGCCGAGCCTGACAATCTCCCCTTTTGACGGAATGATCGGCAACGCGGCCCCGGCCATATCCGCGACCCCGGCCGACCAGGGACCGGCGGCAATCAGCACGGCGGCGCTCGAGTGCGCCGTGTCGCCCGCGGTCACGACCACAGAATCGCCGTTTGCGTCGATGCCGGAAACGTCTCCGGTCGCCAGGATCGCGCCGGCGGCTTCGGCGCATCCTGCCAGCGCATAGACGTATTTCAGGGCGTCGAGGAAAAAGGGGCCTTCCAGCAGCAGTCCACCGGACGGGGTTGGAGCGATTCGATCATCTATGCGGGCAAACTCATCCGGTTCCAGGAACTCGGACTTAAAACCCTGTTTACTCCATTGCGCCGCGTGCGCCTCAAGCTCGTTGCGCTGCTCGTCGGAGTAGCACAACTGCAGCGTCGGCTGACGGTCGATCTCGAAATCGACCCCGGACGTCTCCTGCATCACTTCGCTGTATGCCAGGAGCAGCGCATGGCCGCGCAATCCAAGCGCCGTCAGGCCTTCCGGCTTCGTGACCGGCCCGTCCTCGTCGCGGGCGCCCACGCCGCCGAGCAGAGGGTCTATTCGGCCGAGCGCAAAGCCTGACGCCTCTGAGCCCAGGCCCGAGCGGTCCAGGACAAGTACTTTCTGACCCGCCTCCGCGAGTCTCCAGGCTGATGCCAGTCCGTACACGCCGGCGCCTATTACGATCGTATCGTGGGTGTTGTTTTTGGCCAACCGGCCCTTCAATCTATGGCGTGATCCTTGACCACATCCGGATCAAGTTCCAGCCCGAGACCCGGCCGGTCCGGGTACGGCGACCACATGCCGTTAACCGGCTCAGGGAACTCCTTGTAGAAGAAAAGATCGTTCCTCTCAGCGCTGCCGAGATACTCGACAACTTTCAGGTTGGGCGTCGCGCAGGCAGTGTGCAGGTGTATTACCTGGAACGCGTGCGGCGCGACGGGCAGGTTGAAGGCGTGCGCCATATGGGCCACCTTCATCCACTCGGTCACTCCGCCCACCCGGCCGATGTCGGGCTGGACTATATCCGCCGCACCCGCTGAGATGAGGTCTTTGAAGCCATACTTGGTGTATTCGTGCTCGCCGGTGGCGACAGGAATCGTGGTAGATCCAGCAACGGCGGCAAGACCTGCTATGTCATCGGCCAGCACCGGCTCTTCGAACCAGCCAACGTCGTACTCCTCGAAGATGGCCGCCATGCGTATCGCCTGCTTGGCGTAGTAGCCATTGTTGGCGTCGATGAAAATCTCGACGTCATCGCCAACTGCTTTCCGGACGGCCTCCAGCCTCTCAACGTCCTCGCGTTCGGACTGGCCGAAATCTTTACCCACCTTCATCTTGATCCGCGGGATTCCGCGATTCACATAGCTCATCTGCTCTTCGACGAGCTCGTCTTCTGTGTAGTTGGTCCAGCCGCCGCTGCCGTAAATCGGCACAGTGTCCGTGTACGGTCCGAGCAGTCTGTAGAGCGGCAGATCGAGTGCTTTCGCCTTGAGATCCCAGAGAGCGATATCGACGGCCGATAGCGCATGAAATGCGATGCCCTTGCGGCCGTAGCCACGCACCCGCCAGAACATGTCGTTCCACAGCTTCTCGATCGCGAACGGGTCCTGGCCGATGAGCAGGTCTTTCAGATTGTCCTCGATCACGGAGCGCGTCGCCTTCAGCCCCGCACACGTCCCGAGGCCCTCGAATCCCGCATCCGTCTTGATGTGCACGAACAGTGCGGTCGAGCCTTTTGCACCTTCCTTGAGCGGCGGAATGGTGGCGTCTTGAACGGCCAATCCCTCGGGATTATGCAACAGGGTCGTCGTGACGTCGGTGATCTTGATGTCCATATGTCCTGGGCTCCCCGGTCTGGCAAACGTCTTGTCCGAAATATCAAATCGAGAGGAACGCACATGCCAGCCGGCAGGCGGGCACGAGTATAGCGCCGAACCGGACCATTTACGCCTTGACAGAGGGTCGGGACAGGCGAACACTCAACCCAGTAACGAATATCCAGTCGGCTGGAGCCACACCTCTTGCGTACATTTGGGCGGGCGTCTGGGCGTTCTCCCACGCGCGCCTACAGAAAAATCCGGCGCCTCCCTTACGGCTGGTGGGTCGCGATAACCGGGATGACGAACATGGTGTTCACTTCCGGTCCGACTTTTCAGGGTTCCGGCGCCATCTTGCTGGCCATCGAGTCAGAGTTTGGCTGGAGCCGCGCTGTGATCGGCGGTGTGGCGTCCTTCGGCCGTTTTGGCGGCACGCTTTTCGGCCCGTTCGAAGGCTACCTGACGGACAAGCTCGGGTCCGCCCGAATGATGCTCTACGGCCTGATCCTGGGCGGCATCGGATTCATCTTCCTATCCCAGATACACGGGGTACTGACCTACTACTTCGCGTTCCTGATCCTATCCCTCGGATTCAGCATGGGCGGGTTCGTGCCTGCGATCACGGCGGTCAACAAGTGGCTGCCGCGCCGACGGGCAACGGGTATCGCCCTGGTGGTCGGCGGTTCCAGTCTTGGCGGCCTCCTCGTTCCCGCCCTAGCGTGGGGCATCTCAGAACACGGCTGGAGGACGACGACGCTCTGGATTGGAATCGTTTCGATTGCCGTCGCCCCTCTTTTCTACCTGGCGCTTACCTGGCGGCGCCCCTCTTACCCCCCTGACACACGGGCGCCGGAACAAACCGATACCCCATCGGGAAAGAAACCAGAGCAACACGCGCTCCAGCCATCTCCGTTCGATTTCACCGCCCGCCAGGCCTTGCATACACGTGCGTTCTGGATTATTACCTCGACACACTCCCTCATCAATTTCAGCACCGCTGCGGTTTCCGCCCACCTTCTGCTGCATCTCAATGATGTCGGAATCAGACCGATCACCGCCGCGACGATCATTCCCATCATGGCGGTCGTCGCATTCACATTTCAAATGGCGGGCGGCCTGATCGGAGACAAGTTCGAAAAGCGCTATCCAATCTCAATTTTCGCCGCCATCCAGGGCACTGGCATGCTGATACTCGCCTTCACAACCGGCTACTCGATGGCGGTCCTGTTCGCGGTGGTCTGGGGCATCGGTTTCGGTGGCCGCACGCCGATTCTCCACGCGCTGAGAGGCGACTATTTCGGCACAAAAGCCTTCGCAACAATTCTTGGAATGTCCTCGGTGGTGATGGGGGCCTCCATGGCCCTCGCACCGTTTATTGTCGGCCTTGCGTTCGACATCCAGGGCACGTATCGCTGGGCGTTCATCGCCCTCGCGCTCCTGGCCTATGGCGCCTCGGTATTGATCCTGTTCGTCTCCCGCCCCGCACATCCAACGGCCGGCATGCCGCCCGTGGTGGAACAAGAACCCTCTCCGGCTCGAGCGTCCTAGTTTTCCGAAGTCTCTTGTGCAGGAAGCCGAATCCGTGTTCCCGTGTGCTTCGGCTACACTTCCGGCCCGGATGACATGGCGGGTCCGATGGCGATGACGACTGATGCTTACGACCCCCATGACAAAGGAGAACGAAATGCGGTTGAGCAACAAAGTCGCCATCGTCACCGGCGCGGGCGGTGGAATAGGCAGGGCAAGTGCACTCAGGTTTGCCGCTGAAGGCGCAACAGTCGTTGCCGCGGATATCAACGAGACCGGTGCTATCGAGACGGCCGAGTTGCTTCCTGATGGCTCTCCCGGCGAGATCGCTCCGGTCCGCGTTGACGTCACAGTCTCTGGCAGCGTCGAAGAGATGATCGAGTCCACCGTAGACCGGTTCGGCGGACTACACGTCCTCTTCAGCAATGCAGGCATCATGAGGGACGGCAGCGCTGTCGACCTATCCGAGGACGACTGGGACGCCATGTTCGCGGTGAACGTCAAGGGGGCGTTCCTGTGCGCCAAGCATGGCGTCCCCGCCATGCGCAATTCAGGCGGCGGCTCGCTGATCATCACTGCCTCGGCCAATAGCTTCTACGCCGAGTCAGACATCGCAGGCTACTGCGCCACCAAGGGCGCGGCGATGCAACTGACGCGTGCCATGGCCATCGACCACGGGCCGGAGGGCATACGTGTGAACTGCATCTGCCCCGGCTGGATCGAAACGGCAATGGCGGCGCCCTACCTGGAGGAGAATCCAGGAGGGCGCGAGTTCGCCGGCAAGATAGCGCCCGCCGGGCGAATTGGACAGCCGAACGACGTGGCAGAGGTCGCGCTCTTCCTGGCAAGCGACGAGTCATCTTTCGTGACCGGCGCGGCCTATAACGTCGACGGCGGCTGGACGGCGGGCATGGCAAAGGCGATCGCGCTCATTTAGTAGTGAGCCACTCCCTGTATGCGGAGGCACCAGAATTGAAGATCACCGATATACAGATCGACGTCATCCGGCGGGAGTTCGCCACCACCGCGCTGAAAGACGACCGCAGCCAGATGGGCGGAGAGGTCGAACAGGGGATCCTTCGTGTCCTGACGGATGAGGGAGTCGAAGGCAACTGCATTATTGGCGACGCGACGACCAGCGCGGGCACGGCGCTCTTCGACCCGATATTAAACGTCCTGAAGCCAGAGGTAATGGGCCGTGATCCGGCCAGCCGGGAGTGGCTCTGGCATCGACTGGACGTAATCGGCAACAAGCGCGGCATGAGCTTCCCGGCATGGGCGGTGCTGGACGTGGCGCTGTGGGACATCGCCGGAAAAGCTGCGGGGCAACCCATCTACAAGCTTCTTGGGGCGCAGCGCGAAGCCGTCGATATCTACGCCACCTACCCGCCCAGGCATGACACTCCGGCCGGGTACGTGGAGGAGGCGGAAGACCTTGTCAGCCGAGGGTTCAAGGCCTATAAGATTCACCCCGGCGTGATGGCAACTGATGACGTGATCGAGTTAGTCACCGGCGTACGGCGAACCGTCGGTGACGGCTTCCCGCTGATGCTGGACCCCAACAACGGCTACAGGTTCCGGAAGGCATATGAGATAGGCCGAGCTCTCGATGAACTGGGCTTCTTCTGGTTCGAGGATCCGGTGCCGTGGGCGCTGCTCGACTCGGTAATCGAGCTGACCAACCGTTTGCAGACTCCGCTGTGCATGAGCGATCAGCCCGAGTTCCGCTTCCGCGAGGCTGCCGACTTTATCCGCCTGAAGGCTGTGCAGTTGCCGAGAGGTACCGCTCGGAAAATTGGCATTACGGGCCTGAAAAAACTCTGCTCGCTGGCCGAGGGTTTCGGACTGAATTGCGAGATCGGCACCACAAAGAACTCGGCGCTGGACGCCGCCAATCTCCACGTCATGCTCTCCGTCAGCAACTGCGACTACTTCGAATGGTGGCTGCCCAAAGAGGCGACCCAGTTCGGGTACATCGAGGACATGCAGCCGACGTCTAATAGCCAGTTGGTGGCGCCAACCGCTCCCGGACTTGGTTACGAGTGGGACTGGGATTGGCTGAGCGCCCATACAGTTGAAACGCTGACCTGACCGGGAGGTCGTCTCTCCCTCTCTCTCTGGCCGATACTCGGCATGAGGAGGCGCATGCCGCCTGACGCAAAGTTCCTGCTTGCAGGCTTGCTTATCATTGGTATCGCCGCAATTTCCTGCGGGAACTCCGATGACGAGTCGGCCGCTGCGTCCCGCCCAACGGAGACGCCCAACGCGGCCGCCAGCGTCGCGGAGGGTGCGGACACACTGATAATTGACGGCCCCGACGCGTGGCCGATGTTCAGGCTGAACAGCGGACATGGCGGCGCGTACGCGTCGTCCGACATCACAACCCGGCCTGAGCAGGTCTGGAGCTTCGACACAGGCGGAGTCGTCGAATCGTCGCCCGCTGTCGTCGACGGAACCTTGTATGCCGGGACGTTCGCCAACCGGCTGTTCGCGATCGACGTTGAGAGCGGACAGACGAGGTGGGAGTTCCAGGTAGGCGGCGTGCTCAGATCGTCGCCGTCGGTGGTCGACGGAACGGTCTTTTTTGGCGCAGACGACAACCGCTTTTACGCTGTCGACGCCGCAAGCGGCCTGGAAAAGTGGTCGTTCGGGCTTGGCGGAGGCGGCGAGCAGTCGTCTCCCGCCATTGTCGATGGAACCGTTTACTTCGGCGCGTTCGATGACAACGTCTACGCTCTGAACGCGGAAACGGGTGAAGAGCGGTGGCGCTTCCCGATGGGCGCCGGAGCCCTTTCCTCCCCCCTTGTTGTAGACAACCGGTTGTTCATCGGCTCGCTGGATGGACGCCTGTACGCCCTCGACGCGGGCGACGGTGGGCTTCTGTGGAGTTTTCGGACAGACGCCGCAATCTTCTCGTCACCAGCGGTATCTGGAGGCGCGGTGGTGTTCGGGTCGGACGATGGCAACGTCTATGCGGTCGATCGGGAAAGCGGCGCCGAACTCTGGCGGTTCAGGGCGCGTGCAGAGGTCTTTTCATCGCCTGCAGTCGACAGCGGCGTTGTCTACGTCGGCTCGCACGATGGGAGTCTTTACGCCCTCAACGTGGTTACGGGCAAACAGATATGGAGCGCGTTCCTGGACGGACCAGTGCTGTCCTCCCCCGCCCTCACTGCGGCCATCGCCTATGTCGGCTCCAGCTACGGTCAGTTGTACGCCGTCGCGCGGGACAGCGGGGAAATCGTCTGGACCGTACAGGCCAAGAATCTCATCTGGACATCACCCGCGGTCGTAGACGAGTGGATCTTCTTCGGGTCCCATGACGGCTTTATCTACGCATTCAGATAAACCACACGGAATGCGTCCGGCCTCTTTATGGTGTTACCTTTTCTTCGCCCGATAGAAGTTACGGCACACGGCCACATGAAACGCCTCTTCCCCTACTCGGCCCGGCTTCAGCACCACCCCATCTATCACGCCTGGATAATTGTCCTGATCGCGGCCATCGTGGAGATGGTGGGTTCCGGTCTGAGAGCCGCCTCTGGCGTGTTCGTAGATCCGCTGGTAGTGGCACACGGCTGGTCTAACAGCGCTATTGCGCTCGCCCACATAGTTCGCGCTCATTTCGCCGTTGGCCGGCCGGATAGCGCTGCGAGCAGGCGCACGCTGCGCATCGAGCCTCGACACCGGTTCCTGACCGGCATGATCGGCGCCGGCTCGGTTAGCTCGATACGGCCCTCCGCCGCCTTTTCGCCTGTTGGAGCGGTGTCGATTCTGGGTCTCGCCTGGACGAAGCGGGTACTCATTCCAGACTGCGACAGAGATCCGGAGAACATGAGGCCGATCCATGAATTGCCTTGAGCCTCTACCGGCTGCCGATCCAGATAAGGCGGGAGGTTGATTAGCGTGCAGAACCGTCCTGCTCCGATCGATCCGAAAATCCTCAGCGTGGCCATGGGCACCACGATGTTCGCTCTGTTTGGCGCGGGACACGGCGCTGCGTGGAGCGGTGTGGTGCTGGGAAATTCTTATATCAAGGGCGCCATTGTCGGAGCAGTCATCTTCGGAGTCTTCGCCTTTTTTGTCGGGACCGTATGGGCGAAGCGATTCGCCCCGGTCGGGCTGTTGCAAATGGCGTCCGAGTTCCAGCGGACGGGCAAGTTCAACCCGACTCCGATGACGAATCTACAGGCCCTCGCCTACCGCGGCCTGTCGGCGGTCATGGTCCCGATCGTGATGATTACCCTGGTGGCGACGATCGTGGCGGTGTTGTTGCGCGACCTCTAATTCTCCGCTCCCACGCGCAACTTGCTCAGGATGTCGGCAGCCATCGGGTAGGCTGTGCAATGCATGCCGAGGACCGAGATTCCGGTGCCCGCGGCCAGGTAGCCGGCAGGATACAGCCGAGAAATATCTACCGACTCGTATGTCGTGGGGTCAACCACCATCTGCATGAGCTGCAGCCGGTACCGGTCTCGGCCCTCCGTCAGGGATAGCCGTCCGAAATCGCGAAGCAGCCCGTAGGAAGGCTCACCCCCTATCTCGACGATCACATGGTCGACGCCGATCACGTCGTCGGAGTCAAGAACTACCCGGCCGCCCGGCTCGAACGCCTTCACGTGCGTCCCGTATCGCCTGTTAAGGCGCGGGCTGCCTGACTCGATGATCTCCCGAATCCTCACGTAGTACGGCAGGTGCTGGCTGTCATGAATCAGCCGCAGCTGCGTCGATTCCCGGCCGCGCATCACGTATGTCACGTGGCGTCCCGCGTCGTGCAGCTCAGTAGCCGCCCAGTCAGCCGAGCGTCCGCCACCGACAACCATGATTCGCTCGCCCGGATAGTCGTCCCAGTGATCGTAGTGGTGTGAGACATAGCCAAGTTCTTCACCCGGCACGCTCAACCGCCTGAGTTCTGCCTTTGGTCCGACGGCAAACACAAGAAAATCTGCGCTGTACTCCATGTGCAAGCCGCCGGTCGTTGAACGCGTAGCGATCACGAACCTCCGCGAGTCGGTTCCGGGTGCGATCGATACAACCTGCTGGTCGAGCCGTATACGGTCGACCAGTCCGGTCTTCACAACGAATTGGTGGTAGTAAGGGACCAGGTCTTTCTTTTCGATCAGATCATTCGGATCCAGGTCTCTGCCGCTATCGCAGAAGAAGTCGTCCATGGGATATGGCGCAAGCTCCATCCAGTGGGCCGGAGAAAGCGTCAGCTGGTTCCGAGGCACGTAGTTCCAGAGACCGCCCGCCGGCTCGTTGGAGAGCATCAGCCAATCGACTCCCGGACGCTTCTCGAAACCCAGCACACGCGCTCCTTTGCCGCGATAGTCATCGGTGGGATGGTGAAGGATGCGAAAAAGATCGAACGGCGTGATTCCGGCCCGGAGGACTGCGTCCATGTCCAGGGAAAACAGATCGTCGGACGTCTTGGACAACAGGTCTGGAATCGTTCCTGTTCGGAGCCTGTCCGGCACACTTCCGACGAGACGCGGGCGCCATCCCTCCAGCAACGCTGAAACGCCGAGCCCGCCCGGACCGCCTCCGATGACGATGACGGAGTGGTGTTGCGGTTCCGGCAATGCTGCTCCCGTAATGCTGCGATGTCTGGTCTGGGCGGCCGCGTGCCGCGCATCCAAGCGTATCCTAAGCGCCGCCGGCGCCGAAACGTCCCGCCAACGCGGCGGACCCCGCAGGAATGTGTGAATTTCAGTAAGAAGCGCAGGTCAGTCGAAGGCGCCCGGTAGAAAACAATCAGTAGACAACACAGGAGAAAAGAGATGAAACCGCCTGTTATCACCAGAGTCGAGATAAACGAGTTCACTTTCGATCTCGAAAACGTTGGCGCCGATGGGACCATAAACATTCCGGTCTATCAGCCCGGCGCCACGCTCACCACATCGCGGATGGCGCTTCGAATTCACACGGACGCCGGCATTACGGGCGAGTACGTCGGTGGGAGCAAGACCGAGTACTCCGCCATACCAATGTTCATCAATGCCACCCTGGGTCGCAGCGCGCTGGCGCGTGAGGCGATCTACAACGATGCCAAGCAGGCGCTCAGGCAGCATGCCCGGATGGGCATGTCACAAGTCGATATGGCGCTCTGGGATATCGCCGGCAAGCTTTTCGACATGCCCGTCTACCAGCTTCTGGGGGAGTATCGGACCGAGATGCCGTGCTACGCGTCGACGTATGTCGGCGATCACGAAAAAGACGGCCTCAGCAGCCCGGAGGCGTATGCCGATTTCGCCGAGGAGTGCTACGACATCGGCTACCGCGCCTACAAGATCCACCCATGGCAGGACGCATCCATGGAAATGCAGGTCGCCGTCGTGGAAGCCGTCGGCAAGCGCATGGCCGGCAAGATGGACCTCATGCTGGATCCGTTCTGCGCTTACAAGACCTTCGGCGACGCCGTAAAGGTCGGCAGGGCTTGCGATGACTGGGGATACTACTGGTATGAGGATCCGTTCAAAGATGGCGGCGTATCGGCATTTGCGCATCGCAAGCTGAGGCAGATGCTGAAGACGCCGTTGCTCCAGCTAGAACACCACAGGGGCCTCGAGGCCCACGTCGACTTCATAGTGGCAGACGGGACCGACTTTGTCCGTATCGACCAGGACTACGATGGCGGCATCACCGGAGTCATGAAGATCGCGCACGCCGCGGAAGGCTTCGGCCTTGACGTGGAGCCCCACGGCCCCGGCCCATCAAGGCGCCAGTGCATGGCTGCGATGCGGAACTCCAACTACTACGAAATGGGCCTTGTCCACCCCCGGATCTCGACTTTCCACCCGCCGATCTACGGTGACGGGTACGAGGACGAATTGCACGCGATCGACAAGAACGGCTTTGTCAGGGTGCCGGAAAAACCGGGTCTCGGAGTGCCCATCGACTGGGATTTCATCGAGAAAAACACCGTCGATCACGTGGTTTATGAATGAAGAAGCGGGCTTGAGGTTGCATGGACTCAGGTGACATTGCCGCACTCGGCGGCGCGCTTGGCTGGGCAATCTCGGGTCTCATCATCAAGTCGGCGACGGTGCGTGTGCGCGCGCTCAAGATCAATGCCGTCTACATATTCCTGACGGCGTCGCTCGGGCTCATCGTCGCTGCGGCGGCCGGCCAGATCGGAGATGTCTTTTCGATCAATCGCACGGACAGCGCCCTGTTGCTTGGCGGCGCGGTGGTCGGCACGTCCGGCGACCTCGCCTTGTTCCGCTCGATCACCATCGGGGAACTCGGCCGCAACTTCACTACGGCAACAGCCGTATTCGTGCTCACGTCCGCGGTTGGCGGCTGGCTGATACTGGATGAATCTATCTCGGGCTACGCATGGGTGGGCGGACTGCTCATCCTGCTCGGCGTATACCAGACGAACGTTCCTGCGGGCGCGCTTAGCAACGGCCTCGGCAAGATCGCCCCCGAATCATGGCACTCATGGCGTGGCACCCCTTCGGCCC
>JADFPB010000195.1 GCA_022562515.1 Chloroflexota bacterium | reverse complement strand
GTGGGCGGTCTGCCACGTGCCTCCGTGAAGACCCCATTGAATCGGAGAAGGCGTGCCAGATAATCTGGCTCACATGAGCTAACTTGCCGAGAACGCTGGGGGGCGCGAGAGGGTCTCTTATCTGCGGCAACGCCAAGGTTGGCTCTAGAGAGCCGGATCGTCCGCGGGATGGGCGATCCGGTTCTCGACCACAAAGTTAGAGAGAATGAGAGATGCTCAATTTATCCGTGCGGGATCGAGTGTCCAAGCGACCGTCGGGCTCCCCCGCCGGTCCCTTTGTTCCCTGCTATTGAGCGGCCTCGTTCGTCTGAAGAGCGCTGCCCGGTCTGATAAGTGGAATCACCTGCCGTTGATCAGGCCGCGGCGGGCGCGGGCAGCGATCTGTCGAAGAGCTGGTCCGGGGTCATTCCATCGAGGCTCGAATCCGGCCGTCGCCTCCATCGCAACATGTCCACTGCGAAAGCGGCCCGCTTCTGGCGGGCCGCTTTCTTTTACTCTCGATGACGGGTGCATTCCCACGGCCCGATAAGGCGCTAGCGCGATACCCCTCTGGTCGCGTGCTGGCCGACGGGGTCGCGGTTGTTGGGGACCTCGCGCGCCTGCAGGTCTTCTTCGAGATCGGTTGGATCCCCCCGATGGCCAGCCACAAATGCGCAGATCACGGTGTACTCGTCAGGCGAGACGCCGAGCCTCTCATAAGCGGCGTCTTTGTCTATGCCGGCCATTGCGTGCGCGTACAGACCCATCATGGTGGCCTGCAGGGCGAGTGACATCCATGCCGAACCGGTATCGAACTGGGATGTGGACAACGGACTGCCATCGGCGCGCTTGTTCTTCGCAAAGAAGAAGCCGAGCAGCGGCACACCGGTCGCCCATTTCTGATTGCCGGGGCGGAGGATCGAATTGAAGACCTCTCGATCAGGGCCGTCGGTCTCGTACAGGACCATCCAGGGTTGCGAGTTACCCGATGACGGTGCCCAGCGTGCCGCTTCAAAAAGTTTTTTGATCTCCTCGCCCGTTAACGGCTCGCTGGAGAAGGCCCTCGTGGACCACCTTTCGGTGAACAGCGGCGCAATATCCGCGTCTGGTTGCCTGTTGTTTACGGTCTTCGTCATTCGGTCTCCTTCTTAAAATTCGGCGCTGCCCGTGCCCCCGCCCCTGTAGTGAGGCCACTCATTATCCCGGAACGGCGGCCGGTGGCAACACGCGGCAGGCACGACTTTGAACATGCCAGCGTGCAGTTGGCCGTGTTCATTCGTGGGAAGCACCCGATACACGAGAAAGAATTCGACCGCTAGAATCCTCTTCTCGATGAATCATCCCCGGAAAAGAGGGGAAGTGGAAGGGAGTTACCTTGGCGGGCATCGATTCCGGCCGACCCAATATCCTGTTCATCCTGAGTGACGATCAGGGGCCGTGGGCGATGAAATGCGCCGGGGCGTGGGAGTTGAGGACGCCGAATCTGGACCGGCTGGCAGCGACGGGGATCCGGTTCGAGAACTTCTTCTGCGCATCGCCTGTGTGTTCGCCGGCAAGGGCCACTATTCTGACCGGGCAAATGCCGTCACAGCACGGGGTGCAGGACTTCCTCCGGGCCGGAAACTCGCCAGAACTGCCGGGCGACGGCAAGCGGATCCAGTACCTCGAAGGCCGGACGATGTACCCCGAAATCCTGGCCGCGAATGGATACGACTGCGGGCTGAGCGGCAAGTGGCACCTGGGCGACTCGGCAACGCCGCAGGCCGGGTTCTCGTTCTGGGACGTACACGCGACCGGCGCGGGCAACTACTATGACGCGCCCATGTTTCGCGATGGAAAGCGCTACACAACAGATGGCTACGTGACCGATGTGATTACCGATAACGCGCTTGGCTATTTAGAGTCACAGCTTGGTTCCGAACGCTCGTTCTCGCTCAACGTCCACTACACGGCCCCGCATTCGCCGTGGGAGCGGCATCAGCACCCCGCGGAGTTGTACGACGACTATTACGAGAACTGCGCGTTCGAGTCGGTCCGGTGGGATCCGATTCATCCCAATCAGCTGGCCAAGCAGGAGTATCCGCAGATTGGCCGGACCGAGGAGGAGCGGCGAGTCGTGTTGAGCGGCTACTTCGCATCGATAACGGCGATGGACGCCAACATCGGGCGGCTGGTCGACTGGCTCGAGGAGCACGGCTTGCGAGAGAACACGTTGATCGTTTTCTCAGCCGACAACGGAATGAACATGGGGCATCACGGCATCTGGGGCAAGGGAAACGGGACGTATCCGCCAAACATGTTCGATACGGCCACGAAGGTGCCCACCCTCATGTCCAGGCCCGGCCATGTACCAGAGGGGGAGGTCAACACTGATCTGCTCAGCCACTATGACCTGATGCCGACGCTGCTCGATTACGCGGGTCTGGACGGCTACGAGTCAGACGATCTTCCCGGCCGCAGCTTTGCGCGAATCCTGAAGGGCGGCGCGATGCGCGCGAACAGGCCCGTCGTCGTGCTTGACGAGTACGGACCCACTCGCATGATCCGCAATATTTCCATGAAATACGTGCATCGTTATCCGGATGGGCCGAACGAGTTCTACGATCTGGAAACCGATCCTGACGAGACGTCAAACGAGATTGACAACCCGGCCTTCCGGCAATCGATCAACAGAATGCGGGCGGAATTACAGGAGTGGTTCAACCGGTATACCGAACCCGAGCGGGACGGCTCAACTCAGGCTGTCATGGGACGCGGCCAACTTGACGTGGTGGGCGGTAAGTCGCAGGCCTTCGCCCAGGACCTGGTCTACCTGGCGGACCTGGACTGTTAGTGGTTAGAGCCGAGGCGGCTGCCACCCCGTTCGTCCTGGTTGGAATCCGCCTCCAGAATCGCGGGCGAAAAAAGGCCCCGGCGAGTGCCGGGGCCTCAACATACACCGTCAGGTGCGGCTGGTTCTTACCAGCGGCCTCTTCCGCCGCCGCCGCCGCCGCCACCGCCGCCGCCGCCGCCGTAGCCACCACCACCACCGCCGCCGCCACGACCGCCGCGATCATCGCGCGGTCGGGCTTCGTTCACGTTGATGGCGCGCCCATCAAGCTGCGTGCCGTTCAGTCCGTCGATCGCCGCCTGGCCTTCACCAGAGTCCGCCATCTCAACGAATCCAAAGCCGCGGGGCCTGCCTGACATGCGGTCCATGATGACTCGTGCTGAGTCAACACTGCCGAACTGCTCGAAGGCAGCTCGCATGCTCTCTTCTGTAGTGTCGTAGCTTAGATTGCCTACGTATATATTCAAGGAACTACTCCCCCGTGTACCACGGGTATTGTGTCTTCGCACCAAACCACTCTCAGGTCCAAAGGTGCGCGGTACGCGTTTCCGGAGGAGCTAATGCAGTGAACTGTGCGGGCGGCCGACTTTTGTGCCGTAAAAACCGTGTCAGCCGCCAAGCATTTTTTACGACATCCGTAATTATAGCAACACTACGTGGGCGGAGTTGCTATAGGACCGCCAATTATCGTGCGGTCTGCCCATTGACTTCGAGCAAAAAGCGACATACGGGCCGACTGCTCCGGGCCTCGCGGCTCCAACGGCGAGTCCGATCGACGAGCCTGATCGGACTCAATCAGAAAACCTGCGCGCAGCCGGGTTCTCCGCTCGGGGTCGAGAATAGCCGGAGCTAAGTGTTCACCAGGTACAGGGTGGGATAGATGAATACCCACGCCACGTCCACGAAGTGCCACCACTTGACGGCGCCTTCTACGCCCCAGTAGTCCTCCGGTCCGTACTTGCCGCCAAGCCCCTTGAAATAGACGATCGCAAGCAGCGCAATGCCGCTTAGAACGTGCGTTGCGTGAACGCCTGTCAACGTGAACAGAATTGTCCCGTACCCGGTATGCGGTGGGAAGTGGGTGTATGCCTGTTGCCACTCGTAACCCACGCCGCCAAGGAAGGCGATTCCCATCAGAATCGTCGCGATGATGTATCGCCTGAACCAGACCTGGTCGCCATGAGCCGCTGACACTTCCGCCCTGTACGCCGTGAGAGAGCTGAGCAGCAACAGAATCGTCAGCGACAGTCCAAGAACCTGACTGACTTCGTCCGGGGTCTCAAGCCGCACCACGAAGAAGCGGCTGGATATCAGAGCGATGAAGAACGAAGCGTCCGAGACCAGGAAGAGCCACAGGCCCAGCCTGTTCATGGGCAGGTGGCCCAACGTCTGATCCCTGGCGTTCCGGACGGCCGTGGTCATTCCGCTGCCTCCGGGTCGATGTCCACGATCTCCTGCCAGACTGTGGCGATGTGCGCCCAGAGCTGTTTGAAGTGCATAAAGTAGTTGATGATCAAAGCCGCCTTGACCAGGGCCAGGGCAAATAACACAGCCGCTGCGCCATTGCCACTCCAGGAGACCGCGAGCACGAACTCGATCGCCGTCAACACCCCGAGGGCTACGATGACGACGTTGCCCCTGCGGAAGCCCGACCGGCGGCTTTTCTGGTCGATTCCTGTGGTCATGCTGTAGTCCTCTGGCTCCTAATCGCCATCTGCCGTGGTCGGCGCTGAAGGCAGACTGGCTGCCGGCGGCCCAGCTTTTCTGAGTGGCCGGCCGTAGCCGTACGGGTCCTCGGTGACCACCGGCAGCTCATCGAAGTTCTCTTCAGGCGGCGGCGAGCTGGTCTGCCACTCCAGAGTCCGGGCGCCCCACGGGTTGGCCTCGGCCTTCGGCCCCCTTATCCAAGAGTTCGCCATGTTGTAGACGAACGGCAGGAACGACGCGCCCATCGCAAACGCAGCGATCGTGATGATCAC
>JADFPB010000021.1 GCA_022562515.1 Chloroflexota bacterium | reverse complement strand
GTGGGGGACGCACTGCAAACCGACGTGGCCGGCGCCAACGCCGCCGGCGCGACGAGCGTCTGGCTGAACCGGGCGGGTGTGCCCAACGACAGCGAGGTGAAGCCCGACTATGAGATTCGCAGCCTCACCGAAGTCCCCGCACTCGTGGAGCGGCTCAACGGCGCGTGAGCTGCTCCCGGCGCATCTCCTCTTCGTGCCGCTGATTATTTCCAGCAATCCAGCGTCGTTTGAATAATTCCGCACCGAAGCGCCTGGCTCCCATGCGTGGATGATCGGCCGCGCGGGACGGGCGGGGCAAGCCACCGCCCCTACGAATCCGTTGAGCCGGCCCCAATTCCTTCGAGGGCAGTTCTTTTCGATACGGCCTACGATGTCCCCAGGCCCCATGTGGGTAGGGGGACACACGTTCACCAGTTCTGGATTGAGTTGTCGCGGCGGACCAGGCGGGAGACGATCCAATCGTCGGGGTGCATCGGGCTGTTTGCGATGGCGTCTTCGTCAACATCCACGCCAAGCCCCGGCCTGTCCGGTACCTCCATGCGCCCGCCGACTGCCCTGAAGTTGCCCGGGTAAAGCTTGTCGGCCTCCTGCTCCCGCTCCTCCGGCCGCTGGAACATCTCCAGCCAGGCGAAGTTGGGCGTCGCCATCGCCAGGTGGGCGCTCGCCGCGGTGTTGATCGGGCCAAGCGGGTTGTGCGGCATCAGGTCGATGTAGTGCGCCTCGCACCACCCTGCCACCTTCTGCGCCTCAGTGAAGCCACCCACGATGCCCATGTCCACGCGGGCGTAGTTCGTCAGACCCTTTTCGACGTACGGCAGGAACTGCCACTTCGACGAGAACTCCTCGCCCAGCGCGAACGGTATCGGCGTCATCTGCCGCAGCGTCTCGTACGAGCCAACCGTTTCGTCTCTGATCGGCTCCTCAAGGAAGTCCAGCGTGCCCGGCGGCATCGCCTGGCAGAACGAGGCCGCCTCGGCCACCGACAGCCTGTGGTGATAGTCGATGCCGATGACAACTTTTCTCCCCAGTTCCGCCCTGGCCTTGATAAGCGCATCTACCTGGCGGGGGATGTCCTCGCGCGGCTCGAAGACCGATGGCGACTCCGTCCAGCGCTCGCCAACGCTCAGGCGCATACACTCCCAGCCGTCTTCTACAAGCTTGCCGGCGCTCTCGATCATCGCCTCCGCTGTAGGACCGCTGGTGGTTGCGAAACAGGGCACCCAGTCGCGCTGCTTGCCGCCGAGAAGTTGATAGACCGGCACGCCGAGCTTCTTGCCGATGATGTCGTGCAAAGCGATGTCGATTGCCGACATCGCACCCGTGATCACTCGCCCGCCCTCGAAGTACGCGCTGCGATACAGCTCCTGCCAGATGCGGCCCGGCTGCATCGGATCCTGGCCGATCAGGATCTGGCTGAAATGTTCGGTGACGCCGGCCATGCCAAGCTCGCGCCAGGACGTGCCGCCCTCGCCCCAGCCATAGATGCCTTCGTCGGTCTCGATCTTGACGAGAAACACATTCCGCCAGACCGACCATGCGGGATAGGGCTTGATAGCGGTGATCTTCATTACGGGTTACCTCAGGTATTTTGGGCACGGGGTCTTGACCCGGGCGCGGGGAGTTTACTCTTACCGAGGCTGTCTTTGGCGTGAGGGTTCATTGAGAACGGCCACGCGGGACGGACGGGGCAAGCCGCCACTCCTGCGAAAACCCAGAACCCGCGGCGGGCACCCACTCCGGACCTGGCCAACAACGCCAGAATCCCGAGAAGGTGCAGGCGTGCCTGCATGGCTACCAGTTGGTTACGGAGCCATCCCGGCGGTGCAGGCGTGCGTTGAGGAAGCTGTCGGGCTTCATGGGGCTGTTGGCTATCGCATCCTCGTTGACATCGATGCCCAGGCCGGGCCGGTCTGAGACCTCTGTGCGTCCGGCTTTTGTGATCACCTGGCCAGAGATCAGATCGTCGCTGACCCGGAGATCCTCCGTGGGCGAGATCCGGACCTCCATCCAGGAGAAGTTCGGTACGGCCATGGATAGATGCGCCGTCGCAGCCGTGCAGATGGGGCCGAGCGGGTTGTGCGGCATCAGATCGATGTAGTGCGCCTCGGCCCACCCGGCCACCTTCATCGCCTCAGTGAAGCCGCCGACGTTGCAGATGTCTACGCGGGCGTAGTTGGTAAGACCCTTTTCGATGTACGGCAGGAACTGCCACTTGGAGGAGAACTCCTCGCCTATCGCAAACGGCATCGGGGTCATGGCGCGCAGCGCCTCGTATGCTTCGGGCGTCTCGTCCCTTATCGGCTCCTCCACGAAATCCAGAGTTCCCGGCGGCATCATCTGGCAGAACGACGCGGCCTCGGCCACGCTGAGGCGGTGGTGGTAGTCGATGCCGATGACCGGCTTCCGGCCAAGCTCCTCGCGCGCCTTCGTCAGCCAGATCGCGTTGTCTGCGATGTCGAGGCGCGGCTCATAGAGCTGCGAGTCATTTTCGTCAAGCGGGTAGTGCACCATCAGGCGAAAACAGTCCCAGCCCTCATCTACAAGCAGATGCGCATTTTCGATCATCTCTTCGCCGGTCTCACCGCCCGCGCTGGCGAAGCTGGGCACCCAGTCGCGCTGCTTGCCGCCAAGGAGTTGATAGACGGGCACGCCGAGCTTCTTGCCGACGATGTCGTAGAGCGCGATGTCGATTGCCGACATGGCGGCGGTGATGACGCGGCCGCCTTCGAAATAGGCGCTGCGATACATCTCCTGCCAGATCCGGCCGATCTGCATGGGGTCTTTGCCGATCAGGAACTGGGCGAAGTGCTCGGTGACGCCGGCCTGGCCGAGCTCACGCCAGGAAGTGCCGCCCTCGCCCCAGCCGTATATGCCTTCATCGGTCTCGACCTTGACGAGAAAAACGTTTCGCCAGGTCGTCCACGCCGGGTACGGCTTGATCCCGGTTATCTTCATCGAAGCATCTTCACCTGGCTATTTTTATCCCGTTATCGGCAGTGCCATCCCGAAGCGTGGGTAGCGGTGCCGGAACAGAGCATAGATGATCGCCATGCCGGTTGCCGATATGACGAAGGCGCCGATCAGGTCACTCGGCAGGTGCTGGCCGAGGTAGATCCGCGAGAGTGCGATCACGATGAACATAGTGACGGCGGTAAACCGGAGAGCCCTCGGTAGGAGTTTGTTCGAGCGGAAGCAAACGCCGGAGAAGAGGAGCACCGCGGTGAGAATTATCGTGGCGCCGAAGACGTGGCCGCTGGGGAAGCTGTAGCTCGCCTGCTGGAACTGGACCATCAACTCGTCCGAAGAGGGACGCGGCCGCTCGATCAGGGTTTTCAGCAGAGGGGAGGCCGCGAACCACAGTCCGCCGGCGAACACGAACGCTGCTTCGGCAGGCCGTTTTCTAAGCAGCATCATCGCGAACAGCGCGATGCCGATCAATCCGAGGCCCCATACGCTGCCGACCCCATTGCCGAATTCCATGGCGTTGCCGAACGCGCCGCCCGGCAGATCCTGTACGGTCGCGGCGACGGTCAGATCGCCCGGTTGCCGGTCGGTGCGAAAGGCAACCGAGATGGTGACGAGAGACAGCAGCAGGCCGATACCAATCGCAAGGTAAAGTTTATTTCGCATGACTGACCAGTCATACGTTCCCCCCGGGGGCTTCAGATTGCTGTATTACTTCACAATTTGTGGATAATTTTCGCAGTCGAATCGCCCGCGTGTCTCAAGACTGTAAACAACGTCGATGGGCAGGAAACCTACGAAAACGCCGGCCCACCGGGGGCGCCCACTATGGACCCGGCCAACAACGCCTGAATCCCGAGAAGGTGCAGGGTCACCTGCCTACCAGTTGGTATGTGAGCCGTCCGATCTCACGTAGTGGGGCGCCTCCCAGAACTTGAAGGCGTACTCCTTCACCGCCTCTTCATTCACCTCCACGCCAAGGCCGGGGGTGTCGGGCACCGGGTAACGGACGCCTTCGAGACGGATCTGCTGCGGGAATATGTCGGAATCGTCACGGCCGCTAGACTCGGCCCGGCTATTGCGCGCCTCCAGCCATGCGAAGTTGGCGACTGCCGCGCCGAAATGCACTGATGCGGCGGTGCAAACAGGGCCCAGCGGGTTGTGAGGCATCATGTCGATGTAGTGGGCCTCGGCCCAGCCCGCCACCTTCATCGCTTCCGTTAGCCCGCCGACGTTGCAGATGTCGACGCGGGCGAAGTCGGTCAGGCCCTTTTCTATATAGGGCATGAACTGCCACTTCGAAGCGAACTCCTCGCCTATCGCGAATGGGATATCCACCATCTTGCGAAGCGCCTCATACGCCTCCGGTGACTCGTCCCTGATCGGCTCCTCGATGAAGTCCAGCGTGCCCGTTGGCATCTTGTTCATGAACGATGCCGCCTCTGCCACGCTCAGGCGGTGGTGGTAATCCACGCCCAGTACGACTGTATCGCCGAGTTCCTCACGAGCCCTGGTGAACAGCTTTGCCGTCTTTCCAATTGAGACACGCGGCTCATAGAGGACCGGGTCGTCTACGTCGTTGCCCGGCTGCGGGCTCAGCCGCATTGCCGGCCAGCCATCCTCGATGAGCAGTTTGGCCATTTCGATCATCTCATCACCCGTGTTGCCGCCCGTCGAGGCAAAGCCGGGAACGTAATCGCGTTGCTTCCCGCCCAGCAGCTCGTAGACGGGCACGCCGAGGGCCTTGCCCTTGATGTCGTAAAGCGCGAGGTCGATTGCCGCCATCGCCGCGGTGATAACACGCCCGCCCTCGAAGTACTGGCCCCGGTACATCTCCTGCCAGTGGCGGGAGATCTGGCGCGGGTCTCTGCCGATCAGAAACTCACGAAAGTGCTCTACCATCCCGGCGACCGCTTGTTCCCGCCCTGAGAAGCCGGCCTCACCCCAGCCGTAGATGTCAGCGTCGGTTTCGACTTTCACGAGCATCTGATTTCGATGTCCAACCCATATTGGGTAAGGCTTGATGGCGGTGATCTTCATTTGTCCATGTCTCCATGTCTCTTACGGGATTTGAGCGGGCCGTCGTGCGATGGCGCGGGTATATTCGCCCGAATATTCGCAAAGTGCAATGTTCCGCCATGTCCTGCCCCTGAGACGGCTGGCACAGGCACACGGTTGCGGGTGGCCACGCATCGCTGCCGCGACGTAACCCCCGTAGGCTGGCGCACCCAGAAGTGGCAATCTGACGATAGAGGCGTCAAAACGGTGCGCCCGCCGAGTTTCCGGCCATGCGCCGGTCGCCCAGTATCCAGTAGAAGGACCAGCGCAATAGTCAGCTCACTGCGAATATTTGGACTAACAGGCCCTAGAAACTTGATGGCGCTTGTCGTCGCCCCGGTTGCCGCCGCGCTTTTAGCATGGCTGCTCGTGAGCCTGGCAGCTCCGGAAGCGGCGCCTGTGTACGAGGCGTCGATCTCCCTGACATTCGCGGGAGAGTTGGACCTGCCGCAGCCCGCCCCACGATCTGAAGGGCTGGAGAGGGCTGCACCTGGCGCTGGCAAGTCGATAGAGCTCGCAGGCCGGCGAATCGCTCTCGCACGCTCCGACCTCCGTACGCCGTTTACGACCGAGATTTCCGGTGATCGCAGAACGATCACATTCCTGGCACGCGACATCGTGGAGAAAGACGCCGAAGGGTTCGCCCTCTATGCCGCCCGCCGATTCTGGGAGAGCCAGGGCGAAACGCCGATCAGTCTGACGCCCGGCAGCGTCACCACCGTGGGCGAGCGCGCGCTGGCCGGCGGTTCAACCAACCAGCCACTGGCGGTGGGCCTGATAGTGCTAGGGTTCGCGATCATCGCGGTGGCCGGGAGTTCGCACGCGGCCCGGCGCGTTATTCCGGCGATGCTGCACATTCTGCCGGGCTAGCGTCTAAGACCCCGCAGCCGTCGCTTAAGCCAGCTCTCCGATTCGCCTTCGCCGGCCGATTCCTGTGGAATCTCAACCCGCCCCTTCAGGTCGTTCAGATCGCCGGAAAGCCGGCGCCTTACCGCCCACTTCACCAGGGGGCGCACGACCTTGTAATAGATGCCGGGCGGCGACGACTCTTCGATGGCGACTACCAGCGTTCCCCCGTCAACAGGGCCCAGCGTGTAGCGCGTCTTTAGCGGATATGGCCCGTCGGTCTGGGAATACTCGAAGACTTCGTTTTCGATGAGTTCCGTGATCTCCAACCCCATCACGCGGGACCCGCGGCCCGTGATGTCCACGGTATGTTTGAAGCGGGTCCCTACCTCGACCGGCTCGTCCTCGGACAGATCGACCGACGATATCTCTTCCATCCAGTCAGGCTGGTTCAGCGGCTCGGCAAGATAATCGAACACCACTTCGGGCGGCGCGGAGACGAATTTCTGGACCCTGTTACGCACTCGGCGCTCCTGTTCCTTGCCGTAGATATCTGACTCGCGGGTATTTGGCGGCCGGTCTCCCGTCCGCAACGAGCCAGAAAGAAATAGTGGCGCAGGTGGACCTGCCGGTCAATCGCAGGCGGCGGAACGGTCCGGCGCGTTCTAGCGGCGGCGTCGGGCATTTACCCGCGCCACGGCCCTTTCGACTTGCGCGGCGATCGCCTGGGAGGACTTGATCGCCCTGCGCACCCGATGCTGCATGTCTCCGCCATGCCACGGCTTCGGCACGAAGTCACGCGCCCCAACGCTCATGCATGCCTCGATGATCGAGCGATCGACATTCCCGGTAACCATAATCACCGATGCCCTCCGGGTTTTCGGGTTGCCTTTGATTTGACGCAATACTTGCAGGCCATCGAGCCGCGGAAGCGTGATATCCAGCAGGATCACGTCCGGTTGGTGCTCCAGGACAATCCCTTCCACTTTGGCGCCGTCCGATGCCTCAATCGTCCGGAAACCGGCCCGCTGCATGCAGTCAACCAGCGGGAAGCGGGCGTACTCCTCATCCTCCACGACCAGAACCAGCGGGGCGTCGGCCGTTACTTGCGCTGAGCCAGGGGCAGCCTGCCCTGTGGGAGCGGTAGCCTGGGGTGGTGTGGCGGAGACCTGTTGTGCGCTGGCTGGCCCCCCGGCTGTTAAAATCGTACTCGCTCCCGCCCACTGCGGTGGCGGGGCGTTGTCTGTCTGAACCTGGCCCGGCGCAATCGGCTGTTCATAGCCCTGCGCAGGTGGCTCGGCCGGAGGTTCCGGCAAAGGTTTCGTCAGGGGGTCTGGCAGGGGCGCCGAGGGCTTTGGCGGGGTCTCTGGCAGCATGGATGGATCATTCGGCTGCCCGGACTCCCCCGGCTTCAGGCCCATCAGGTTGGCGGTTTTCTCAGCCGCCATCAGGGCGAACTTCACCCGCATCTCGATTTCGCCGTCCTGCCACGGCTTCAATATGTAATCGGTAGCGTCGAGCTCATCGGCCCGATCGCGATCCGACCCCCTGCCACGCACACTCACGATAATGACGGGCGTCGTCATGATGAGCGGATCCTCGCGGATTTTTCCGAGCACCTCGAAGCCGCCCATCCCCGGCATCTCGATGTCAAGCAGCAGAACGTCGGGCCTCTGCGCCTGGACCATCTCCAGCGTGGACGGCCCGTCTTCCGCGAGCAGCACGCTATGGCCCTCGCCGGTCAAAAGAAGCTCCAATGCGTCCCTGACCGCAGGGTTATCATCTGCGACTAAGACTCTCCCCATTTTCCCGCGGACATGCGCCGTTCACGGCCTGTCCGCTGCGCCCCCCGGTCCCTTTGACTATGCTGCCTGGTGCCGCCCCCCGGCACTTTGTTCGATCTTCCTGGGCGTCCCCTCGGCCGGTCCGCCCCCTGATCCCGGCTTCAGATTCTGGCCTTCCACAGCATTACCGGATTCAGGCTGTAGACGCGCTTTCGCCCGGGCAACCGCCCGCTCAGCCTGTTTTAATCGAATTCGGGACGCGTTGAACGCCCTGTGAACCCTGCGCTGCAGGTCTCCGGAATGCCACGGTTTCGCGATCAGGTCGCGCGCGCCCAGCGTCATGGCCGTTGCGTAGTTCTCTTCGCTGACGTCCGCGCCGAGCATGATCACGGAAGTGCGGCGCGTGCGTGGATCGTTTTTCAATGCGCGCAGCACGCGGAACCCGTCCGTCCGCGGGAGGTCCAGGTCCACGATCACGACGTCAGGATGATCTTCCCAAACGCGTTCCAGCGCTCGATCGGCCCGCTTCTCCTTAAGAACCTGATAGCCGGAGTTCGTGAGTGTTCTGGCCAGCGAATCCCGATCCTCATCGGAATCCTCGATGACCAGGATCCTGGCATTATCCCGAGTGGGAGATTTTGAGAACCGCACTGCCGCTGCCGATGCTAAGCGCGCCGCCGGGTCGACAATCGTCTTCAGACCCATCCATTTGCCGGTTTCATGGTTCAACTTATGAATGGTCAGATCGTTTTCAGGGCACTCTTCAAGATCCTCTTCCGTGTACTTGATCGTGATCTTGGCGGGCTTGTCCAGCCGCACTCCTTCGATTGGCGCGCCCGTCCTGTCCGTGAACGTAAGGTCGGCGACCGTGTTGCCCATCTTCAGGCGAAGGGTGGCCGGAATTACCGGTTTGGTCTCCTCAACTCTCTGGGCGTCCAGGGCCATTGTCTCCGGCACCGCGCCGGCTGGAAGATCGACTTTGACCACCCCGTCAGGCGTGTCTACGGAGCCGCCGTTCTCGGGCGTGATGATCTCAACGTTCCCACCCAGAGCGGAGCCCAGGAACTGCTCCTCGATCGCTTCCTCGCGCGGTCGCGGCCTGGCCTTGATACCTTCCGGGTTCGCGCCTTCCGCGCCTGAGAGGTCCCATGGGACGGCCGGCACCATGCCCGCGGCCTTCAGCGCCCATTTCACCCGGAGCTCTATTTCGCCGGGCATCCATGGCTTGGAGATATAGTCCACAACGCCGAGCCGGACCGCTGCATCGCGGTCTCGCGGCGCGCCTTTCACCGTGACCATGATCACGGGGAGTTGAGCAAAGGCCTTGTTTTTCCGCAGCTCCTCCAGCACATGAAAGCCGTCTATTTTAGGCATCACGTTATCCAGGAGCAGGACGTCCGGATCGTGGACTGCGACCATTTCGAGCGCGGCCGCGCCGTCTTCAGCCTCGATGACTTCGTGGCCATCTTCTTCAAGGAGGCGTACCAGGGCCTGGCGGATGCCCGCCTCATCGTCGGCAACCAGAATCTTGCCCATCAGGCAGCTTACAATCCTGTTCGATTCCCATTTTGGGTGGGAGCCGATACAAACCGGTGGGAAACGGCGCAATCCATGCCGGGTCCCTTGCATAACGAGCACATCGCTCGCGTGATGGCTCAAGTCTCGGCTTTGGAGCGCTCCGAGTGCAACGCAGGAATACGCAGAGCTAAGGTGGGAAACCACACATATTGTGGCGGGCACGCGTATCGGAAATGCCCGGCTCGAGGGGAGGCCTGGGGCGCCGTATCGCGCAGCCGCCACCGCGCAATCGGCGATCTCGGACCCCAATCGCCAGATTCAGGCGGCCAACCCGGATGCAGGCTGGCCAACCCGGTTCAGGCAGGCCTGCTCCGCAACGCCTCAGACGCCGCGTCGGCATCCGGGTCACTCCGTGCGGGCCCGCCGCCGGGCGCCCTCCGCGGTCGTTGCGCGCCGGGGACGCCAAAGATCGAGACCCCGATGGAGGCTGCCAGAACGATCCCGCTGCCAATCGCAAAGTAACCGGCCCGGTTCCCGAACCCGTTCTTCCAGCGCGTCAGGATGTCGATACCTCGATCAAGCGCCTCAATGACAACAACTCGGGCCTCGTCGCGCTCGATTTCTTCAGCAACCCGCGCGACGCCCTCGTCGATTTCCTCCTGGACATAGGCATCGTATATGGGTGACGTAACGATCCAGATCAGGAGTCCGGACACGAAGATCGGGAGCATGGCCCACTTGAGCCGGGAGTTCCAGTTCCGCCCTCCAAGGAAAGCGATGAGCAGCAGCACCAGCCCTGGTACGAAGAAGACCAGGAACCAGAGGCTGCGGCCCCGGCCCACCTGATCACGCACGTTTTCGAAATCGTCCAGCAGATCCGGCCGACCGCCCAGAACGCGGTCTGTGAAATCTACCTCTGTGAAGATGTGTCCATCATTGAGAAGATCCCGGATAACGTCCAGATCGGCCAGATCGAACTCCGAGTCCCGCTTTGCGATATCCAGCCGCAGGTCCGTGTCCGTATAGGTGAATCCTTCGGCCACGAACCTGCGCACATCGTCGATGCTCTGCACAGAACTTTCGCCGATCAGGTCGGCCAGGTCGTTCTCCGTAAACGTGAACGAATCCGGAATCTGAGTCACGATCAGGCTGTTGATCTGAGCTTCGAACGGGCCCGAGAGCACGCTTAGAATCGCATCGCTGCTGATCTCGGCGGGCGTGCAGCTCGGGAACTGTCCACGCTGGATCTCCTGCGCCGCCAGTAGGCCGTCGGTAATCGACCGGCAGGCTGGAGTGCCGTCCACCAGCTCCGTCAACTTGCGCTTGGCGAGGTCGGTCAGGACCGTTACAGCCGTCCCCACCCGGCCCGATAGGTCTATCGACAAATCCAGTTGATCAGTCTCTCCGGACATGTATCCCGAGAGCGAATCGATGATGCTGTTTCTCTGCTCCCGTACCCAGGACTCCGGCGCGACTGCCTCGATCGCCGCCGCAATCTCCTCGTCCGAAATGAGAACCCCGTGCGAGAGCACGGTAAACGAGCCGATGGCCTTGTTGAGTTCAGGCTCGATCAGGCTCTTGAACAGGAACTGCTCGGCGTTCGCCTCGTCGAGGACATCCTTAAGCGCCTGTGTGGCCCGCGGGATCCTGTCCGCGAACTGCACGGTTATCTGGAAGTGTTCCTCCGTCCCCGTCAGCCAGCCCGAGACATCCCTCGTGGCGTTGACGATCTGTGTTTCAATCCAGATGCCCGGCGCCACACCCTGCGCGATTTCCTGCGCACGTGCCCGGGTTATGGAAATGTCCAGGCCCTGGGCCTGCAATGCATCGAACGAACTATCCAGGATCGGGGCCAGCACGGCGTTGGACAGCCGGTCGCCGGCATCCAGCGCCTCCAGCCGGGACGCTGCCAGGTCAGGCCACGCCCGAACGCGCTCACCCAGCCGCAACTGGATCTGGAACTCGTCCGTATCGCCCGTAATGTACGGCACGAACTCATCGATCACGTGCTCAACGCGCGCCTGCAGCTCCTCCGGTGGAAGGAAGTCGCGCAACAGGCCCACAATCTCCGGCGAGTCGGTCTCCGGCCTGATCTCCAGTTCGATCAGATCGTCGTTGAGCAGGCTCTCAGGGTCCTCGGCCAGATCTTCGAGCGCCTCAACCAGCAGGGGCACCATCACATCGTCATAGATGAAGTTATAGATGTCGGCCTTGACCAGCTCTTTCTTGATGTACTCGGGGTCGCCGAACGTTCCCTGAATCTGCCAGATGAGAAGCGTTAGCACAAATAGCAGCAGAAATACCGGCATCAGGATGATCGCGAATATCCTGCGGAGGATTATCAGCATCTTGTTCCTCGAAACGGTTTCCGTGCACTCACACGCTGCAAGATCCAGCCCGCATACAACGCCGGGAGTCTAGCATGGCAATCGGGCTTTCCCGCTCAGCGCACACTCCCGTCCGATATGTTCTCCCAGTGGTATCGTTACGACCGCTGTAATTGCACTGAATCCACTGTCGCCAAACCCACAAACCCACAACCGGAAAGCCACATCGTCCATGTCATCAATCGACCTGTCAGGAAAAAAGGGAGTCGTATTCGGAGTGGCCAACCAGCGCTCCATTGCGTGGTCGATAGCCAACGCCCTCGCCGGGGCCGGAGCGGAACTGGCATTCACGTATCTGGGCGAGCGGCTGAAGGGCGGCGTGGAAAAGACTATATCTGCCCTCGGTGACCCACTCCTTCTAGAGTGCGATGCAACGGACGACGCCCAGGTCAAGAATGTTTATGAACAGGCAGCGGCCCGGCTGGGCAAGATAGACATCGTGGTCCACTGCATCGCCTTTGCTGCGAGAGACGATCTGGGCGGCGACTTTTCGGCGACCAATCGGGAAGGGTTCAGGACGGCCCTCGAGGCCAGCGCGTACACGCTCATACCCGTCACCAGCCTCGCCGTGCCACACATGCCAGAAGAGGGCGGGGCGGTCGTCACGCTTACTTTTGACGCGGCCAGTCGCGTATATCCCGGCTATAACATCATGGGAACGGCGAAAGCCGCGCTCGAGAACGAAGTTGGCCAGCTCGCGAACGAGTTCGGCCCCCGGAATGTTCGGGTCAACGCTATCAGCGCCGGCCCCCTGGCAACCTTGTCGGCGCGCTCGATTCCCGGTTTCAACACGTTGCGCCATGCGTTCGAAAGCCGTTCGCCCCTGAAACGCAACGTCACCCACGAAGAAGTCGCCAACACGGCGCTCTTCCTCCTCAGCGACATGTCCAGCGGCATCACCGGCGCAGTGATTCCCGTCGACGCCGGCTATACAGCGATGGGGATCTAGCAGATGACATCAGCAGACAACCCGGCACAGGCGCTTTCACCCGGCATGAGCGCCAGCCTCGATCAGCAGGTAGAGCAGAAGCACACGATCAACCGAACCGGGAAGCCGGGCGCGGACGTCCTGTCCACGCCTTCCATGATCATGCTCATGGAGCAGGCCGCCATCGAGGCCATCGACCCCCATCTTGGCGGCGAACACGCCACCGTTGGGTTCCACGTCGACGTCAAGCACTTCGCGCCAACGGCCATCGGGGCCACGGTTACGGCAACGGCAGAGATTACAAAGATCGATGGCATGAAGGTCTCGCTCAAGGTCGCGGCCTTCGAGGGCGATAAACAGATCGGTGCGGGCAGCCACCGCAGGGCGATCATCTCCACCGAGGATTAGCCCCCCGGCCAGTCGCGTTCTTCGCTGCCCTCGAGCGCGGGAAACCGCTCGGCCGCCGTGAGTTTCCATGCCCATGAACGTAGGGCGAAGCGCTCTCTACGTTGCGAGCTTTCGCTCACCTGGTCTGGGTATCGATACGCATATTGCCTAGGACCAAAGTACCCCTGCTGAGCCACAGGTCGGGTTTCGGTCGAGCCACTTTGGCCTACCGCGTGTCTATTTACACGAAGAACATTCAAGTAAGACAGAACCGGTGGTATGCAGGGCCTGGGGATGAGGCCGCCTTTAGAAGATGGAATGGACAATGCATCAGCGCACACTGTTCTCCCAAACACCGTACCCGGAACTCGACTGGGACCGGTATTGCGGCTTTCTGGAACTGGAAACAGAGGAGTTCTCCGGCATTCAGGACAAGCTGCTTCTGGAGCAAATTCAACTGCTACGGACCAGCCAGCTCGTTGAGCGATTTCTTCCACGGGCAAATATCACGACGGTGGAAGAGTTTCGGGAGAAAGTCCCGCTCACCACGTATGAAGACTATTCAGACGTACTGAAGCCGGGTTCGGACCATATGCTCCCTGTCGCGCCATATGGCTGGGCTTACACAACCTACAGCGCCGGCAAATCCAAGTGGATTCCCTACACGAGGGACGCATTCGAGCAGTTTCTGGACAACATCATGGCCAGCCTGCTCATCGCGGCAGCAGATGAGCCCGGCCATGTGAACGTTCGCGCCGGTGATGTGGTCATGTACAACGTCCCGCCGCGTCCCTATCTGTGCGGTCTCGCCGCCCCCGGGATGAAAGAGAAATTCGGTCTGGTCGGCGTTCTCGACCCTGTCGTGGCCGAAAAGCTGGAATTCAAAGACCGGATAGCCGCCGCATTCAAAGAAGCGCTCAAGACGAGAGTCGACCTGATCATTTCAATGACCAGCATCTTGCTGAAAACCGGAGAGCGTCTGGAAGGGCACGCATCAGACGCCGGAGCCGGACGGAATCGATCAGATCTGAATCGCCGCGCGCTGGGTCGAATCGCGCGAGCCAGGCTGAAGAGTGCGTTAAAACGGCGGCCCATCAGGCCACGCGACCTCTGGCACCCCAAGGGAATTGTTGGCTGGGGACTCGATACGAGCTTCTCCCGTGACAAAGTGGCCGAATACTGGGGCAGCCTACCTTATGAAATCTATGCCTCAACTGAGGGAGGCGTGATGGGAGTGCAGCCCGTCGATGGACGGGGCATACTGTTCAATCCCAGAGCGGACTTCTTTGAGTTGATCCCGGAGGCCGATCTTAACTCCGTTGACCAGCCTTCCGACTCGATTCCGCGAACACTACTGCCATCGGAGGCAGAGCCAGGCGGCACGTACGAAGTCGTAATCACAAACTTCTACGGGATGCCGCTCGTGCGATATCGCACTGGCAACCTGATCCGATTCATGCCGGGCGCGGCTACCACCCGTACGCACCAGCCGCGTTTCGAGGTTATCGGCCGCAGTGACCAGCGCATAGATATCGCCGGGTTTACGAGAATCGATGAGAAGACTGTGTGGGAGGCTCTGAGGCTCGCAGACACGCCCTTCACCGACTGGGCAATGACGAGCGAGCGCACGGAGGACGGGACCATTTTGCACATCTATGGTGAGCCCCGTGCCAACTCCGATCTTGCAGGGGTGTCAGACCGGATTCACGAGGCTATGCGTCGGGTAGATCCACTCTATCGGGACCTCGAGTCGATGCTGGATATTCGGCCACTGCGAAGCACGGTGCTTCCGGCCGGTTCGTTCAGCCGTTACTACGAACGGAAACGGGCTGCCGGCGCTCCGCTCACGGACAGGAGGCCTGCGAGCATGAACGCCGACGCGTCCGTTATCGCAGATCTTAAGTCAGCGGCAAGAGAAGTCGAGGAACTGGCGGCGTAGGTACCGGAGAGCGTGCAATGAACGAACTCTATGTAACTCTCCCATTTCTTCAGTTTGCGCTGAGCCTGCTGCTGGCCAGCGTAGTGATCTTCAGTGACGCGAAAGACCGGCGAAACCGTCTCTTTGTCCTGTTCCTCTTCGCGATGGCCGTCTGGGGCGTTGGCATCTTCGGCATGAGAGATTCGTTCCCGGACGCGGCCCTGGCCCTCTCATGGGAGAAGATTGTCCTCGCAGCCATACCGTTCAGCGGAATCTTCTTCTACCACTTCGTAATCGCCTACACGCGTAAAGAGGGCCGTAACCGGCTTCTCATCGCAATGTACGGGCTCGGTGTCGCCGCCGCGGCGCTTTCACTGGCCGGCCAGTCTGCCACCTCCATGGTTGAAACCTTCTATGGCTTTGCTCCTCAATTGGGCTGGTCGTTCCCCCTGGTTCTCATGGCCGCGTATCCTCCCGTGATTCTAGCGATCTACGAGCTCACGCTCGCCCGGCGGAACGCTGAGCCCGGGGAGGACAAGGCGAGGCTCTCGGCCTTAAGGCTGGCTGCCGTGCTTGCGGTTGCCGGGGGGACTTCCGATATTCTGCCGTCACTCGGAATCGACATCTATCCGATGGGTGTCGTGGGCAATCTGGCGTTTGTCTTCGTCGCAACCTGGGCGGTGGTTCGCTACCGGCTCATGGAGCTGCGGCTTGTGCTCCGTCGGGGTCTCGCTTACATCGCGATCAGCTCTCTGGTGTTCGCGGTCTACGGTGTCGCCTACGGAGCCCTGTGGCTGCTGGCCCAGAACCTCAGCGCGACGGCCGTTGCTATCGCCGCTTTTGGCGCGGTGGTAATGGTAGGCCTCTTCGTGCAGCCGATCGTCGGACAGGCGCAGACCTACATCGACAGGCTGTTTTTCCGGGAGCGAGCTGACCGGCTCAGTGGCATTGCGCGCATCGGGGAGATGGGGAATGACATCGCAGACCTGAAGGCGCTCACAGTCGGCCTGGTCGACACGATGCGAAAGGGCTCCCAGAGTGACTGGATCGCTCTGCTCCTTACTGACAGGACCGGCCGCGATTTCATTACCGTCGCCGATACTCGATCCTCCTCCCCGGCAATGCGCGTAGCACAGGATGGAGCCATAGCGGCGAGGCTGGAGCGCCTACTCTCCGTGTTGCCGGCTGAGGCCACCGAATCGACTTACGCAGGAACAGGAAACGCTCTGGATGACGGTTCACTGCTCACCAATGCCGGCGCCAGACTGCTCATACCCCTGGCTGTGAAAGGCTCTCTCACGGGGATGATCTTTGTTGGCCCGAAACTGGTTGGATCGGGTTACACCACCGAGGACATCAAATTCCTCAAAACCGCCGCGGACCAGGCGGCCACCTCGTTGGAAAACTCTCGCCTTTACGCCGCAGCAAAACGTGAGGCTCGGGAAAGAACAGCCCTCGCAGAGTTGGGCCGTGTGGTCAACTCAACACTGGATCTCGAGAACGTTTTCCAACGGTGTGAACAGCAGGTACAGCACCTCCTTTCGTACGACCGATTCGTCATCACGACCGTCGACCATGAAAACGGCATGCTGACAGATGCATTCGTTCATGGCACCGAGGTGCCGGGTTGGGGCAACGGACATGTGCACCCGATCAAAGGCTCGCCCCTCGAGCCGGTTATCGCAAGCCAGACCGGAATGATTCTGAACGGCGAAGCCGATGCGACGCAATATGACGACTACCCGGCCCGAGCCGCCAGCCGATCGGCTGGCCTGAGTTCGATGCTGGCGGTGCCACTGATATCAGCGGGCCAGGTGATCGGCACCATGAATCTCAAATCGACCACTCGGAACGCCTACTTCGAGCGCCATCTCGAACTGGCCGAACGCGTTGGAGCGCAGATCGCCACCGCCATCGCCAACTCTCAACACTATGAGCGATCCCTCCAGCTTGCCGCTGAGCGGGAGGCAAGAATGCGCCTGGACGCAGACAACCGGGAACTCCAGCGGGTCAACGAAGCCAAAAGCAAATTCCTTTCGCTGGTCTCTCACGAACTGAAGACGCCACTGGCCAGCATCCTGGGTTTCGCGGAGATTCTTCTCCGGAATAAAGAGGGCAATCTGGCCGAACGGCAGATACAGGGACTCCAGGTGATCGAACGGAACGGCCGAAGTCTCAACTCGCTTGTCAACGACCTCGTTGACGTCGGGAGAGGCCAATCGGGCGACCTGAACATCGAACGGAGCGAGTTCGACGCACGGGAACTTATAGATGAGCTGTCTCAAAGTTTCGTCCCCATCCTGGAGGGTCGGAACCAGACTCTGAGCGTTTCCCGCCCCGACGGCCACGTCTATGTTGAAGCCGACCGCGACCGCATTGCGCAGGTGCTGACAAACCTCGTGAGCAACGCCTCCAAGTATTCACCGGAGGAAACTGAGGTGGAGTTGAGCATGTGGGAACGGGAAGGCAGGCTCTATTTCAGTGTCCGGGACCACGGGATCGGTATGTCAGCGGAAGACCAGCAGAAGCTTTTCACCCCATTCTTCAGGGCCGATAACGAAGAGACGAGAGCCGTTAGCGGCACCGGCCTCGGTCTGGTGATCACGAAAAATATCATCGAGAAACACGGCGGTGAACTTCAGGTCGAAAGCGAGGTCGGCGTTGGCACCACGATGCAGTTCTATCTGAGCGCTGCCCGAGCCGAGGAACACGCCGACTCACACCAGGGTATTTCAGTATCGGAAGAAGACTGTATAGAAGAAATCGTTGCGGCCGCCTGATGCAGTCGGAATTGATCAAAAGCCGTGGCGGACGTGTTCGATTTGCCCTGCGATGGGGTGGAAAGCTATGGGGAAGAGATGGCTAGTGTTCTTGTAGTCGACGATCACGAAGACGTAAGACTCGCTCTAACCACCCTGCTGGAGTTCGCCGGCCACGGTGTGTGCGAAGCCGCTGACGGCGCCGACGCCCTCGATATGGCCATGTCGGATCCGCCAGAGTTGATTCTTCTGGATATCGGCATGAAGAAAGTCGATGGCTTTGAAACGCTGATGTTTCTAAAAGCTGATCAGCAGACCCGGGATATTCCGGTCATCATGCTGACATCCCGCGGCCAGCCCGAAGATCGGTTCCGGGCCCGCAAACTGGGTGCCATCGACTATATAAACAAACCCTGGGAACCGGGCGAGGTAGAGACGCGGGTGCGCCGGGCGCTTGGCGCAGCGCGCTCGGCCGATTCTATTGTCGCCGATGGGAGGTTATTAGAATGGCGCGAATTTTGATTATTGACGATGACATGGACTCCCGTGCACTCATGAAGGAGCGGCTGGAGTACGTTGGACACGAGACCGAAGAGGCAGAGGATGGTCTTATCGGGATCGAGAAGGTCGCTTCTTATAAGCCAGACGTGATACTGCTTGACCTGATCATGCCCAATGCGGACGGTTACGACGTCCTGAAGGCATTGCAGGCGGACGCGGGCACGCTGCAGATCCCCGCGATAGTGCTGTCCGGCCAGGATCAATTCGAAGCCCTCGCCGCTGCTCTTCGACTGGGAGCCTCCGACTACCTCGACAAACCGTGTTCTTTCGAGGACCTGCTGAATGCTGTTCACACCGCATCAATGAGACCAGCCGAAAAGGCCCCGCCGCCTCCTGCCGCCAACTATCAGGTAGCGCGTTAAGCGCCGTCGCGGCCCGCTCCCGTTCTTCACGTCCCGGACGCGCCGCGTTCCCGGCCGTGTGCCATCCTGTCTCCAACGCAATATACGCACATAGGGGAGACACCCATGGCAGACCAGGCACACCATGACCAATTGACGGCAGCCGATCTGGACGCACTGCGCGCCCTGGACACGCCGACCATATCCAACTGCCTTGAACGGCTGCCTATCCGGCCATGGACCGAGGGCTTCATGAGGCCCGAGATACGCTCGATTATGCCACGGCAGAAAACCGTCGTCGGCTACGCGGTCACGGTGACGATGTCCGCGGTGCGCCAGAGCGACAAACCCGTCTCGCGGCGCGCCTACTGGGAGGCGATACTTGCGATCCCTGCGCCGAGGCTAATCGTCGTGCACGATCGCGACTACCCGAATCCGATCGGGTCGTACTGGGGCGAGGTCCAGGGCAACATCGCCAGGGCGCTTGGCGCCGTCGGCGCAATCACGGACGGCGGCGTGCGCGATCTGAAGGAGGCCGAGGAGATCGGCTTCCCGTTCTGGGCCAAGGAAGTCCTCGTATCACACGCATACGTCCACCCGGAGTCCGTCAACGAGCCCATCGACGTCGGCGGCATCGCCGTCCGTCCGGGCGACCTCCTGGCCGCCGATATGCACGGTGTGATCAACATCCCCTTCGAGGCAGCGACCAGGATTCCCAAAATAGCCAAACTTGAGGCGGAATCCGAAGGCTACATAATCGACCTCTGCCAATCGGGTATCGAGGTGACTCCGGACCTGCTCGATGAGGCATCGGTGAAGCGCGCCGCTGTGTTCGACAGCCCGGGCGCGGCCTACTAGCCGTTATAGCAGTCGGCGACGTCGAATGGCCGGTCCAGGCTGGCAAATATCGCGCGCCACCGGCCCTCCATGTCGTCCTGGAACAGGTTAGGCCGCCAATCCAGCTTCAGGTAGATCGATAATGCCGGCAAACGGAAGTCTTCGGTCAGGAGGTAGGCCTGCTCGTAGCCCTCGTCGGCCAGCCGATTCGTAACCAGTGCAGCCACCAGCGTGCCGAGCCCGCGGCCGGAGTGCGCCGGGTCGGCGACAAGCCACCCAAGTTCGCCACCCTCCGGATAGCGCGCCCTTGGCTTCACCTGAGCAACGCAAGAGGCCGCCAGGATGCCCGAATCGCCGTGCTCGATAATGAAGAATCCACTATCCAGCCGCGTGGCGAGCACGTCCGGCAGCGGATCGCTTGCCTCGAATGCAAGGTGAAATAACTCCAGGTAGGCATCCCGGTCGCGCGACTCGTATTGCCGGACCAGATAGCCCTCCGGCGCGTCCCCAACGGCCAAAGCGCCTGTGGGCTCGCGCGCCATCTCCAACTGCTGCGGAAACCCCATCGACTGTCGCGGATAGCCGCGTCCGCCGAGAAGATCGGGTTTCCTGTCGCTGTCTGACGCCATGACGGGAAAGCATGCCATAAAGCGACGAAGCGAAGGAGCGACTGGCCTGGAGCCGGGTCCAGCATGCCCTCTCCGCATCCAACTTGCGTGACCGCGCCGAATAATGCAAGGTGTGTTCAGACGCCGGAACTGTCCCAGCCATCATCAGCACGCCCCGCTCCTACTTGCGGGCAAAGGACTCCGGATATGTCTGCAACCCAGACCACCCGCACCCACCCGCCGGCCCACATCCAGGCACTCGTTGACCGGGTCGTCGAAGCGGCATCGGATCCGCGTTATGGTCCGCGTAAAGAGATGTGGACCCGCCACAACCGGCTTGAGAAGACAGACAAGACGCCCGTCTACGTCTGCCTTAAGCGCGGCTCTGGGACCAACGCCAACCCCGTCACATGGTCGGAACTCATCCCGCCCGATACGCGCCTCTCGAAAGACCCGCTCGAAAAAGAGATCGAGGTGCAGCTTCGCCAGAAGCTCTACAAGCACGATCACATACCCGACGACGAGGTGCTGACGCCGACGGTCTGGGTCGGGGCAGTCCGGACTCCCGCGGCGGGAGACGATAGCCCCGCGGCAAGCCGAATCGGTTCAAGTTTCGATCTCGAGCATGTCGATGGCAGCAGTTCCGGGGCGCTGTGGGGCCTGCCCTTCGTGGAAAAACGCTCCGGCGGTCCGGGAGGCGCATATGCAGTTGAGCCTGTGGTCGTCGAAGAGGGCGACATGGCGGCGCTGCATCATCCGATATTCGCGATCGACGACGAGGCTACCCGGGCGCTCGTCGATCGGGCCACCGAGCTGACCCAGGGCAAACTGCCGGTCAAGGTCGCCACTGACGCGATCGGCTACTCCCCGACCGAGACGATGATCTCTCTCATGGGAATGGAAGCCGTCCTCTTCGGCGTGATCGACCGGCCGGAGTTCATCCACCGGCTCATGGAGTTCATCACGGAAGGCACGATCGGATACCAGCTGGCCAGGGAAGCCTCAAGCGCCGTCGACTACGAGCAAAGCTGGGGCTACCGCGTGCCATACGAAGAGTTGCCCGCCGACGCCGACCCCGCCAAGCTCGCATCGTGCTGGCCCATTGTCGCCGCGCAGAGCATGTGCGGCCTCTCGCCTGCCATGTACGAGGAGTTCGTCCAGCCATACCACGTCCGCCTCGCAGAGCATCTGGGCGAGAATCGGGTCTACTACCACGGCTGCGAGGACCTGACGCAAAAGATTCCGATCATTCGCAATCTTCCCAATCTTCGGCGCTTTCACATCTCCCCATGGACAAATCTCGAAGTCGCGGCCGAGCAGTTGCAGAGAGATTTCGTGTTGGAAGTCGTCCCGCATCCCGACACGCTGTACGCACAGACGCCGGAGCAGATGCGCTCGGCCGTCGAACGCATCATGGACGTCGCCGGCGACCT
>JADFPB010000020.1 GCA_022562515.1 Chloroflexota bacterium | reverse complement strand
GCTGAAAATCTAGCCAATACGAAGGAGCCGCGGAGATGGCCGAAAAATCCCAGCGCATGACGAGTGACGACCAGAGAGACCTCCTTGAAGGCCGCCACCTCGCGGTCATCACGACGATCGGAGCAGACGGCTATCCCCAGTCCACGCCCGTCTGGTATATGCCCGGGCAGGTGTTGGCGACCGTACCGGGATAATGGATGGTATGGCTAGCGGGGGCAGGTCACGCTTCAAGAAGGAGCTGAGACCCTTCGTGTGAGTAAAAGGTCAGTATTTCGTCATATTCACAGCGGAAAGCTCAAGGGACCAACATCGGTTGTTGGAGAATAGCAGAGAAAGATCCGAAAAGTTTCTCAAGTCCAAGATAAACAATGATCAATCATAAGACGACCAGACCAGAGACAACTCTATTTATGCTCATATCAGTTGACGGGAAAATATCGACTGGTGATACCGATATTATGGATGTGGACAAAGACTATCCAACCCTCACAGGGGTCAAAGAGGGTTTACAGCAATACTACGACATAGAACAGGAGACAGACCTTTTCTCACTCAACACAGGGCGAGTATTCGCAAAAATTGGGTTTAACGAGAAGAAAGACCGGCCTGCCAAGTTGCCTGTAAGTTTTGTCGTTGTAGATAACCGACCTCATCTGACCAAGCAGGGCGTGTCTTATTTATCAAAAAAAAGCTGACAAGCTCATCATCGTCACCACAAATGCCTCACACCCCGCCTATATAGTACAAAAAGAGGCGGAAAACATATCGATCATCCCTTACATAAACCAGATCGATTTCGCAGACCTATTTCAGGAATTAAAAAGGAAGCACGGAGCGGAGAGACTGACAATTCAGTCTGGAGGCACTCTGAACGCCACCCTTGTTAGACAGGGTTTGGTTGATAAAGTTCTGCTTATTGTTGCACCCGCGCTTATAGGTGGCAAAGATACTCCCACTCTGATGGATGGTAGGTCATTACATGCGACGAAAGAACTTTCACACATAAAGGCATTGGAGCTTATTCAAGCAAAGCCGTTGAAAAACTCTTATCTCCTTCTGGAGTACAAAGTGAAAAATAGGGTATGTGACCTGCCCCCCTCAAACGAGTCCAGTTGAAAGATCGGATACCGGGCTTTTCTGAGAGGAGGCAAATGTGCCGAGAAAAGGTCACAGCCCGGAGCAGATCCTGAACAGGCTCCGGCAGGTCTAAGTATCGGTGGCTAACGGGAGCGTCATTGGCGCCGTACTAAAGATCTAGGACGCCCGAAAATCCAGGATGGCTGAAAATCCGACACGAAGGAGCCGCGGAGATGGCCGAAAAATCCCAGCGCATGACGAGCGACGAGCAGAGAGACCTTCTCGAAGGCCGCCACCTCGCAGTCATCACGACGATCGGAGCAGACGGCTATCCCCAGTCCACGCCCGTCTGGTATATGCCCGACGGCGACTCAGTCGGCATCATCGCCGACACTGATTCGGTCAAAGTCCGGAACATCAGGCGAAATCCACGGATCTCAATAACCATCGCGTCTGAGGGCCGCCCATACCGCTACGTCGTGTTCAAGGGCGATGCCGAGCTCCACACCAGTGGCCTGGACGACTACCCCGGCCGGATGGCGGAGCGCTACCTCGGCAAAGAAGGGGGAGCCGCCTACATCGAAGACATCTCGCCGCATCCCCCGTTCGTGGTCATCAAGATCCAGGCGGCGCGCTCAATCAACTGGATAGACCGCAATCCGCTAACGGCGTAGGCCGCGGCCTTCCCCCGATCTCGATGTCGCCTCCGGGGGTCCCGACGCGTCGGGACGTTCGCCCCGGCCCGCAAGCACCCCGATCCTTCAGCTCCGTTCAGGACGACATTAAGTGGTGTTGCCGGCGAGCCTCTTTTACGGCCCCGTTGGCGCTCCACGGCCCTGGTATAGCTTCGTCTGCGGGTTGAAGGCGAACCAGCCGAACCAGAACGACTCGTGTGAGGGGAGGCGCTCGAGGGTCTGCGAGTCGTCGCTTAGCTTGTACAGCTCTGTTTCGGTCAACTGCCACGGCTCGTTGTTTTCGTCGAGGATCTGGCGGGGGTCGGCGGTGGGGGTGAAGGTGTGGCCGCCGCGGTCGTAGGCCCGGGCTGCTTTGGATTTCGGGTCGGAGACAATGACGACTTCTTGCGGGCCGATCGTGTCGTTCACTACCAGCTCTACCGATAGCGTTTCGATCGGGTAGGCTGACGCCGCGCCGAAGAACTTCAGCGCCAGCACGCGGTCCTTGTCCTTCCTGCGATCGTCGGTCAGGTACGCCGGGAACATGACATCGGGAGTGTGGAAATAGTCGTAGTAGATCGCGGCCCTTTCCTCGGGGTGGAAATACTTGCGCTTGAAGCCCTGGTCCTCCGCCAGCACCGTAGTGTCGGGGTTTTCCGTGAGCCACTCCTCCCACGTTGTCAGCACCAGCGGGAGCAGTTTCAGCTTCAGGCCTGAATTGGCCAGCTTGCCGACTACCGGCTCGCCTGTCAGCGAGTGCCAGAGCGACAGCGTTGCGCGGTCATACATCAGCTTGTTGGAGTTGAACAGGAAGCCGGACGTCCCGAAATTCCGGACCTCCCCGTCAAGCTCGGCGTCGTACAGGACGCCCGTTCCGCAGAGCGTTCAGAAGACTACCGTGACCGGCTTCCCCTGGATGACGTCGTTCGCCAGCTCGTGGGAGGCCATGTGGCGCCACGGGTAGGCGCGGGCCTCGCCGTTCACCACCGCGCCGAACACGGGATCATCGAGCCGCAGATAGCTCGCCTCCGCGCCCCTGATGATTTTTGGGTTTTCCAGCGGGGGAATGCCGTCCCTTGCGACGCCGCCCCACTGGATTGCCCACATGGGAATCCGGGTATCGAGATCCTCCTGGAAGAAGTCCTCGAACCGCTCGTCGATGTTCGAGTAGATGTTGCCCTTCCAGGTCGTGTACCCGAGCGGCGGCTCGATCTCGGGGTGCTGTCCAAGCCACTTGTACCAGGCATTCCAGTTCCTGCCGCCGAACTCTTCGCCGGTCAGCTTCTTCAGTGCCTCGCCGAGCTGTGTGATCGTGTAGTCCTCGAAAACGAATCTCGTCAGCTCGATCATGGGGATGATCGACGACTGGACGCCCAGTTCCCCTATCTCCTGAATCGCCACGACGTTGGCCCCGGTGAAGAAGTCGAACGACAGGAGCATGAGCAGTCTGGCGCGGTCGATCTCCTCCTGCGTGGAGATTTTTTTCTCCAGGGGAATCGGGGTTGGCGTCGGCACTCGCGTGGGTATGGGCGAGGGCGTCCGCGCTGCCGCCTGCGCGGCGCCGGGGGCTGGCGCGACTGGCGCGTCGGCGGGCTGCGGAGTAGCATCGCCGCCGCATGCTACGAGCGCGGCAACCGCGAACACGGTGAATAGCGTGGCGTAACGCCCGCGCCCTGGCCGTCCCGCGAACATGTGCTTAATCAGAACTTCACCCCGGAGAGACAGTGCCGTCATCAGAGCCCCGAAAAAGCCCGGGAAACACGAACGAAAATACGCCGAGTTACGGGATGCCTCTGCTGGAAGCGGCCAGAGCGGTTGGCCTGGATATTCCCGAGCCCGCTGAGCCCATCGACCGAACGGTCAGGGCGAACGGCCTCACCTTTCACTATCTCGATTGGGGCAACGGCCATCTTCCACCGCTCCTGTTCACCCACGGCTTCGCGCAGCAGGCCCATTCGTGGGACTTCGCCTCGTTGATGTTCAGGGACCGTTTCCACGTTATCTCACTGGACCTGAGGGGTCACGGCGATTCGGAGTGGGCGCCCGATGGCAGTTACATGCTGTCGGATTACGTGTCCGACCTCGCCGCGATCGTCGATGAGCTCGGTCTGGACAACCTGACCATCGGTGGCCACTCGCTCGGCGGCAGGGTTGCCTTTGTATACGCCTCGCAGCATTCGGCGGTCGTTCGCGGGCTCATCGTGGTTGATGTCGGGCCGCACGTTAGCCGGAGCGGCTCAAGCCGCATCAGCGAGTTCGTCCAGGGCCAGGACGAGTGGGACTCGTTCGATGACCTTGTCGAGCATGTCTACAAGTTCACCGGCGGGTTGCGGCCGCGGGAGCAGATCAGGGGCAGCGTCCAGCGTGCGGCAAAGCAGATGCCGGACGGCCGGTGGACCTGGAGGTACGACAGGGTTCTGCGCGGACCGCGCAAACCGGACCCGATGTGGGACACGGAGAAGCTCTGGGCCGCGTTGCGGGGAGTGAAGTGCCCGATGCTGCTGGTGCGGGGCGCGCTCAGCGATGTGCTTTCACCCGAGGCGGCGGAGTCCATCATCGAAGCCGTCCCCGGCTCTGAACTGGTCGTTGTGGAGAGGGCGGAGCATCGCGTTCCCGGCGATAATCCGGTGGGTTTTGCCGACGCCGTGAACCCGTTTCTGAATAGACTTTTAGCAGAGCACTAACCGTGCTACGCGAGTAACAAGAGAGATAGGCGGGGCGGCGTTGCCGCGGATCTTCTACGGATGGTGGATAGTAGCCGCGGGCGGCGTGGTGCAGGGCTACGCCGCGGCCACTTTCTGGCGCGGATTTACCGCCTTCTTCAACCCGATCGTCGCAACTTTCGGCTGGAGCAGCGGCGCGACTGCTGCGGCGCTCTCTCTCCAGCGCGGCGAGGGCGGGATGATCTCGCCATTCGTCGGCACGATCATCGGGCGGTTCGGCCCTCGGCGGGTGATGTCCTTCGGAATCTTCGTTACCGGCCTCAGCTTCATCCTGATGAGCCAGATGACCTCCCTGTGGCAGTTCTACCTGGCGATGACCCTGCTCACCGTCGGCATGTCGTTCGGCACATTCATCGTCCTGGTCACCACCGTTGGCAACTGGTTCATCCAGAAACGCTCGCGGGCGCTGGCGATACTGATGGCCTGCACCGGCGTTGGCGGCTTCCTGGTGCCGGTCCTCGTGGGCGCCATCGACGTGTGGGGCTGGCGGGACGTCATGTTCGGCGTAGGCGTCGGCTACTGGGTCGTCGGATTCCCGGCAATGCTCTTCATGCGCACCCGCCCGGAAGACTATGGCCAACTGCCGGACGGCCTGCTGTTGGAAGAGGAGGGGACCGGACGGCGGACGGTGATCCGCGAGGTGAACTTCGGCGTCCGGCAAGTTTTGAAGACCAGGTTCTTCTGGCAATTCTCGATTGCGCTCAGCCTGGGCCAGATGGTCTCTTCGACGAACCTGCTCCATCTTCCGGCTCTGGATGACTTCGGCATCAGCCTTGGACTCGCAGCGGGGGTGATCGCCGCGGTCGCAGCCGGAGACTTCATCGGCAGGCTTGGCATCGGAGTGATCGGCGACCGCTTCGACAAGCGCCATCTGATTGCCATCTCGTTCATGGTTCAGACAGTAGGCGTATTCGCGTTGTCGCTGACGAACGCGGAGATTCTCGGGGTCACGCTCCCGCTCGCCCTCACTCTGCCGATCTTCGCAATGGGTTTCGGGCTCGGTTTCGGCTCATCGATTCCACTGCGGCTTGCGATGCTTGGCGAATATTTTGGCCGCCGCAGCTACGGCTCGATCATTGGGATCACCAGCACGGTGAGCGCCGGGTTCGCGGCCATCGGGCCGATCTTCGTAGGCGTCAGCTTCGACATCCTCGATACATACCGGCCGGCTTTCCTGTTACTTGGCGTAATCCTCATTGCCGCCGTGCCGATGACGCTCACGCTGGAGCGTCCCGAGCGGGTCGCGGCCAAGATCCGCATGGCGGACCGGAAAAGGAGCGCGGCTCGCACCGCCACTAAGGCAGCGGCTTCTCCGGATACACCAGGACAGGGCGGTCAAACGGGGCGGTGATGATTACTTTCGTCCCCATTTCGAGAGGTGCGATCGAGCGGCGCCGGACGTTGATGCGGCGGCCCGACGGCAGCCGGATGCCGTACTCTGTGAACTCCCCCTGGTACTCCCGGTAATAGACGCGCCGCTCGGCGCCATCCCCCTCCCACGGCCCGAGTTCGAGATCGTGAGCGCGCAACACAGTCTCCACGAATGTGCCGTTGCCCAGCGGGCCGGTCGGCGAGCGGTATCTGAAGCGTCCCGCCTCGGTGTCGACCCACGGCCCGGCTATCCGGCCCCGCACTGTGTCCGACGGGCCGACCATCCGAGCCACGTCTGCGGTTGCCGAATTTCGATAGACGTTTTCCGGCGCTCCGACCTGGATCACGCGCCCCTTGTCCATCACGGCGACGCGGTCCGAGATGCCCAGCGCCTCCTCCCGGTCGTGGGTAACGAGAATCGAGGTCGTGCCGTGGTCTTTGACGATCTCACGGACGTTTCTGCGGAGACTGGCCCGGAGTTGCCGGTCCAGGTTGCTGAAAGGCTCGTCAAGCAACAGGGCGACAGGTTCCGGGGCAAGTGATCGCGCGAGTGCGACTCTTTGTTGTTGTCCGCCGGAAAGTTCATGCGGGTACCTGTTCTCGTACCCCACCAGATCGACGAGATCCAGTACGGCGCCGACGCGCGCGTCCGATGATCCGTTCGAGTTGGCCAGTCCGAACGCCACGTTATCGGCGACTGTGAGATGAGGGAAAAGAGCGTAATCCTGGAAGACCATTCCGACGCGCCGTCGCTCCGGGTCGACGTGGCGATTGGGGGCAGCCACGAGTTCGCCGTTTATGTGGATTTCGCCGTCCTGAATGCGCTCGAATCCGGCTATGACTCTGAGGGCGGTAGTCTTGCCCGAGCCGCTGGGCCCGAGAATTGCGAGGAACTCCCCCTCTCTGACGGCAAGATCCATCCCGGACAGCGCCGGGGCGCCGGCGCCGGGGTAGGTGGCCGTGACGTTCCGCAATGTGACGAGGTCGATCAGCTGTGGCGCCTGGGGCGTATGTGCTTCCTGTGCCATGTCCGTGCCTGAAATTGCCTGGGTGGGTTATCGGGGTAGGTTACCCGGATCGGACGCTGTAGTCTCGGCGGCGGCCGGGTGGCCGGATCTTGCTGACGTATCCCGGAGGAGCAGAAAAGCGGCGGGAATCCCTGATGCGATGACCAGCACGAGCGCAGGGACGGCGGCTTTCGCGAAGAATGCCTCGGTGGTGAATCCCCAGATCTGTGTTGAGAGGGTCTTGAAGCCGATAGGTCCGAGAATAAGCGTGGCCGGCAACTCCTTCATCGTGAGCAGGAACACCGTGGCGGCGCCTGCCAGTATGCCCGGCAGAACGAGTGGGAAGGTGATCCGGTAGGTGACCCGCCACGGCCCTTTTCCAAGCCCTCGCGCGGCTTCCTCTATCCGGGGATTTACCTGCATCAGAGAGGCTTTTATGGCGCCGGCGGCGGCCGGCAGGAACAACACGACGTATGCGACGACGAGCAGCGTGCGGGTCTGGTAGATGGGGGTGAACACGTTGACGCCGAAGAAGACGAGCGCCAGCGCAACCGCAATACCGGGGAGGGCGAATCCCAGGTGAGTGATCAGTTCTATGGCAGTGGACAGGAGGCTGCGATGGCGCACCGCCAGTATTGCAACGGGTATGGCCGCGATAGTCGTGAAGACGGCGGCGAACCCTGATGCCTGCAGTGAATTGAAGACCGTGCCCGAATCGATGCCGACGTCCTCGCCCCGTGCGACGCCCCGCACCGCCCAGAAGACGAGGATGGCCAGAGGCGCTGCAAGGCTGAGGCCGACGACCGAGGCGACGAATCCGAAAGCGGGCCATCGCCACCGGCCCAGATTGACCGGCCCGGGCGGCCTGGCCGTGCCGACGGTCGTCCGGTGGTAGCGCCCGCGGCCGCGTGTCGCTACATCGACCGCGAGTATCCCCAGCGCGACGGCGACAAGCACCAGAGAGAGGGCCGCGGCGATGGCTCGGTCGAACGCCGATTCGTACTGGAGAAACACAGCCCACGTGAAGGTCTCATAGCGAAGGATTGATACTGCGCCAAAGTCGCTGAGCGTGTAGAGCGCGGAGAGCAGGCCGCCTGCAGCGATGGCGGGTCTGAGCAACGGGAGGGTTATCGAGGCGAACGCTCGCACGGAGCCGCGGCCGAGGCCGCGCGCCATCTCTTCCATCGCAGGGTCCATTCTGCGGAGTGACGCGCGCACCGGGATCAGCACGTAGGGGAAGGTGAGGAGGATCAGCACGAACGATGCCCCCGGCAGGCCGAACATGTCCGGTATGCGGTCGACGCCGAAGAGGGTATTGAGCAGGCCCTGAAGCATTCCGCGCGGGCCGAGCGCGACGACGAACACGAATCCGGCGATGAAGCTTGGGATGACCAGCGGCAGCACGGAAGTCACGGCCCAGAACCGTTTCAGGGGAAGATCGGTACGCAGAGTCAGCCATGCCATCGGAACGGCGATGGCGATCGAGCCGGCGGTGACGATGGCGACAAGGAGAACGGAGCGGAACAGGATTTCTGCCGTCCTCATCCGGAAAATCAGGTCGGCAGCGGAACTATCGCCGCTGAATGTGCGCACCACGAGGTAGACGACCGGCAGTGCCACAAGCCCTGCGACCGCGATTCCGGCCAGGTGCAGCGGGGTGAGGCGCGGGGCGCGTCGGGGCCGAAGCCAGGCCGGGCGCTGGGCCGCGATAGGCGGGACGTTGTCTTGAACGGTCATATGAGCTGGCCCTGAGTAACTATCTCAAGATACGTTGACAGGCGGGGGTGTCAGAGTGCACCTCTCCCTCACCCTCCGACAAGCACTGCGACGGGCTCGGCACAGCGCTCAGGACGACGCCCCAACCCTCTCCCGCCGGAAGAGGGTTTTTTTGAGAGAGTTTCTTCGATGGCATTACCCGTTGTGATGGTTACGGAAGGACGCCCACGTCCCTCAACAGGGCCTGAGTCGCCTTCAGGTCTCCGAGGTCCGATATGTCGATGAGCGGCAGGGCCAGATCATTGACATTGGGAACATTTGGGCTGGTCCGCACGCCATCGATGAGTGGATGCTCGAAAGTCTCGTCTGCAAAGTACTGCTGAGCCTCATTGCTCAACAGGAACGTCAAGAACTCCCGGGCCTGTGACTCGTTGTCTGCGCCGTCGATGATGCCTGCGCCGGTAACCAGCACGACCGAGCCGGGACCTCCACCCCTGGGGTAGTAGTTGCGGGCAGAGAAGCCGTCACCCTGTTCGGCAAGGAAGCGGTGAAGGTAGTAGTGGTTCACGAATCCCACGTCCACTTCACCGTCCGCGACGGCCTGTACAGTGGGTGTGTTCTTGGCGTACTCGACCGGGTCGTTCGCCTTGATACCTTCAAGCCACGCACGCGTCCTCTCTTCTCCCCAGATTACCCGCATGCCGGTAACCATCGCCTGGAAAGAGCCGTTGGTCGGCGGCCAGCCGATACGGCCTTTCCACTTCGGGTCGGTAAATCCTTCGAGAGTGTCCGGCAGTTCACTCGGATCAACTCGATCCGTGTTGTAGATAACAACGCGTGCCCGTCCGGAGATGCCGACCCACTTGTTTTCGGGTGAACGCGCCCACTCAGGTACGAGGCTGAGAATGTCGCCGGGTATCGAACCCAGCATCGATTCGATAGCGCCGAGTCCGCCGGGGTCCTGGGCGAAAAAGACATCCGCCGGCGTCCTGTCACCCTCTTCGAGGAGGGTGGCGGCAAGGGAGCCGGTGTTGCCGTAGCGGACTTTCACGTCAATGCCGGTCTGTTCCCTGAATCGCTGAATTATGGGCTCGACGAGCGATTCGCTTCTCCCTGAGTAGACCACCAGTTCCCCGGGGTCGTCAGGGTTGTTGGAACTGGCGCTGTTGTCATCGCTGGAACAGGCGATGAATGCGATGGCGAGAAGTGCTGCGAGTGCGGGGATCAGGATGTTCTGGAATTTTATCTTCCGGAATCGCCGATTCATTTGTGTTTCGATGTCTTGGTTACTCTTTTGGGGCGGAGCGGCGCACTCATCGCCGCCGATAGTGATGATCCCCGGCGTGGGATGAACTCCGTTTCGCAAGTGGGTTTCGCGAGCATGGCTGCGTGCCAGCAAAAGCCGCGGTAGTGCGAGCGAAGGGAGATCGTCGTATATACGAATGTATACCAGCCTGGTCAGGATTATCAAGAGGGTGAATCCTCTTGATGAAATACGTGAGGTACATAAGGAAGTTAGCTAGGGATGTGCATTGTTCGTGTATGCGGAGTCTAAAACGACGTGTACACGAATAATATTAATTTGCAAGGCTCTACAGCCGCGGTTGTGCGCCATCCGAATTTGGTTTCGTACCGTCATCTGCGAAAGGCTGAAGCCTACTCGGTCACCAGTTGAAACGGCGGCGCCAGGAGTGGGAAGTCGACATCTATCAAAACCGGCGAATCGAGACCGACCGCGCGCTCCAATGCTGATCGAAGTCCCGCCGGAGTGTCCGCCGACAGAGACGCTACCCCGAATGCCTGGGCCAGCGTGGGCCAGTCAGGGTTGACGATCTCGGTCCCGATCTCGCGATCACCGAACTGGTATCGCTGGTCCCAGCGCGAGGCCCCGTATGCGCCGTTATCGAATACGACGGCGATAACGTTGATTCCATACTGGCGGGCGGTCAGAAGTTCCGGTGCGGCATACATGAAGCCGCCGTCGCCACAGAGCGCCACCACGGGCCGGTCGTTCTTGCTGGTTTTGGCGCCCACCTTGGCGCCGATGGCCGTGGGAAAGCCGTAGCCCAGCGTCCCCCAGTATCCGGACGTTATGTAATCCCCCGAAGTAGCGGAGTCGTATGCGACGTGGCTCCAGTAGCCGATGGTCGTCGCCCCGGCGACAAGCACCGCGTCTTCCGGCAGCGCCTCTCGGACCGCCATTACCCATTCGAGCTGTGGGCCGGCGATCTGCTGCAGGTGTTTCTGCGACTCAAGCCGCATGGCGGCCGCTCGATCTTCCGGCGGACGCGGTGAGCCAGCGATTTCAAGGGCTGATAGCAGGGCGGCCAGCCCGGCTCTGGCGTCCGTAGCGATTCCGATGTCGGTGGGCTGGTTCCTTCCGATCTCAGCGGCGTCTGCATCGATATGGATTACCTTCTGGCCGGGTCCGATTTCGAGTCCGGCTTCAAGAAACCTGCTTCCCACGACGAGGATCACGTCTGCGTCTTTCAGCACCTGCGTACCAAGATTGACCTGGGAGTATGTGACGCCGACATACAGGGGGTGTCGCGGGGGGAGGACGCCCTTTGCCTGTGGCGTCGTCACTATCGGCGCCTGTAGGTGCTCCGCGACAGCCGCCAGCTCTGCGCCTGCTTTTGCGCGCAGGGTGCCGCCGCCGGCCCAGATCACTGGCCGTCTGGCGCCGGAGAGCAGTTCGGCAGCGCCGGAGATCTTGCGCTGCGGGGGCTGTGGTGGCTGGTAGAGTTCTGGCTCAAGGATGTCGATTTCGGCTCTGGCACGCAGGGCGTCCGGGGTGAATTCCAGTTCTACCGGCCTGGGCCGGCCGGTGGTCATCTGGCGGAACGCCTCGTGAATCGAGCCGGGGATCCCGGCCGGGGCGGTCTGGCGGTCTACCCATTTGGTGAGCGGGCGAAAGACGTCAAGTTGATCTTCTATCTCATGCAACTGGCCCTGATTCTTGCCCAGGCTGTCGGAGGGGATCTGTCCTGATATGAGAAGCACGGGCGACGATGTGGCGTAGGCGTCGCCCACGCCTGCAAGGGCGTTCGTCGCGCCGGGTCCTGGGACGACGAGCGCGACGCCGGGCTTGCCGGTCACCCTGGCATAGCCGTCGGCCGCGTACGTCGTCGTCTGCTCATGCCGGCAGGTGATCAGGCGGATCTGGCGGCTGGCATGCAGCGCGTCGAAAAGCGGCATGATCTGGACGCCGGGCAATGCGAATACGGTATCGACGCCCTCGGCCTCCAGTGACCTTACGACCGCCTGGGCGCCGCTCATCTCAGGCATTTGTGTCAGGCATTGGGGCCGCCTCCCGATCTCGATGGCTATCTTGCTGCGGGGCGATTGTAGGCCTGAATCGCCCGAATCACCGGAATCGGCCGAATTCGCGCGTGCTCCTACAGTCGTTCCATGCCGGGTAGTTCGTTATCCTGCAATGCGGGTCGGCGTGATCTTCCGCCTGTCTTAAGCGCTCTCCGCGAAACAAGACTGTTCGCGGCCTGTGCGCCGTATGGGATTATTCGCGCTCTGCGCGACATGTGAGAACGTTTTTGCGTTTGCGCCACAGAATTCGGAGCGCATATCGGCGCTCGTGCCGGTCATGTTGCCGGTTATGTTGATTGCGGTGGTGGGATGCAGCGGTTTCTATACCGATGAACCGACCGTGACGCCCGGCCCTGCGTCCACTGCGACGCCGGAGGGGGGGGCTGCCGGGGAGATCGACGTCCTGGCAGTCGTCTCGGAGCAGGCGCGGGTGGCTATCGGCGAGAGGCTGGGAGCAGGGGGCGCGGTGGGCGAAATTGACAGGATCACCGGTCAGCCCTTTACGAATCTTCAGCCCGGCTGCATGCCAGGCCCGGCCGGTTACGACGGGGACTACATTATTCCCGGCCTGGTAGTGAGCGTTTTCTATGAGGATGTTCGGTACGAGTACCACTCAGACGAGAACGCGAGTGTAGGCGGTCTTTGCCAGTCCGTTGCGCAACTGCTGCCATTTACCGATCTTGCCGAACTTGGCGAGATTACGCGCCCCACCGCCTTTCTGGGCACTGTGGTGACGGCCGGAACTCTGGCGGAAGGCCGGGCGCTCGTGGACGAGTTTCAGGGCGCGATCACGCTCCGGCTCGACGATATCGACTGGGATGGCGAAGATCTGGTGGGCACTACGGTTTCCGGGACCGGCTGCAGCTTCTCTGCAAGGGCCGTATCGGTGGACTGGGACATCGACGGCGGTGTAATCAACATCCGTATCGCCACGGTCTCCTCGGGCGACTGTGAGAGTGAGCATCTTCGTCCCGTATTCATACTTGTTGAAGATCGCCCGGCGGGTGTGCCGTTCACTGTGATCCCCGGCGCCGAAAGCGATATTGGCGTGCCAGCCGAGCCGGTTGCGGTGGAGTCTTCAGGTGGGCAGGAGCCATTGCTGGGGACCGCGACGCCGAATCCGATATTCGACGCACTGGACACGGCAGTGGCAGGCGGTAACTAGCTCATATCAAGTGGTTCCCCTGTGATTATTGGCGAGTGGCAGAGGGCGTAGAATTGCTCGTCACCGAGTTCCGGGAGTAGATCGATTTGCGCATACAGAAAACTGATGGCCTGAAAGCCGTGGGCATGAAAAAGCTGGCGCCTGCGGGCGCAGCGCTGGCTCTGGTTCTGGCGATAGCCTGTGGCGGTGGCGGCGACGGTGAAGCGACGGCCGTTGCGACCTCCACAGCGACTCCCGTTATCGAGTCGATATCCGAGCCTACGTCGGCGCCTACCCTGAGTGTGCCTGACCCGACCCAGACTCCCACCATCGCTCCAACTCTGTCATCGGCGCCAGAGCCTACGTCAACTACCGCTCCTCTTCCCACCTCAGCTCCGGCCACGCCGACGGCGACGGCCGCCAGTGCGCCAGAGCCCACGGTGGCTCCCACGGCGACTTCTGTGCCGCCAACGTCTTCTCCGCCAACGGCAACTTCGGTGCCTCCGACGGCTACACCGGCACCGCCGACCCCGGTCGCAACGCCGTCCAGCGAGTCACTCGTTCGTGCGATGGCCATCGTTTTTGGCGCGCAGGAGTTCGGAGTGTCCACGTCAGACGTGAAACTAGACTCGTCCGAGCCCATCACCTGGCCAAATGAGGCTCTGGGCTGTGTGGTGCCCGGCCAGCTCTACTCTGCTGGAGCGGTTGAGGGCTGGCTGATTACCGTCTCGGCGGGAAGCGCTTCCCTGGAGTATCACTCGGACGCCACCGGCGGCCAAATATTCACCTGCGCAGAAGCAGAGCGCATCTCCAGCCTGCCGTCGATCAATGTGGTAAGCGCGGCGTCTCTGAGCGGCGTAACCAGCGTAGTCGTCTCCGCTGCTCAGGGGACCGTCGAGGTTGTCAGAGTTGATGACTCCGAGCGAATTGAGCTGGTGCTCCTGGCGCTGTCTGAGCCGACCTATCTGGGCGACAGTTCTTCGTGTGAGTCGCTTTTCCAGGTGGCGTTCGTGACCGCTTCCGGGAGCACGACGTTCGAGTACGCATGTTCGGGCCAGAGTTACGTTCTGCGTGGGACGCAATCGTTCTGGGCGGGAGCGGATGGGATATCGCCGGCGGGATTCCAGCGAATAATCAACCAGGCGCTCGCAGCCCGAGAGTTCCCGGGCTTCCCGCCAACCCCGTAGCGACGGCGCCTTGAATAGCGCAGATAGTGGAGACAGGGGGGAGGCTCAAGAGCGCCTCAGCGCCGGAAAGCTTCCGCCTGCGTTGCTGTCGCGCCTTCTCTCGCGATTGCAGGTAGGGGGCGACCCGAGCGTTATTCTGCCCCCGCGCCCGGGAGAAGACGCGGCCGTCATTAATCCAGGCGGCGGCTATCTGGTGGCGACGATGGACCCGATTACCTTTGCAACCGACCGGATGGGCTGGTACGTGTTGCAGGTGAATGCCAACGACATCGCCGCGACCGGAGGGACTCCGCGATGGTTCATGGCCACGTTGTTTCTTCCCGAGGGCTCCCCGGTTAGTTTGGTGGAGGAGATATTCGGGCAGTTGCAGAGCGCGGCGGCAGAGTTGGGGGTGACGTTGATAGGCGGGCACACCGAGGTCACGGTGGGCCTGACTCGGCCGATGATAAGTGGCGCCATGCTCGGGGAAGTGCCGCCGGGTGGGGAGATCAGCACGTCGGGCGCGCGACCCGGAGATGCCATCATATTGACCTCGGGTATCGCCGTGGAGGGCACAGCTATCCTGGCGAGCGAGTTCGTGGATGAGTTGATCGCAGCGGGCATCTCGGAGGAGACGCTGGAAACAGCCCGCCAATTCCTCTTCGATCCCGGGATCAGCGTTGTTCAAGACGCCCGCGTTGCCCTTGAATCGGGCGAGTCCGGAGCCGTGCACGCGATGCACGACCCGACCGAAGGCGGCGTTGCCACCGGGTTGCGCGAGCTGGCTGAGGCGTCGGGAACTGGGATGTTGGTAGACGCCGCGGCCGTGCACATATACTCGGAGTGCGCGCAGATCTGCGACGCCCTCGGCGTTGATCCGTGGGGCCTGATCGCGTCGGGGTCTCTCGTGGTTGCAGCTGAAGCAGACGCCTGCGACGAGATAGTTGCGGGACTGAGGGCCCGAGGCCGCCGAGCGGAGGTTATCGGTACGGTGACCGGCCCGGATGAGGGGATACGTGTTAGAGAATCGGGCGGGACGAGGGATCTGCCGCGATTTGAGCGTGATGAGATCGCAAGGCTCTTGAGTTCCCGTGACGCGGAGAGCCGCATCTAATATCGTGTTCCATACGAATAGCGCAGTCGGGTAGTCGGGGCGACAGCGTAGAATTACCGTACGGGACAGCCGATGGCAACACAGACTAGGAAACCCGGCCGAAGTAGCCGGCGCCGGAACGGGAAAGGCAGCGAGGCGAGCCGATTGGGCTCCGCGCTGCTAAAGCGCGCACGCACGTATCTGCCCGAAGACAGGCTTCCGTTCGTGGAGGCCGCCCTCTCCTTCGCCGTTGGGGCGCACGAGGGTCAATTACGCAAGTCAGGCGTCCCGTACATTGAGCATCCTCTGGCCACGGCTGAATATCTGGCGGAGCTCCACATGGACGCGGCCACGCTGGCCGCCGGCCTTCTCCACGATGTGATGGAAGACTGCGACGTCCCGTATGCGGAACTTGAAATGAAGTTCAGCGGAGAGGTGGCGTCGCTGGTCGACTCGGTCACCAAACTGAGCGCCGATGGCAGTCTGATTCCCTGGAATCCGGATGGGACTGTAACGCTGGGAGTAGAGGGGGATCATCAGGCTCAGGAACCTGCGCTGGCAGCGGCGCGGGCTGCCTCGATGCGCAAGATGCTGGTGGCGATGGCGCGCGACGTGCGCGTGGTCGTCATTAAGCTGGCGGACAGGTTGCACAACATGCTGACGCTGAAGGCGCTGCCGCCGCATCGTCAGATCGCGATTGCGCGGGAGACGCTGGACATCTACGCACCGCTTGCGCATCGGCTGGGCATGGGGGACCTGAAGTGGCGGCTTGAGGATGAGGCTTTCAAGTACCTCCTCCCTCGGGACTTCCGGGCGATTACCCGGTTGTTGTCCCGGAAGCGAGCCGAGCGGGAGGAGTACATCGAGAGGGCGACGAAGGCGCTCGAAGAGGCACTCAGCGCGGTGGGCCTTGAAGCCGAGGTAACGGGCCGTCCGAAGCATCTGTACAGCATCTATCAGAAGATCGACCGGTACGCGGAACAGGGCAAGAAGCTGGAAGAGATTTATGACCTCTTCGCGTTGCGGGTTATCGTCAAGTCAGAGGCCGATTGCTATGCTGCGCTGGGGGCGATCCACGGTACCTGGCCGCCGATTTCAGGCCAGTTCGACGATTACATCGCCACCCCGAAAGACAATATGTACCAGTCGTTGCACACTACTGTGCGCGGGCTGGATAACTTTCCCCTGGAAGTGCAGATTCGCACTCCGGAGATGCATCAGATCTCGGAACACGGAGTTGCCGCTCACCCGATTTATAAAGAGGGCGGCAAAAGCGTGGACGGCTTTGAGCAGCGCATGTCATGGCTTAAGCAATTGCTGGAGATCCAGAGGGAGACCGGCGGTGACTTTGAGTGGCTTGAAGAGATCAAGACGGACATTTTGCAGGACCAGGTGTTTGTCTACACGCCGGCCGGAGATGTCGTGGAGTTGCCGGCCGGGGCTACGGCGCTCGACTTTGCCTACAAGATCCATACGGAAGTGGGCCATAGCTGCAACGGGGCCATCGTAAACGGCAAGTTGACGGCGCTGAACGCCCCCCTTCATAACGGCGATACCGTGCGGATCAGAACGGCGAAACAGTCCAAGGGCCCCAAGCTTGACTGGCTGAATCCGGACCTCGGGTATCTGCGAACCACCAGTGCGCGCACCAAGGTGGCCCAGTGGTTCAGGCGCCAGGCGCGGCAGGCTCAGCGCCAGCAGGGCAGAGAGTTTCTGGCCAAGCAGCTCAGGCGCCTTCACCATCGCAAATCTAATGAGGAGATCGCCCGGGAGATCGGTTTCGAATCTGCAAATGCCCTGTATGAGGCCATAGGCTCGGGACAACTGCATGCCGGCGAAGTCGTGACCCGGTTGATGTCGACGAACCCGGATGAGGAAACGACTGCGCGCGTTGAGAAGCCGATCAAGTCCGCCGAGTCGACCTCAGGCACGCTTGTCATGGGCATGAGCGGCCTGTTGACACGCGATGCTCTCTGCTGCAACCCGGTCTACGGCGACGATATAGTCGGTTATCTGACCCGTAATCGCGGCGTGACGATCCACAGGTCGCTCTGCCCCAATATGCGCAGTCGCAACAGGGACGACCCGGAGCGTTTGGTGGAGGTGGCATGGGGTCATTCGACCAACCGGATTCCTGCCAGGTTCCGAATCGATGCCTTCGACAGGGTTGGCCTTATCAGGGATCTCACGTCTGTTGTGGGCGCGGAGCAGGTGAATATTCATTCGCTGACATCGAACGAAAACGAGTCTGATACCACCTGTTCAGTGACGCTTACGGTGTACACTACTGGTAGTAAACAACTCAGCAGGCTTTTCTCGCGGCTTGAGAACGTCAAAGGCGTTTTCGGTATTGTCAGAGAAGGCCTTGCGTGAGACGGCGTCAAGGGTGCAGACGAGATGCGCTCGAGGCGCCGATTTTGGGCCGGAAATTAGATTGAACGAGGCGGCGCATAGCCGTCTCTGTTATGAAACCAGGCTGGAACCAGGTAAGAATGCCGAGCAAGAAAAGTCGACGCGTCCGCGATCACAAAACGGAGATTAACAAGCCGATAAGGTCTCTCGCGCGCTCCAGGATAGCCGCCGCGAGGGAGGCGATCAAGGACGATCCGAATTCAGAAGAGACCGCTGGTGTGGTTAATTCTGCCGTCAGGTCGCTATCCAAAGCTGCACAGAATGGCGTCGTGCATCGCAACAATGCATCGCGGCGCATCTCTCGTCTCATGAAAGCCCACGCCAGGGCGAAATCAGAGTAAGCCGTACCGTTCGGGGATAAATATCAGAATCGTCCCGCTCTTGCGAGAGCGGGGCTTTTTTTTACCCAATCAATCTGGTAATTGCGACCGCGTAGCGCCAGGCGGTCGCATATTTTCCTTGCCAAGCAGCGTACGATCTGGATAATTCGCCGGGCATGGTGATGCTACGTGGACTACTTACAGCATTCGCGATCAGGAGAGTCGGCCCCACTCCCGCTCTGCTGGCGCTCGCGATAGTTCTGGCCGCCTGTGGGACGGAGAGCGCGGTGCAGCCCGCCCGCGAGGTAATCCAGCCAACGTCGTCTCCCACGGTCACGGTTATCGCCGCGGGGGCGCCCGAGCCAACTTTCGCCACCGGCGCCAGGGCTGACGGGCCGGATCCGTCCGAGGCGACTCTGGCGATCGTTTCGACGCCGACGCCCGAATCCCCACCGCTCGTCGAGCCGACCACCCTCGCGATGGCAACTCCCACCCCCACGGTCGATCGACAGTCTTCCGCGGTGCCGCCTACGCGAACGGCCTCTCCCACGGCGACATCCACGCCTGCGCCGCAGCCGGCGAGTACGCCCACTCCCTCGCCTTCGCCCGAACCCACGCCAGTGCCGCCAACCCCGACCGTGGCGCCGCCGCCATCCACCGCGACGGCTGTTCCCACGCTGACTGCGACTCCAACGCCAGAGCCAACGCCAACGCCCGGGCCAACGCCAGAGCCGGCGCCTGTCCCAACGCCGGTCCCGGTCGCTACCCCGGAACCGGCAACGTTCGAGGTGGTGTGCGTCTTTTTCGACGGCGTGGTGAAGACAAGCGAATCTGACGAGTACGTTGCTATTCGCAACAACGGAGGGGCGGCCGGGAGCCTGGCGGGATGGACGCTTCTGGATGGCGCTGACGGCGGGCCAGCCTTCGCCTTTCCCGATGTTGTCCTCAACGCCGGGGAAACGATTCGGGTCTATACCAACGAGGTCCATCCGGAGTACGGCGGATTCAGTTTCGGCTACGGTAAGGCAATCTGGAACAACTCAAATCCCGATAGAGCTGATCTGAAAAACCCGGATGGAGACATAGTCAGTTCGATGAGCTATCCGCCCAGTTGCTAGAGAGTGTTCTTCAGGCCGAATCTCCTGATCGAGAGACATCGATTGATTGACACCTTGCGCGGGCGGCGGTTAGCTTGGATAAGAACATTAGTGCGAATTTCCGATGTGGTCTCCGATCGAGTCCAGGTTCTGGGTTCGGGGTTTTGGGGGTTGAGGAGTTCGCGTCCGGGTACGCTGCTTAGAGGCGGCGGATCGGACCAGAGCGCCGGCGATAGGCCGGCAGGGAGTAACGGGAAGTGGCTGATCTATCAGACCGGCAGCAGCGGATGCTGGAGTTCATCAGTGTTTTCCTGGACGAGAATGGCTACCCGCCTACAGTGCGGGACATTCAACATGGCTGTGACATCAGCTCCACGTCCGTCGTTGACTACAACCTGAACGCGCTGCGTGAGAAGGGCTTCTTGCGCAGGCATGCCGACGTGTCGCGCGGCCTGGAGTTGATCGGGCGCAGCAGGGGGGTTGAGACTGTGTCTGTTCCTCTGCTGGGTGCGATTGCCGCAGGTGCGCCGATATCACTGCCTCCGGCCGACGCGCCACTGCCCGTAGAGGCGGATGAGTATGTGGAGTTGCCACAGAGCATCATCGGCGCGGGGGGCAATCTTTACGCTCTCCAGGTAAAGGGGCAGTCGATGATCGACGCGCTGATCGATGATGGCGATCTGGTCATCATGGAGCACACGAGCAGCGTGGATAACGGCCAGATGGCGGCTGTGCGTTTGAAGCAGGAAAACGAGACGACGCTAAAGCGGTTCTACGCAGAGGGCCCGATCGTCAGGTTGCAGCCGGCCAACAGCCAGATGGCCCCGCTGCGGGTATCGGCCGACAACGTGGAGGTGCTCGGCAAGGTCGTGGCCGTCTGGCGATACTTCAACTAGCGCGGGCGGCCTGTATCAAGACCGCATTAAGCCTGGAGCACGGGCTCGATCTTTTTGCCGGGGTTTTGGGGTCTGTTTTGAGCGATTGTGAGGATCGCGTGAAACCGCTCACAAGTCGTTGACGCATCTTCCCATGGGCGCGACCATTATGACGTTCGGTAATTCCGAATCGCATACGCACGGGCGCTGCATCCGAACAGGAGATGACGTCAATGCCTCGCATAGGCCCGCTCGAAATTGTCATAATCCTGGTGATCATCCTGATCATCTTTGGCGTTGGCCGCCTGCCCGAAGTTGGTGGTGGGATCGGAAAGGGACTTCGTGAGTTCCGATCTGGCCTGAAAGGCGACGACGCCGATAAGGCCAAAGATGATTCCGAGGACTCGAAGACCTGACCAGGCGATTTGATCTGATGGAAAAGGTCTGGCATTCCCGGGCCTTTTTTATTTGTCTGATTGAGTTATGAAAGTGAAGCGCAGCGGCTAGCCCTGGCTCCCACAGTGCTCGTGGATAGCGAGGAGGCTCTTCAAGATTCATCGTGAGGTACGACTGACCCCACTTACGCCACTGACGCAGGGCCCTCGGAATTTGATCCGGGGCCACCTGTGGTCCGATATGCTGCACTCTCGGGGACTTTTGTCCACCTCGCCCGACTACAATGCCAGCGCCGCCTCAAGCCAAGAAGAGTTCCCTTGCGCCGTTCATCCATCTTCCTGCCTGTCACCATCCTCGCATCGATCGCGGTCGCGTGCGGCGGATCGCCGACACCGGCCGCCGTGCCCACCGCGGTGCCTGCACCGAGTCCGGCACCCAGGCCTACGTCGGCGCCAACATTCGCGCCTGTGGTCGAAGGCGTGACCCTTATCGCCAGGTGGGGCTCGGAGGGCAGCGGCGACGGACAGTTCAGCCGCCCCGGCGGCATTGCATTGGATGCTTCGGGCAACGTCTACGTGGCCGACATGGGCAGCCACCGCGTGCAGGTGTTCAGCTCCGAAGGCCGGTTTTTGCTGAAGTGGGGCTCCGAGGGTAGCGGCGACGGAGAGTTCAGTGGCCCCACCGGCGTTGCGGTGGACGGCTCGGGCAACGTTTACGTGGCCGACACGGGCAGCCAACGCGTGCAGGTGTTCAGCCCTGAGGGCCGGTTCCTGCGGGAGTGGGGCTCGGAAGGCACCGCCGACGGAGAGTTCGGTGCCCCCACCGGCATCGCGGTGGACGGCTCGGGCAACGTCTACGTGGCCGACACGGGCAACCACCGCGTGCAGGTGTTCAGCCCCGAAGGCCGGTTCCTGCGGAAGTGGGGCTCGGAAGGCGACGCCGACGGAAAGTTCGGTGCCCCCACCGGCATCGCGGTGGACGGTTCGGGCAACGTTTACGTGGCCGACACGGGTGGGAACCGCGTGCAGGTGTTCAGCCCCGAAGGCCGGTTCCTGCGGAAGTGGGGCTCGGAAGGCAGCGGCGACGGACAGTTCCAAGCCCCCTTCAGCATCGCGGTAGACGGCTCGGGCAACGTCTACGTGGCGGAGGCGTTCAACCACCGCGTGCAGGTGTTCAGCCCCGAAGGCCGCTTCATGATGAAATGGGGCTCGGCAGGCAGCGGCGACGGGCAGTTCCGAACACCCTTCAGCATAGCGGTAGACGCTTCGGGCAACGTCTACGTGGCGGAGCCGTTCAACTACCGGGTACAGGTCTTCAGCCCCGAGGGCCGTTTCCTGATGAAGTGGGGCTCGGAAGGCAGCGGTGACGGAGAGTTCCTTGTCCCCTCCCTCATCGCGTTAGACGCTTCGGGCAACGTCTTCGTGGCC
>JADFPB010000194.1 GCA_022562515.1 Chloroflexota bacterium | reverse complement strand
CCCCCTCTGCCACCAGATCCCCCTGACGCAGGTGGTCGTCGAGTTCGACACCTCAGGCGATGACGCGATCGAGATCGAAGCGACGGCGCGGGCAAGCTGGAAAACCGGCGTGGAGATGGAGGCGCTGACGGCGGCCAGCATCGCTGCGCTGACGATCTACGACATGGCGAAGGCCGTCGATCGCGGCATGCGCATAGAGGCGATACGGGTCGTCAAGAAGTCGGGAGGCAAAAGCGGCGATTGGGAGTTCGAGTAGCCTGCTGCAAGGCGTGGTCCCGGCCGTACTGGTTTCGTTGACACCCCTTCGGAGCCGCCCGTACCATTTCTATGCTGCGCGAGCTTGCTCGGCGGTGCTTTTCGGCGGTGGCAACGGCAACGTAGCTCAGTGGTTAGAGCGGGCGCTTCATAAGCGCTAGGTCGTAGGTTCAAATCCTACCGTTGCCACCAGCCTCCCCCTTCCCCTGACCCCTCCAGCGCGTATTCGGAGCGTCTCAGTCGAAATTCCTTTGCACTCATCCTGATCCGGCGTCGGATAAGGTTGACCGAGCGGCCGCCGATCTCTCTCTTATCTCAAGCCCGGAAACTGTCCCATTTTTGATGACGGCTGACACTGATGGGCACGCTGACGCTGTCTGGTGGAGACAGGGGAGAGTCGAACTACACCGCAAACGCATAAGTGACGAGAGACTGGTCATCCAGGTGATTGGATGATCATTCGAATCAGATTCCTTACCGGTTGGAAAGGGCGCGTCAGGCCTCGTTGCGTGATCCCCAGATAAGGTCGCAGTAATTCACCCTGTTCACGACTGGCGAAATCATATCCATGGATCGATGAGTAGCCAGGCGCCGAAGAGCAAGAAGATCGATGCGGCGATTAGCTTGATGGGGCGCTCGGGCAGTCGACTACCGATAGCTATGCCAGCCACGATGGCGATTGCGTCGGCCACTACCATCCCCGCCGTTGAGCCAAGCCACGTTCCGATGAACCCGGGGTACTGGGTGGCGATTGTCACGGTGGCAAGCATCGTCTTGTCGCCCAGCTCTGCGATGAAGAATGCGATGGCGATAACGAGAAGCGGCCCGAGGCGGCCTCTACCTTTCGTCTCGTCACCTGTGATGGTGTCGCCGCGCATCGTCCACAGGCCGAAGCCGATGAATGCGAGGCCGGCCCCAACAGCGATGGCCGTTTCGGGGAGATTTTCTCCTGCTACCCGGCCAATAGCGACGGAGCCGGCGTGGACGAGAAGCGTTGCGGCGGTGATGCCGGCGAGCACCTGCCACACGCGGTACCTGGTTGCGAACGCCAGGGCTACGAGCTGGGATTTGTCGCCCATTTCTGCAATCACTATCAGGCCGAACGACGCGAAAAACGCTTCCATCAGGAGTATGGTCTTGCGATTCGGATTCGTCGGATCGCGACACTATGAAGCAATGGCCAACGCTCCATCGTCATTCTTCTTTGAGCTTCGAGTGGAACCTTGGGGTGGACATCCATCGACCACTCTGGACGGTCTCGCTGCTACCGATGATCACAGTAGTGCGCATGTCATATTGGTGATCTAACAGCCTGCCGACAGATGTGAAGATGACACTTTGTGTCTCGCGATAGGCGTCTTTCACGATCGCCACGGGCGTCTCAGGGCCGCGATGTTCCTGGATCACAGCGTGGGCTTTCTTCATGTTCTCCGGGCGGTGCCGGCTGGACGGCTCGTAGATCACGACGACCAGATCGGCCACCATGAGCGCGTGCAGCCGCTGGCTGATCACGCTCCACGGCACGAATCTGTCACTGAGGCTGATTACGCCGTGGTCCTGGGCCAGCGGAGAACCCAGTAACGAACCCGATGCAGTGGACGCTGTCACACCCGGAATGATCGTCACATCAAATGCGAGTGGCTCGTCCCCGTAGGCAATAAGCTCCTCAACGATTGGGCTCGCCATTCCATAGATGCCCGGATCGCCTCCACTCAGCAATGCGACACGGGAACCGCCGGCTGCCCGCTCCAGCGATATCAGCGCCCGCTCGCGCTCATCTCCCATGCTTGAAGAGATGATTTCTTTTCCACTGAGAAGTTCCGGCACGCGATCAAGGAAGGCCTGGTAACCGATGACAACGTCACTGTGGAGAATTGCCTGATGGGCGCGTTGAGTCATATCGAGCAAACCGGCTGGGCCGATGCCGACGACTGCGAGTGATCCACGTGAGGATCGGGGATCGGGCATGTGCAAGGGTCTTCTTCGATGCGGGAGAGAGCTGAAGCGTGGGCTCAAATGTCACTGAGCGGCCGTGGATTTCGTGTGATGGGGAGATGAGGATCCGGTTTTGGCCAATCCCAATAGCCGCTTTTATCCACAAACATCAAACATCAGGCATCCCGAGCTCGATGCGGCCCGGCCCAGACATCACACTGAACCGACCCTGGCCTTCTCGTTAAAAACGCGCCGGTCTGAATGTTAGTTATCTGGGATGATTCCGGCCTCAGGAAGCAGGCATACTCGCTGATGATTTATCACCATCTCCCAGGGCTCGGGCCCGCAGATCTGATAGCACCTCTGGCGTAACCTCGTCCAGACCCTTACTACGAGCGTAGGTTTCTGCAGCGGTTCGGACGCGGCTTCGCATGAAAACAGGGACGCGGCCGAGTCGCACTGTGGCTTCAGGTGTCCAGGGGATTGAGGTTGCTTCGCTGTCCTCCCGCGCGTGTTCCTGGTTTGAAGAACGTGCGAAGTCATCTTGCGAAGGCTCATGTGCGCACCATGGGTCGGCAGCAAGCGCGTCCCCTTCGAGGGCAAGTGCCCTCGCTCTACAGCCGATACACGCAGGATTGTCGCCCCGGCTGAAATAGCACTCCCCGCATTTGCCCTTCAAGGACATGTCTGGAGATCGGAACTGACCGAGGACGTTACTGGTCTCCCAGATGTCACCGAAGCTCTGCTCGCGGACATTCCCCGCGGTAGTTGGCATGTAGGGGCAAGGAGTGACGAAACCGGAGGGTGTCACCCTGCAGTAAGAAGTGCCAGCTATGCATCCTGCGCTCCACGAAAGGGGCAGCCCTCGCTGCGCTGCCATCCTCCCGATGTAGGGAGCGCATCGCGCCCTGACCATCATTCCCGGGTACGCCTCTTGCTTATCAAGGATCAGTGCCAGCAAGCGCTCATACTCCTGCGAAGTAAGATCGGTCATCCGCTCGCCTCTCCCAGTGCAGACCAGGAAGAAGAGGTGGAAGGCGCGCGCGTTTTTTTCGCGAGCGAACTCGATAAGTGCCGGGATTTCATCCTGGTTCATCTTCATCGCGGTCGTGTGGATCAGCACATCCAGGCCTTCTGCTCGACATGCGTCGATCCCATCGACCGCCTTCTGCCATGCGCCAGGCATACCGCGGAACTCATCGTGCCGCGCCGGGATCAGGGAATCGATGCTTATACCAGCTGCCAGGACTCCGCTTTCTTTCAGAAGCTTTGCTTTCGCGAGGTCGATCTGCATTCCTGTGGTACCCAGTACCACCCGGATGCCACGATCGGTGGCATGGCGAGCCAGCGACGGCAGATCTTCACGCAAAAGGGGCTCGCCGCCGGTGAGAATGAGGAGTTGTGTGCCCGCGTCCGCCATCTGATCGATGAGGCCTAGCCCCTCTGCGGTGGATAGTTCCTGGGGTCTGCGCCGTCGAGCGTCCAGATAGCAATGAGGGCAGCGCAGGTGGCACGCCGCTGTGATGTTCCACGAGACGATACGCGGCCGATGTTCCAAATCATCGAGTGATTTTTCAGCGTCGATAGCGTTGGGTGAGCGCGCTCCGGATCCAGTATGGCGCGATGCTTCAGGGGCTCGGTCGGCGCGCTTCGTCGCGACGTGATCGGCCACGTGGCCGTCAGGAGCAGGTGGATCGTGGAACCGCCCCGTGGCCGCCCACATGCGAATACTCTCATCAACGAATGCCGAGTCGATCTCATCGATCTTGAGGCTCTTCGCGTAGAGCTCGACCCCGGCTATCACCATGCCGCGGACAACGTCAGGAATTCGTTTGATCCTCCTGGTGGCGTCACGGGTCCACGTCAAATCGCTCGTAGCCTTGCCCGAGCCTTCAGCCCACCGCCGGTACTTGGCTTCAACCAGATCTACCGTGACTGTGCTTTGGCCTGTCTGGCGGGCCACCTCCTCGACCCGCCATCGAGTCAGCTTCCGGAGCGGCCCGTGGGGAACCATCTCCAGAAGCTCCAATGCGTCTGCGGTCCATGCGAGGTTTTCGTGCGATAGGCTGCCCATAGTCGCTATGTCCTCTGTGATTTGCGCTTCGATGGTCGTGTTGGGACGGGACCGCGGGAGGTCTTCGCGCGCGTGCCTCGACGTGTCGCAGCGTGATCGCGCGCAAAGTCGAGCGTGATGACTGGTAATGATGCTCGCCGGCTGGCCTTCTCAATGCGCTGCCGGGCGCGGGTGCGCCTGAGCCGGTCGTCGATTTCTTCGACCCAAACGACAATCTCATCGATTCCCGAGTCGTCACCATCCCCAACGACCAATCCTGGCAGTGGAACGGATGGATCTCGACAGCGCCCATCAAACGCATCGCCATCACCGGGACAAAATAATATGGATGCCGAAACCCTCAAAAACCTGCAAACGCCGCTAAAAGATAAATACCGGGCCGACCCGGACACGGCGGTGATTACCCTCAAAGCCGAGGGCGACCTGGGGGCCGAGAATCTTTCATGCTCCGTGGATACGGGGCGCGCCATCGTCGAAGCCGGCCTGCATCCGGCCACCGGCGGCAGCGGCGCCCAGGCGTGTTCCGGCGACATGTTGTTGCAAGCCCTGGTCGCCTGCGCCGGCGTCACCCTGACGGCGGTGGCCACGGCCATCGGCATTACCGTCAACAGCGGCCGGGTGCGGGCCGAAGGCGATCTAGATTTCAGGGGAA
>JADFPB010000193.1 GCA_022562515.1 Chloroflexota bacterium | reverse complement strand
GCGAAGGCGCTATGTTGTCCGCCGCCATCGTCGCCGACGTCAAGCCGGACATGCGGGTCTACCGCGAAGAGCTGTTCGGCCCCGCCGTTACCGTGGCAAAGGCCTCAGGCGTGGACGAGGCGATCGCAATGGCGAACGACACCCGCTTCGGCCTTGCCGCAGCCATCTTCACGCAGGACGTGGATACGGCCATGCGCTTTGCCCTTGAGGTAGATTCGGGTAACCTGAACATCAACTGGAACACCACGTTCAGGGCCGACATGATGCCGTACGGTGGCCTCAAGGATTCCGGACTGGGCAAAGAGGGACCGCCATACGCCATCGAGGAGATGACCGAACTGAAGATGGTCATCTTTCATAGATAGCAATCGCCCCTGCATCGAATACGTCAGACCGAATAGCTGAAAAGAGACGCCGACTTGAAGCTGCTCAACATCGAGATAATCGAAGAGACCGCGCTGCCTCGCCACGAATGTGCAGGCCACTGCACCGGCGAGAACGGCGGCGACGGCATGTGCTACCACGATGACGGCACCCGCCACCCCGTAGGCGCATGCCGCCAGGCCGCAGCCGCGGCTAAAGCGGAGCAGGACTCAAGCCAACCCGGCTAATTCGCGATACGCCACCAAAAAACGGTCCGCCACGGGCGGACCGTTTCGCGTGCAAGATCAGGCGACGCAACAACTACCCGCAGCCAGTCGTTGCCCATCAACGCAGCCACTATGAACGCTATCGCAAGGCCAATAAATCGAGTGCCCGCCGCCCACCCGAAAATGTGATCCCGAGCGCTGTGCCGAGCCTGTCGAAGTGTCGGCCTCAGGCGGAAGGGATCTCAGCCATCGGGGGCATTTCGCATCCGAAAATGCGGTGAGCACCTGCCTAATACCGCAGCTGCTTGTCCACCACGTTCCGCAGCGGATCCCCGCTCATATACCGGCGCATGTTCCGCTCGAACACATCGCACGTCCGCTCATCCAGCTCCGGCGAGTTCCCCGCGATATGCGGCGTGATCACCACGTTGTCCAGTGCGAATAACTCGTTATCGGACGGCAACGGCTCCTCAACCACCGCATCCAGGCCCGCGCCCGCGATCGTCCCATTTTGCAGCGCCTTCACCAGCGCCCCGTGCTCCACGATCCGTCCGCGCGACGTGACGATCAGGTATGCCGTCGACTTCATCATCGCCAGCTCCGCGGCACCGAGCATATTCTTGTTCTCAGGCGTGTAAGGCACCGTGACAACGACGAAATCCGACTGCTCAAGCAAATCGCCGAGCCGGTCCAACCCCCACACGTCCTCCACCACCGGCTCGCCGTCCACATCGTGCCTGTCCACGGCAATCACATTCATCCCCAGCGCCTTGCACCGCCATGCCGTCTCCATCCCCGACTTGCCGAGACCGATCACGCCCACGGTCTTGCCCATCGCCATCTGCACGATAGACAGCCCGTACTCCTGATCCCATGAGCCGGCCTGTTGCTTCAAGGCGAACCGGTCCATGCCGCGCGCGAACATCAGGATCATCGTCACCGCGTGCTCGCCGATCATCGGCGCGCCCGCCCCCTGTGCGTTCGTGACCGTGATGTCCGTATCGGCAATCCCGGGGATCGAGTTGAACAGCCCCTCCATGCCGGCGTCCAGTGTCTGAATCCACTTCAAACTACGCGCCGCCTCGAACTGGCTCCCGGTCAGATAACCGAACACCACCTGCGCGGCAACAACCTCCCGCTCGATCTCCTCAGGCGTATACGCCTCAACAAAATCCACATCTGGAAACAGTTTCCGCAATCGCGGATAAAACGGCTTCCCAAACTCAGCCAGAAGCAGAACCTTCACTTCAACTCCCCCAGCAGCGCTATCGACTCCCGCACAAGCAACTCCCCTGCCTCCGGCGCAAACGGGCTCGTCGTAGTCCCGTAATAACGCCGATGCCGCGTCTGATCCACGATCTCCTCCAGCGGAATCACCGCCGTCTCCTCGTGTGGCAGCCGGGTCGATATATAACCGATGTAGTCGCTGCTGTAGCTCGCCACCCAGGTACTGTCCCGGCCGCCACCGTCCTTGATCTGCGCGCCCAGCTCGTTGAACAACTCCCCCGGGCTCGCGGAGATGCGCAGATCGCCAATCCGAAATGCCTGCAGATCGACCCTGATCGGCGGCTTGTCCTGGTTCTCCGCCAGCAGCATCTGCGTCCGGCCGTTCCCGTATACCACCGGATTCAGCATCCCCGCGGTCGCGGTATTCGTCCCCACAGCCCACGTCTCGCCGCGATAGACGCCCAGCTCCTCGAGCAACACCTCGTGCTGCCGCCGCGCCGCCTCCACCGTCCACGCCACGCGCTGCCGCGGCATCTCGATGGTCTTCGCAGCCGCCGCGATCTCGATTCCCCTGCTCACCGCGGTCCGTTCGAGAATACTGAGGGCCTCCTCGCCAAGCGCCAGCCCCAGCTCCGCAGCGTCCTCGAACGTCTCCATATGCTCCGATTCGGTGTTCCCGAACCACCAGTCAAACGGATGAACATCACCGCCCGCGCCCGAAATGAACAGGCAGACGGAACCGTCGTCCGCCAGCTCGACGTGATCGCACGCAACGCCAGTGAAATCAGCGCTCCAATCGAGATACTGGCCGCCCACGCACAGGTTGTGGCACGCAAAGTTGATCACCCGCGCGATCGGACTGCCGTCAACGCCGTCGACCCTCAACACCCCGACCGATGTATCGACCGGCCGCTCGCGATACTGCCGGTTCACCGTGTAGCCCGGCAGATCGCCTGACGCGAAACCCGCAGCAGCAGCAGTCAGGCTCTCTGACGCCTCGTATACCGCACCAGCCGCCACGTCGGCGAAATGCCGGGCGTAGACGGCTAACTCCTCTGGCACCTCGTTAATGAAATCAGGCGTCGTGTGGTTGTGCGTGGAGTTCACCAGAAGATGGCTCGCCGAAATCCCGGTCAACTCCGTTACGCGGCTCTGGATATCCTCGAGAATCCCCCTCGTCACACCCGCCACGTCCATCGCCACCAGCGCAATCCGCTCACCACCATTCGCGAGCACAAGCGCCTTCACATACAGATCGTCATGAACGCCCGTGGACCGCCCCTGCCGCAGACCCCACGCGCCCATGTGATAACCAACAGGCGGCGTGACAACCGCCTTAGCAGCCCCGGCGAGCAACTCACTCATCCAGCCCAAATCTCCTCACATCCGTCTTTAATTCCACCTTGCCTGGGGCAACCCGTCATCGAATCCGGCCAAAAACGCCCCAATCCCCATACAGTCCAGAGAATCTGGCTGCCTAGCCCCAGTCTTTGTATTCGCCGCGCCGGGTCGACTTCGCGAACTGAACCTGCACGCCGTCCGGGTCCAGCATATTCACAATGCGGCGCCCCGACTGCATGTTCTGCAACGGCTCAAAAAGAAAATCGATGCCGAGAAACTTGCCTTCAGCGTAGGCGTCGTCCGTGTCCGCGACCTCAAGTGCGATATGGTCGACGCCCGTTGGCTGCCCCTCCGTCGCCTGGTGCAGCTCCACCCTCACCGGCGAATCGCCATCGCCGTTGAACATGAACACCGTAGAGCCGTCATCGAGAGTCCCCTCCGGCGCCAGCCCGAGCTTCCTGTAGAACTCCACCGACTTCGCAAGATCGGCGCACACGATATCGATGTGCTCCAGCCGAATCATCTTCATCTGCCCGTCCCTTCCCCCGTCGAATACCACTCAAAATAACCCATCACGCCCGCGGCCGACACACTAGCCGCGCACGACGGATGGGGCAAGCCGTAAACCAACCGTAAAGCGTTCGTCAAACTTCTGGCAAAATCTTGTCAAACACCGCCGCCGCTTTACACTGCATGCTTTCCTCTGTAATGTGCCGCCGCGGCCGCGTGGGAGCCGGGCTTCTCTTGAGACCCCGGTGTGAGCCGCGGCACATGCGCACATCCTTGGAGTGGGGACGTGGGCCTGCAGGCAGTCGGCAAGTACCGAATCCTGGAGAATATCGCCTCTGGTAGCCAGGGCGCGGTATATCGCGCGTTCGACCCCGAAAACCAGCGCCTTGTCGCGATCAAGGTCCTTCACTCTTCCCTGACGCGGAATGTTACTTATGTCGAGCGCTTCCACAGGGAAGCGTCGCTCGCCGCATCCGTTGACCACCCCAACGTGGTCAAAATCTTCGAAGTTGGGCGTGACGGCGACCAGCATTTCCTTGCTCTTGAGTTCCTACCGGAAAACCTGAACACCCTGATTGAGTCCGGCGCCCTGCCGATTCGTGGCGCCGCCGAGTTGGCTGCGGGGATTGCAGATGGACTCGGCGCGGTACACGCCCTGGGCATAGTCCATCGCGATGTGAAGCCTCAAAACGTTCTGTTCAACGCGGACGGCACGCCCAAAGTCACGGACTTTGGCATCGCCCGGGCTGAGTCGCTTTCAACCATGACGGCTACGGGCATGATCATGGGAACGCCGCACTACATGGCCCCGGAACAGGCCGAGGGTCACCGGGTCGACGCCCGCACCGACGTGTACGCCCTGGGCTGCGTCCTCTACCAGATGCTCAGCGGCGAAGTGCCTTTCTCCGGCGACACGCCCTTCTCGGTACTCCGCAAGCACCTGGAGCAAGAGCCGCGGCCCATCAGGACGCTCCGTCGAGAAGTCCCACGCGCGCTGGCCGACGTCATCGCAAAGGCGATGTCGAAATCGCCCGAAGACCGCTATGTAGACGGCGCAGCCATGGCTCAGGCCATCCGGTCCGCCGTGCCCGGAATCCGTAGCGTCGCCGTCACACCGCCACGCATTCCCGCCGACACAGCCGACCTTCCGCCCGTCGATCAGCCGCCGGCCGGTGCTCCGGCACCCGGCCGCTCGCGCTTCCGACAGCTATTTCTCATGGTCGGGGGTGCCGCCACAGTCGCAATCTTG
>JADFPB010000192.1 GCA_022562515.1 Chloroflexota bacterium | reverse complement strand
AGATAGGTCGTCTCCCACAGCTCCAGCAGACGGTCGATTCGCGACTCGGCATCCCGCTCGGCGATCATCGAATACCGCTCCGCCTCATCGGCAGAAGGCTCGACCGGCCGCGCGAACGCGTAGCCGTTCACGAAGATGCGCTCGGAGTCTGCCGGACGTCCTGTCTGCCTGGCAGCCCGCGCCATCCCTTCCCGCTTCGTGTTGAAAAAGTCCTGCGAAAGGGGCGTCAGCGGAAGAGGATTCTTCACCTGGTCCCAGTACCAGGAATAGCGAGCCATCTCCACATCCGGCCACTCGACAGAAAACGGCGTTCCGCCAGGACACTCATACACGACCGTCTGCGTCATCTACGACCTTACTCGCCCCTCAACCTGGTTCTCACAGCCCGCCGGATGGTGCGCGTCAAACATTCCAGCCGGCCCCGCGGGAAAAACTCCCCCTCGCAGTTGATAAAGTGTCGCGCTGCGCAACCCCTGGCGCGAATAATGGCGCAATCACCGGAGACTCAGCACTTGCCGTACACCCACATCTTCGCCGGAAACCCGCTCGACCGAGGCGATCGCGAGCGCCGGGACGAGGAGCTCATCAAGCGGATGATGCGGCAGGACAACGCGCGAATGCTGCCGTTCCACAGGCTCATGCCCCTGGTCCGGCGCAACATGCGAGGCAACCCGCACGCCGAGCTTGCCTGGATCTCACACGAGTTTGTCGACGACCTGCCCCCGGAAGCCGGCGGGCCCAAATTTCTGGGGTTCGACAAAGATCGCAACCCCCACTTCGCCGTCGACATATCAGTTGTCGAAGACCCGTCACACATCGCGGCGTTGGCGCCGGGCGCAACATTCGAAGATGGCCGTGCGGCCGCAACCGATATCCCTGGCGAACAGTCCGGAATCCTCGCGCAGGCGCGATCGCAACTGGACTGGCACGCCCGCCATCGGTTCTGCTCGGTCTGCGGAACGGAATCCCAGAGTCGCCGCGGGGGCCACATGCGCCAGTGCCCGAATTGCGCCTCCCAGCACTTTCCACGCACCGACCCCGTCGCCATCATGCTGGTCTACAGAGGCGACAGATGCGTGATGGGCCAAACCCAGGCCCGCTCGACCACAACCTTCTACTCGTGTCTCGCGGGCTTCATGGACCAGGGCGAGTCGATTGAAGAGGGCGTACGGCGAGAGATTTGGGAGGAATCGGGCCTCGAAATCGGCAAAGTCACTTACCACTCGTCCCAGCCATGGCCGTTCCCTGCCTCGCTCATGATCGGCTGCCACGCGGAAGCCATCACGGAGGACATCGTGATCGACAGCGGAGAGATGTCGGACGTCCGGTGGTTCACCAGAGACGAGGTCAAGCTCGCCCTCGAAGACAAGCTGGAGGGCGTGAACATCCCCGGCCCAATCGCGATAGCCCACCACTTGATAAAAGCCTGGGCAGACGGCACGGCGAATATTTGACAAACGCCCTTCTCAACCCGCTGGCGCGAACCTCAACCCTTCGCGGGCAGCCACTCTCGACCCGGCCGCAAACGCCACGTTCCCGATCCAGTCCAGAGACATCTGGCCGAGAAGGTGCAGGGTCACCTGCCTGCCTGCTCGATGAACTCCAGCCAGTTCCCCTCCGGGTCCTGCACCCCAAAAGCACCCCGCCATGCCGCGATCATACTTCGCCTGCGTCCACCCGGTAGTAGGCATATGTCACCGACTTCTCAAAGCCAGCGGACTCGTAAAGCCCCAGCGCGCCCTCGTTATCGGTCTGCACCTCGATCTTTACGCTTTCCCGCCCCCTGGATATGAGGCCATCAACCGCGTCGGAGAGGATCTGACGGCCAAAACCGCGTCCCTGGTACTGCGGCAGGACGGCCAACCCATTGATAAAACCATCACTCGAGTCAGGAACGAGATACAACGTCGCAGTTCCCACCGCCCTTCCCTCAAATTCGGCGACGTAGACCACTCGGAGCGGCTCTTCGAGCCACCCGCGCGTCCGTCGCCGCCGGAACTCGGTTTGGTCTTCGCCTTCCCCGAATCCCCGCATCCCAATTCTCACCACGTCATCTACGTCGTCGAGAGTTGCCTCGCGAATGGACAACGGTCCGCCCGGTGATGCGGGGCGCCGATCGACGTCCAGCTCAAGCAGGTGTTCCGACATCCGATAGTCCGCACCGATTGCCGAAGCGAACGGCCGGCTGGCGCTCCCGGCCTCATCGCAGGCGAACAGGAACCCCGTCCTGCCGCGCTCCCGGCAATCGGCCCGCACCGCCTCGATAAGCGCACGGCCGATGCCCCCGCGGCGATGGCCCGGATGCACCATCCCGCTCCCCTCCATCTCCGGACCACCCGCCGGGTGAAGCTCAAAATAGCCCACCAACGCGTCGCCAGCGTAGTAGCCGAATCCCTCAGCCGGCCCGCCAAGCACAAGCGGCAATCGCAGTCGCTCATGCTTGTTGCAGAGTTCCGCCAGCTCAGTCGCCTCCTCGTACCCTCCTTCGCCTGCCCCGTCAATCCTGACCACGTCATCATGACTTGCTTTCTCAGTCAAACCTGAGCTCCCTCAAGAGGAATTGCCAGAAATATCAACAGGTAAAAATCCCCGTAAAGCCCATGCGTGGGGCGCCCGACCAGCACGCAGCCACTGTCAAATGGCGCGCGAAAAGACGGGCCGGGCCCGTTCGCTCAGATCAGGTTGGCTTCGTTATGGAAGTCAGCGGCGAATATCGCGCCGCCGCAGCGTCCTACGCGGACGCCTCGCAGACCGTGGCGAGGGGCGTAACTGTCATCACAGAGATAATTTCCCGCATGATTCCTGCCCCTTCCAGCCTGTAGCTACTCGGCATGTTCCATCACACGCCCCGTCTGCGCTCCGCCACGGTTGGCGGATCATCCCGGCGAGTCTAGCACTGCTGGCCTACGGAATCCGCGCCAGCCCGAATCCCGCAACGATCATCCCAATCCCGACCACGTTGTTCAACGCGAGGTTGCCCACCGCATAAAGCCAGTCCCCCGAACGCGCCAGTTGAGTCGTATCGAACGCAAACGTCGAAAACGTAGTGAACGCGCCGGCAAAACCGATCAGAATCACGACGCGCGCGTCCGGAGAGAAGTAGCCCCGGTCTTCTATCAGCGAATATACGAGCCCGAAAAACAGGCAGCCCGTCGCGTTCACGAGCAATATGCCCCACGGAAAGTTCCCGTCGGTACCTCTCTGCACCACGGTCGTGAGGCCAAAGCGCGCCAACGCGCCAAGACCCCCCGCTGCGAATACCAGTAGCAGCCTCTCCACTACCCGGTTACCCCGATGCCGGGCGGGCGACTGCGCAACTGGTCGTCCGGACGATCCCGTCTATCGCGTGGAGGTCATCCCGCACCGCAGGCCCCAGATCGTCCAGTGACTCAAGTTCCAATATGCAAATCACGTCGTACGGCCCCGTCACTCTGTCAACCTGAACTATGTTCGGCATTGCGCGCAACGCCGCGACGATATCGTTTCCCTTGCCCGCCGTCGCCTCAATCAGTACATACGCCTGAGCAGCCATCACACCCTCTTCCCGCTATTGCCCGGCTACCCGCCGCCGTGCCGTTCCCGAAGTATCGCCGCACCCTCGCACATCGCGGTCAACTTCGCATATGCCTCATCCAGATCCATAGGGTTTTGGGCGCCGGGAGAAAAGCCGCAGTCAGGATTGATCGTCACATTCTGCGCATCCACATACTTCAACGCGGCTTCCGCTCGCTCAACCACCACTTCCGGCGTCTCCACGATGGGATCACAGTGATCGATCACGCCCAGCCCCAGAGTTTTTCCAGACGGGAACAGGGATAGCGACTCTACTCCATGCGACTGCGGCGCCGCGAACTCCATCGCAAACCTGCCGACATTAATATCACCCAGCGCCTCGATGATCGGCTCGTAGCCCCCCTCCGTCGCCCGAATCCGGTCGAAATGTCCGTGGCACAGATGCATCGACGTCTCGATTCCGCCACTCCCCTCGAGCGCCGCGTTCACGGTCTTCACGCACAGATCGATCTCGTAAGCCAGATCGTCGACCCCCAGACGCTGGCGATGCGCCGGGTCGCCCATCTCAAGCAGCCACGGCTCGTCGATCTGGATATGGTCGATTCCCGCCGCAGCCAGCTTCGCGATCTCAGCCCGCAGTATCGGCACGCACGCCTGCATGAATTCTTCCCGCGTGGGATAGGCGCCGGCAGAGAGGTCCTCCCGCCACATCCGCCATCCCAGGATGTACGGCGAGGGTATCGCCACGATGGTCTTCCGGTCCGTCTCCTGTCGCAAGAAACCGGCCGCGTCTGCCGCAATGTCACCGGTCTGCTCGATCTTCCGCGTAACGACCGGATCAGCCAGATTCCCAATCCGCTGTGCCATCCGGTCCAACTCGAAGCCTGCCACATGCTCGGTGAACACCTTCACATAGCTCTCGCGCCGCCACTCGCCGTCCGACACATAATCGAGCCCGGCCCGCTCCTGCAGCCGTATCGCCGACGGCACCGCAGAGTCGAGCTCAACGTCCGCGGCCTCGTAACTTATCCGGCCGGCCTTGCGGTCCATGATCACGTCGCGGACCCACTGCGGACGCGGCAGGCTGCCCACCACGAAGGTGGAAAACGGCTCGGGCCGCGGATTCGCCGGCATCTTCTATCTATTCCGCCTGATGCAATCGAGACTGGGCAGCCAGGACTGGCGCAGACTATCATGACCGCTCGACCATAACGGCCACATGACGGCCAGTGACGCCACCTGAGACGACGAGAGGGCAATTGACCGAACCAGTACGGCGCGAAGAGACCGCGGCTCAGTTCAGCGAGCACGCGGCCGGTTTCGCCTCCGCCGCCGCCCACTTCTCCGCCGAAAGCCTGAAACTCATTGGCGAACTGGCGTCTGACGCCCACTATGGCCTCGCCATCGACGTCGCGACAGGCCCGGGAGTCACCGCATT
>JADFPB010000019.1 GCA_022562515.1 Chloroflexota bacterium | reverse complement strand
ACTCACACAAGTACACGATCAGCACCTTCACTGAAATTGCCGAACAGGCAGGTTTCCAGAGCAGGCGGGTCTGGATGGACCCGGAAGAACTGTTCAGTATCCACCTGCTCGAAGTAGCCTAGCTGTAGTTCCCACGTAGGTTATTGACATGTGAGGGGCCTCCGTCGTTGCTGTGTGGGTCAACAAAACCAACAGCAAGCGGAGAACCCCTCATGTCGCATCCTAACGCCCGGTTGACCCCCATTGCACGCCTGGAGCTGATCCGACAGATCGAGGCCGGCTGGCCCCAGGCCGAACTCGCCCGCCAGTTCCGCGTCTCCCGAGCCACCGTCGCCAAGTGGTGGCAGCGATATCTCGCAGAAGGTGAGTTTGGAATGGCGGACCACACTTCGGCGCCCCGGCGCTGCCGAAGGCGCACCCCCCGCCGGCTGGAACGCATCATCTGCGCCCTCCGCCTGGCTGAGAACCTGGGGCCGCATGTGATCGGCTGGCGGCTTGGGATACCCAGGTCCACGGTATATGCCGTGCTGAAGCGGGCCGGCCTCAACCGGCTTTCGTGGCTGCATCGCATCACGAGGCAGCCGGTGCGCCGCTACGAGCATGCCGCGCCCGGTGATCTGCTCCACCTGGACGTGAAGAAGGTCGGCCGCATACCGGATGGCGGAGGGAAGCGCTTCTACCCCGGCTTCAAAGAGACTGGAGCCGGACCTCGCTCACGCCAGCGCCTCGGCTTCGAGTACCTCCACGTCGCCATCGACGACCACTCCCGGGTCGCCTACGTCGAAGCCCTGCCCAACGAAAAGGCCAACACCACAGCCGTCTTCCTCATACGGGCCATCGCTTACTTCAAGCGCCTCGGCGTCCGCGTCAGGCGCATCCTCACCGACAACGCCAAGAACTACACCAGCCACGCTGTCCGGGACGTCACCAGGGCGCACGGGATCACCCACAAGCGCACCCGGCCCTACCGGCCTCAGACGAACGGCAAGGCCGAGGCGTTCAACAAGATCCTGCAGAGGGAGTGGGCATACATCCGAAAGTACCTCTCAAACGAAGAGCGGCTGGCCGCACTGCCCGGCTTCCTGCACCACTATAATCACCGGCGCCCACACGGCGGCATCAACGGAGCCACCCCGGCCTCAAGACTGTAAACAACGTTCGTGGGAAGTACAGCTAGGTCAGCGCCGCGCCGCCATCCACGTTTAGCACGGCTCCGGTGATCATGTCGGCATCGTCGGAGCACAGGAACAGCGCCGCCTTTGCTATGTCCTCGGGTGTCTGCAGGCGGCCAAGCGGCGTGCCGGCCAGCCTGCGCTCGTAGTTCTCGGGATTGTCGAGCGAAGTTGACCAGTCGTTGCGGGAGTGCGCCTCGTCGCCGCGGATGAATGGGGTGTCCACGTGGCCGGGGCTGATCACGTTGCATCTTGTTCGCTGTTTGGCGTAGCCGAGCGCCACGTTCTTTGTCAGAGCGATGATGCCGGTCTTGCTGATCGTGTAGCCGGACGAGCCGCCGTGTTTCGTGGACGCCAGCGAGCCGATGTTCAGGATCGCGCCGCCACCCGCGCGCGCCAGCGCCGGGCCGGCCGCCCTGCAACCCCTGTAGGCGCCGTGCAGGTTCACATTGACGATGTTCTCATACTGCTCGATGGTCAGCTCATCGAAGCCTACCCGGACGTTTGTGCCAGCTACGTTGCAGAGGATGCTCAGGCTGCCGAAGGTCTTTTCCGCGAACGCGACGGCCGCTTCCCACTGCTCGTAGTCACGGACGTCGAGCCCGATGTAGGCTGCCCTGCCGCCGGCGTACTCGATCTCACGGGCCACGGCGCGGCCCTTCTGCTCCTGCGTGTCTGCGATGACGATGGCGGCGCCCTCGAGCGCGAAGAGCCGCGCCTGGGCCTCGCCCATGCCGCTCGCTCCGCCTGTGATCAGCGCTACCTTGCCTTCGAGCCTGCCTGCCATGCTTCGATTACTCCCCCGATCTGCCGGACCACTACCTGAGTGCCACTGAGCCGTCTTCTCGAATCGGGATGTTGGATGGCCACTGCTCGAACGGATATTTCGCCGCCTCTTCCTCGTCGAATTCCACGCCAAGGCCGGGCTCGTCGGACGGGATGAAGTAGCCATCCACGATCTTGTTCGGCTCCTTGATGATGGCGCCACGCGGCCCCTCCGCCTCATCGCGCGCCGCCTCCTGTACGTCCCAGTTGGGCGTCGCGATGGCGAGTTGGATGCAGGCCGCCGTCGCAACCGGTCCGAGAAAGTTGTGCGGCGCGATGCGGATGTGATGGGCCTCACCAACGGCTGCGATCTTCTTCGTGTGGGTGATGCCGCCTGCCAGTCCAACGTCGGGCTTGAAGAAGTGGCACTTCGTTAGCTGGGCGTACTCTCTGAACTCCCATATGCCCGTATTCCGCTCGCCAACTGCCAGCGGGAGGTTCATCTTCTCAGATACCTCGGCCATGGCGACGACGCTGTCGGGAGCGATCGGATCCTCGATGAAGTAAGGCAGGTACTTGGCGGCGTGCTGGACGAACACGATGGCGTCTGAAGGCAGCATATTGCGGTGAATCTCAACCCCGATGTCGAAATCCCAACCAACTGTTTCGCGAACCGCTTCCAGGATTGCCGCGGTGCCCCGGATCAGGTCTGGAAATTGCTTGAGCCACCATTCACCGGGTAGCGGGGTGATCTTGAGCGCTGAGTAGCCATCGTCTTTCGCCTTTCTGGCGGATGCAGCCGCTTCTTCGGGGGTGGCGCCGCCGACTCCGAGCGCGATGGCCCTGACCTTCTGGCGCGCCTTGCCGCCGAGCAGGTCCCAGATGGGCGCCTGCAGCCGTTTGCCCTTGATGTCCCACAGCGCGATGTCGATCGCGCTGATCGCACCGGCGATGCTGTTGCCCCTGAAGCTGTACTTGCGGTGGAGAAAGTTCCAGATGTGCTCGTTATCCCGGGCATCCATGCCGATGATATCTTCAGCGAACACCTTGACCGTCTCTTCGGCGGCTCTCGGGAAGGCCCAGTAGCTGGACTCACCGATTCCCTGCGTCCCATCTTCTGTGGTGATACGGACGATGAGGAATCGAGAAACAATGAACGTTTCGACCTGTGCGATTTTCAATCTGCTGCTCCGCGCCGGGTTGTACGGGCGTTCTGTGTAACTACGCGCCCCGCCGTGGCGATTCGCGGACGTATGGACCTTAGAGGATTAATATGATTTGGTCTGGAAGCTTTCGCCTGACTAACGGGTCGGGCCGAGGCAGGGGGCATTGTGCGTGCTGAGCAGGGGGGTTGCAAGACGATTCGTCACCTGCCAGGGCGGCAGGCGCGATACTTTTGCGAAAGATCCTGAGTAACGGGGAACAGCGGGGGCAGAACTCATATGGCAACCAGCCAGCGCGATTCAGGCGCTGACGCTACTTCTGAAAGTGGTCCAGATCCGGCCGCAAACGGCGCCGAGTCGGAGGTAATCAGGGAATTCTCCAAGTTCAGCTTCTTCAAGCTGGACCGGGCCTGGCGGCATCTGCCGGATGACACCAAGCGTGATCACAAAGCCGAGTTCGCCGCGATAATCGATGAGATCGCTGAGGCCACCTGGCTGCGCTCCTACAGCCTGGTCGGTTTCAGGGCCGATACCGACATGCTCATCAGGCAGGTCTCTCCGACCGCCGACTCTTTTCAATCGACCATGTCCCGCATGCAGTCCAGCGCGCTCGGACGATACCTCGATCAGAGCTACTCGTACCTTGCGATGACGCGCCAGTCTCCGTACCGGTCGCCGCGCCGCCATCCGGATATGGATGGCAAAGACGACCGGAGCTGGGACCTGAAGTATTACATCGTCTACCCGATGGTGAAGAAGCGGGAGTGGTATCAGAAGCCGAAAGAGCACCGGCAGGCGATGATGATCGATCACTTCAAGATTGGGCACAAATATCCGCTAATCAAAATCAATACCGCGTATTCGTTCGGCCTGGACGACCAGGAGTTCGTGGTCTCTTTTGAAACCGATGAGCTAGCGGACTTCCTGGAACTGGTGGAGGAGTTGAGATCGGTCCCGGCCGGGTTTTTCACTGAGAGCGAGGTCCCGATCTTTACTTCCACCTTGTTGCCGATACGAGACGTCCTGGAGACGCTCGGTAGCTAACATGTGCTCTCTCGGACATGTGGCAACTCATCGCTTGTGTCAGCGGGCTCATATCCTGGCGTGAGGCTTTCTCAGCCGGTAGAAGGGCGTTCCTTCCGCCTCAGCCTGCCGCGTGGCCGGCTGCAGGGCGGATTATCCTCTGGCCCGAGCCCGCGAGGGATATGAGAATCTCAGCGTTCAGCGGGCGCGGGGGCTTTCCGTTCGTCCCGTTCTGGTTGGGGCGGCGATTGCTCCGCCCGGCGATCGTGGCCGGATGAGAGAGTTGGGGAGCAGCAAGGATCTCCCCCTACGGGTTCCGGGGAATCATCGGAACGTCCGTTGACGCCACGCTAACAAAAACGCCTCCAAGCAGAATGGAGGCGTCTCGTTCGGGTTTTTTCTGGGATTTCTGGCTAGCCCGTACCCAGGGTCGTGTTCACTCCGGGCTCGGAACTCGCGTAATCGTAGTCGTAGTTCAACGGGATGTATTCCTGCTGATCATCCGGAGTCATGTCCTCCGGGAAGATAGCGTTGACGGGACAGACCGGCTCGCAGGCTGCGCAGTCGATGCATTCGTCCGGACTGATAAAGAGCATCCGGTCGCCCTCTTTAGAATAGATGCAGTCAACGGGACACACATCGACGCAGGCGCCGTCAATAACGTCCACGCACGGGCCGGTGATGATGTAAGTCATCCGAGCGGTCTTCCTCCTGGACCCGGCCTCTGATGTCTGGGCGTCATGTGCAGCGGCCGGTTTTCGCCATCCTGATTTCTTTCAACAGAGTTCGATTATAGGGACGGTTTTCTATAGAGTCCATAATGGCCGCGGAGCAGCCGGAAACCGTCTTCTATTTCGATATGCCGCGGCGGAGATTACAGGCTCGGGGCGCTTCCGGCAATGGCAGAGCAGAATGTGGGCAACAGATAGGCAATAGACTGGGTGTCGGAAAATCGAGACATGACGCTGGTTACCCGTGCGGACACCGGGAGCAGTACTGGAAATGAACGATAAGGTCGCCCTTGTCACCGGTGGGGCAGGATTCATCGGATCCCATATCGTCGACCGTCTGGTGGATGAGGGGTGGCGTGTCGCGGTGATCGATGATCTTTCGAGTGGCCACAGCGCGTATGTTAATCCGCAGGCCGAGCTTCACGAGATCGATATCTGCGATGAGGGCCTGGGCGAAGTAGTCCGGCGGATCTCTCCGGATACGGTGTTTCACCTGGCCGCGCAGATCAGTGTTGCCGTTTCGGCCCGCGAGCCGCTTCTTGATGCCCGCATCAACGTGATCGGGTTGCTTAATCTTCTGGAGTCGCTCAGGTCTCTGGAAGGGCATGGGGCGGAAGGCCTGCCGCGGTTCGTGTTCACGTCCACGGGCGGCGCCATTTACGGGGAGCCGGAGAGCAACCCTGTGAGGGAGGACGACCCGACTCGACCGGAGTCTCCGTACGCTGCTGCCAAGCTGGCTTGCGAGGGATACCTGGGCATGTACAAGGCTGCTTACGGGCTGAACTACTCGATACTCCGGCTTGGCAACGTTTACGGGCCGCGGCAGGATCCACATGGCGAGGCGGGGGTCGTAGCCATTTTCGCCCGCGCGATGCTCGCCGGGAATCCGGTGAGGATCTTTGGAGACGGTGAGGATGAGAGGGACTACGTTTATGTCTCAGACGTGGTCGATGCGTTCATGGCGGCTTCCGATCGCGGGGATTCGGGCCCATATAACATCGGCTCGGGGGCAGGGACTTCAGTCAACCATCTTTTTGGGGAGTTGGCGGGGCTGACAGATTGGCAGGGCCAGCCCGAATTCCTGCCGCCGAGAGAAGGCGATATCCACAAGGTCTCGCTCGATGCCGGACTCGCCAGGCGTGAGCTCGGATGGACGCCGACAGTCGAACTTGGAGACGGACTCATCAAGACAATGGAGTTCTTCCGCAATCAGTTTCTTGGTCTGGCCTGAGCTGGCGCAGGCATGAATCGGACCCTGTCGGCCTGGGAATCCTCACCTAATCCTCATATGTTTCACCTCTATCCTCACGCTCGTCACACGGTCACGGCTTGAGGTTAGACGTAACTGCTGGTCGGAAGATTTTGGTACGGCGTCACCGAAATTTCCGACCGGCGGTATTTTTATTGGGGAAGGCCCAGATCACATGGATCACGTGCCGGGCTCGCTCTATCCCCGTTCGCCGGATTGGCACGACCTCCCTCCCCCTCAACCCTGGCTTTTTCACATTATTCTCACGAAAAAACCGCGCGATTCACGTCCGCCACACGGTTAGATAGGCAATATGTGATTGTCACGTCCGGGTTGTCAGGTCTGGCAGGTTCGGCGAAGGAGCGATCACATGTTGAATTTGAGAGCCTGTCCGAAATGTAAGACGGGAGCCATCGGGTTGATAGTGGACTGGGATGGCGAATATTTCCAGTGCCTTAATTGCGGCTACGCGTTGGACCTCAGGCCCGTTGCCGCCCCAATGAACCATCTCGGGAAGCATCTGGGTCCAGAGCAGCCGATTACCGGTGGTGAAGGGGCGGCGGCATGACCACATTTACGGCGGCAGGCAGAGCGAAGCGGGGGGTGGCGAGGGTGTCATTCGAGAGGATTCTTGTACCGCTGGATGGATCAGAGATGGCAGCGGGGATCCTTCCGGTTGCGAAAGATCTGGCGAAGAGGCTGGGAGCGCGGGTTGACCTGCTGGCTGTCGTGGACCCTGAGACGACCGAACTTCCGTCTTATATGCCCATCGCCCCGGGCGATCCCAATGTGGGGATTCCGGCAGTCGAACTGGAGGGTGCGGATGAGGTCCAGCTGGAACGGATTCGCGCAGCCACCGAGTATCTGAACTCCGTGGAGAACTCACTACGTGAGGACGGCCTTGAAGTGGACGTGGAAGCCACGATAGGCGACCCGGCGCAGGAGATCGTCGCAAAGGCCAGGCGCAGGCACACCGATGTGATCGCGATGGCGACTCGCGGCCGTTCCGCTATCGGCCGCGGTCTTCTGGGCAGTGTTACCGACAAGGTCACCCACTCATCTGCCGTTCCGATGTTGGTCGTCCGCCCTGTCGAGGGCGGTTCTGCCGCGCCAATCTCCAGATTGATAGTTGGCCTTGACGGCTCCAGGGTTGCAGAGGCGGCCCTCGACCCCGCACGCGATCTTGCCGCCTCACTGGAGGTTCCAGTGTTGTTGCTGAGAGCCACAGCCGTGGCCGCCCGCATGGCGGCATACGGGGGTGAGCCATACTTCGCCTCCGCGAATCTGTATGGCGACACCGATACAGAAGCAAAAGAGTATCTGGACTCGGTCGCGGCCAGGCAAAAAGAGCTTGGAGCGGATGTTGACACAAGGGTAGGGCCGGGCACCGCGTACAACGAGATACTGTCGGCGGCTGCGGACGAGCCCGGCTCGCTCATCGTTCTGGCCACCCGTGGGCGGTCCGGGCTGACAAGGTGGGTGCTGGGCAGCGTGACGGACAGGATCATCAGGAGCTCGGACGGTCCGGTCCTCGTGATTCCACCGTCGATTGGCGGCTGGACCTAGTTCGCGGGCCCGGCCTGCGGGGTCTTTGTAGAATAAACTGTGTGTAAGGCGCCAACCTGATCGCACGAGTACCCCGCAGATGACGACCCCCAACCCAATTGCCACCGAGGCCGGCTTCGTCCTTTACGCTTCGGCTGACGGGAAACCGGAACTTGGACCGGATGCCACCGAGCGAGAGCGCGTGCTCTCCTCCGTGCCCCACCTTGCCAGAAAACTTACCGGAAGCGACTTCGCTGCGCTCACCGTGATGAACCGGCGCGGTCGTATCGAGCAGATGTTCACATCAGGGATGACGCAGGAGCAGGCTGAAGAGATCGGGGCCCCTCCGCGGGGCCACGGGATTCTTGGTTTCATGATTCCTAATAACGAGCCGTTGTTGGTGAGTTCCGTCTCGGACCATCCCCAGTCAACCGGAATCCCTCGCGGGCATCCGCCGATGGCGGCTGTGCTTGGAGTTGCGGTCGAAGATGACGGCCACCATGCGGCCAACCTCTATCTGGCCAATCGGCCCGGCGGCTCCGAATTTACGAAGGCCGATATCGAGGTCGTCGAGATCGTCGCCAACCTCGCCGCCACTGCACTGGAGAACGCTCGGCTGTACCGCCAGGAAGAGGCACTACGCGTTAAGGCGGATGAGAGCAGTTCGTGGCTGAAGGCGGTAATCCGCCAGGCTGCTGTGGGAATACTGGTAGTGGACTCAGCTACGGGGGAGATTCTTCTCTGTTCTCCAGAGGCATCAAGGATCATCGGCATACCCCTTTCCCCAGGATCATTTCTTGATGATTATGAGAGGGTAGGGCGCTGTTTTAGACCGGATGGGACACATGTTGACCCGGAGGTCCTTCCTCTTCGCGTGACAAAAAGAACCGGGCTTTCCGCAGGCCCCATGGAAGTCATCTGCCAGCGCCCTGACGGACGGCGCATTCCGACTTTAATCAGTGCCGCGCCCGTTCCCGCCGGGGGCGCACGCGGTGGAGCGGTGATCGCGATCATTCAGGATGTTACCCGCCTCAAAGAGCTCGATCAGGTCAAGAACGAGTTTCTATCCATGATCACTCACGACCTGCGGGGCCCTCTGGCTACGATCAAGGGCCTTGCGGCAGAGGTCGCAACGGCGCTGGCCGACGATGCGGAACTGCTCAGCGACATGGAGGCGATAGACGAGGAGATCGACCAGACGATCGATCTTGTCTCCAACCTCCTTGACATGTCGCGAATTGAAGCCGGGTCGTATCCGCTGGACATGGAAGTGGCCCACATGGTGGACATGGTCCACGATGCCCAGGCGCGGGCAAGTCGATCACGGCCGGGCATGGGCCGGATAATTGTGACGGACGTTCCCACCGGCATTCCACCGGCATTTTGCGATCCTGCACAGATGGGCCGCGTGCTGGATAATTTGATAAGCAACGCCTTGAAGTATTCGGAAGCAGACGTACATGTCACGTCATCACTGGATACCGAGACCGGCGACATCCGCACAGAGGTGTCCGACTCCGGCATTGGAATTCCGGAAGGGGATACCAGGTCTGTGTTCGACAAGTTCTTCCGGGTTACGGGCGGTCCGAGGGCGGGGCGAGGGGCTGGATTGGGCCTCGCCATTTGCAAGGCGATCGTCGAGGCCCATGGCGGGGAGATCAGCGTGATCTCAGAGCCGGGTAAAGGTTCTACATTCTGGTTCACCATTCCCGCTTACACAGAGCTTAAAGAAGGCGAAAACGAGCATAATTAAGAGCATGAACCAACGCGCGAGCATTTTAATCGTGGACGATGATCCGAAAATCAGGCGTCTGCTTGCGCGCCATATGGCGACGGAGGGATTTGACGTTCTTCTAGCGGCGCACGGAGAAGAGGCGCTCTACCAGGCGTCGTTGAACCAGCCAAGTCTTATCATCCTTGATCTGGCAATGCCTGTGATGGGCGGGCTCGTCGCGCTGGAGCGACTCCGGGAGTGGTATACCGAGCCGATAATCATTCTCTCTGCCACTGACCAGGAGCGAGAGAAGGTCCAGGCGCTGGACCTGGGCGCCGACGATTATGTGACGAAGCCGTTCAGTCCGACGGAACTGGCGGCGAGAGTGCGGGCGGCAATCCGCAGGGCAGAGCGGCTATCGGCATCTGACAACGTGGATGTTCCCGTCGTTTGCGCAGGCGATATCGAGATCGACCTTGCCGCGCACGTTGTACGAAAGGGTTCGAAGGAAGTCCACCTCACCCGCACTGAATACGATCTGATCCAGGCCCTGGCGACTAATGCGGACAAGGTTCTGACCCACAGGCAGCTTTTGCAGACGGTCTGGGGTCCCGAGTACGGCCAGGAGACGGAGTATTTGCGCACGTTCATCAAACAGTTGCGCAGAAAGCTTGAGACGGACCCATCGCGCCCGCGACACATCTTCACTGAGCCGGGCGTCGGCTACCGTCTCATAACGGCTTGACGGCTGGCTCATAACGGCCTGGCGGCGGGCTTAGAGCGGCCTGACGCGGGCTCGTAACCGCCAGGCGAAGGCGCGTGGCCACGTCATTCTGGTCTGGTAAGGATCGGTAAATCCGGGGTCAATTGCCGCTCCGGCATGCTAGAGTCATACCCAATACGGGTGCCATTTCTTCCTTGACAGATAAGTGAGAGGAGCCAAAGGCAAGATGGCCAGCTCCCCCTCCCAGCGGATCCTGATCGTTGATGACGAGCACGCGTCTGACCTGATGCGCTCAATACGGCGCAGGTTGGAGGCGGAAGGCTACATCACGACCGTTGTCGAGCCGGACGTTCGCGGCCCTACGGGCGACGACTTTGAGATCGAAGCCCTGCACGCCGTTGAGACGCTCCGACCCGACGCCGTTCTCCTCGATGTCCGTTTTGGCGACCATCCGGACGATCGGTTCAAGGGCCTGACCATTTTGAACAAGCTGATCGGCATGTCGGAAGATCTTCCCGTGCTCGTCTTCAGCCAGTACTCGTCGGGGCCGTATCGGGAGACCGCCGTTACGGCAAGCCTGAGTGCGAGCGCTCCGGTGGACTTTATCGACAAGCTTGCCAGCCCGGAAGAAGTTCTTCTCAGGCTCCGACGCCTTATAGGCAGCGCCCCGTCAATTCTAAAAATCGGCGACGACTATCTCATCGATATCGACAAGAGGGTGGTCTTTGCGACGGTGTCGGAGCACTCCGAGCCTGTCCGGGCAATCCAGGGAATGAAGTTCGACATACTGGCCGAACTGGCCAACTCCTGGTACAGCAGCCCGGGAGAACTGGTCCCCTTCTGGAAGCTGGAACGCTACTCGGAGGGCGATGATTCGCGAGCGTCATTGCGCGTTCGCATCCGCGAGATCAAAGATGCGCTCGGGCAGGCCCACGGCCGCAGACTGGGGCCTGACGATCTGATCGTTAGCGTGCGTGGCAGGGGCTACTTGCTGGTACCTCCCAAGCAGTAACCTGAGCCGATGGCGAGCCCCGAACAAGAACAGGCAGAAGATCGACGCGGAGACAAGCCGCGGGACTTTTCTGAAGTCCTTAACTGGTTTCTCCGGAGGTTTCTCAAGTACGGGGGAGGCGCTCTCGTAACCATCGGCTTCCTCGGGATCATCATCGGGCCGATTTTTGGAGACGACTTCGATATGTCGCTCTGGCTCGTCGAGCCACTAGTCGCCCTTGGCGGGATCCTCGTGATCAGCGGCCTGCTCCTGATCCTGATGGGACAGGTCAACGGACGGTGGCGCCGGCCGACGTTAGATGAGGCCGCCGACGTGACTCGTTGGGTAGATCTCACACAACAGTACTTCGACACATTCGGCCACGACCTCGGCAGGCCGCTCAGGCGGATTCTGGGCAAGCAGCGAGAGCTTCGAACCAGGCTTGAGGCTTCCGGCAGGACGATCGACGCCGATGTTCTCGCCCTGCTCGATGAGATAGAGCAACAGGCGCCCAACTTCCGGTTGATGATGTCCAACATCCAGGTGCTTGTTGAGCTGGAAGACGCCACATCCAGTCCTGAGGTATATCCCGTCGCGCCGGCGCACATCGTTCGCAATATCGCCAACCGGTATAGCGCAATCGCGCGCGATCAGGGCGTTGAAGTCGCCTGGTGGTCTGAGCCGGAGGAGTTTGGCGTAGAGCATTCGGCGGGCGGCGCCATAGACCACATCGTGACGAACCTGGTAGACAATGCCGTGCGCTTCGCCGAGAAAAAGGTCGAGATCCGGCTGACACGGAATCGATCCCACTTTTTCGTGAGGGTCTGGGATGACGGATCAGGAATCGAAGAGCAGTTTCTGCCGCATGTGTTCGACCGTGGTTGGACGCCGGAAGTTGCGGGCCAGGAAGAGCGCACGACGTCGGGCCTGGGTCTTCACATCGCTCGAACGCTTGCGCTCCGCTCGAATGGCGAACTGAGCGTGGAGAGTATTTCGACGCCGTCTGAAGGCCACCACACCGCCTTTCTCCTCATGCTCCCCCGGCTGGACAGCAAGCCCGTTGAAAAAGCCCCAGCCGCATGATGGAGCCTCTCAGCGAATCTCTCGGTAAACTGCGGCCGCGTTGGCGCGGGAATGGAATCCGCAGGGATCTTCGGAAGCGCCAGAGTCTTCGGGTGCAAGATCGATAATGCTTGGCCCGCGAACGTATCTGACCGTCGCCGCGCTTCTGGCCGCTACTCTTGCCACGGCATGTTCCGGCAGCGTCCCGCGCGATCCCGCTCTGCGTACCGCTGAGGCGGCCGCGGTAGAGCAATCTGAGACGCCGCAGGCGGCCGTCAACCCGACGTCGCCGCCCGATGCCGTGCCGTTGCCGACGCCTACCGTGCAAGGGCCATCTCCAACGGCAACCGCGGCCGCGCCCAGAACTCCGGGCCCCGGTCCCGCACCCACGCAGACACCTCAACCGACATCGGTGCCGATCATCGACCGGACCGGCGCGCCGGTGAGGACCTTCGGCCTGTTCCTTGAGGTAATCGGTCTTGGCGAGGAAAATATCGTTCACGGAAACACACTTTTCCTCTCTGGGCGGGCCAATCCTGACGCAGTTCTCAGCATCAACGGCGTGATCATTCCCGTCGACTCTGATGGCGTGTTTGGCGTGAACGTTAGTCTCGAACCGGGACCGAATCTGCTTGAAGTCGTCGTAAGCGATCTTGCCGGGAATACGGAAAGCAGGATCATAACCGTCATTTCGCTGGACGACGAATCATGAATTTCATTCGTAACACATGCGTAACTCGTCATGGGGGACGATTTCAAGTTCGGTGGGGAGAACAGCGCGATCTAAATTCAGGGGCGTCGTCCCCGATTGTGCGTGGTCGAAAATTGATCGAGAAAATCGAGAAGAAAAGGACACTTCGCCAACTTCGGCGCGCTGGCGCGGCTCTGCTGGTCGCGTCTATGAGCGCGCTCGTCATAAGTACGGCAGGCGCTTCTGCAGCCACCGCCGCGGACACCGGTTTGACGGGCCTTTTTGGCACTGTCGTAGCCATTGGTTCTGATTCGATTACGCTCGGCACGGACGCCGGCGTGGTCAGGTTGAAGGTGGCCGCCAACACATCGTTTGAGATCGGCGGCGACGATGGGGCGCTGTCCGATATCAAAGAAGGCGACAGAATCGCCACTACTGTCCTGGAGACGGCGGGCGATGACCTGGTTGCCGAGAATCTGCTTGTACGTCCGCGCAGCGGGGCCCAGACCCGGCATATCGTGGGAGTGGTTCTGGAATCCGGGGAAGACCAACTGACGCTCGTGGACCGGTCCGGCAAGATCGTCACTCTCGACTTTCCTGCCGGCGCTGAGTTGCCGGCGGTTGGAGAGGCCGTGACCGTGGTCGCTCGAAGGGATGCGTTGACCAATCGCCTCATCGCACGCGCCACAGAACGGTTGGAGGAGACGATTGCCCGCATAGAAGTGGCCCTCAGGCAGATCGAGCAGACGGGCGCGGGCACTGACTCTGAGAAGGGGCGTCAGCTCCGGAGTCTGATCGAAGAGAATGGCCGCCGCCACCTGACGGCGTTGCAGGAGGCACTTGGTAGATCAGAAGGCGATCCGCAAGGAAATATCCGGACCAACCTGCTCCGATTCCACACTCAATATTCGGCCGCGGCCGATCTCATCGGGAGCGAGGCTCCGGGCGTCACGGTGTCGGGCGTCGTTTCGGAGGCCACCAGGGATCGGATAACGATTACTACGGCCGATGGCTCCGTGAGCGTTTACGCCATCGGTGTCGCCACGCGCTTCGGCACGGAATCCGACGTGAGGCAGGCGCTGCTCGGTCCCCTGCCAGCTACGGGTCTGGGAGCGGGTGACCGGGTGATCGTGGAGTTCAGCCCGATCGATTCGAGCGCGACACCCATCGCGACCCACATCACCCTCAAGCAGCCCGAGTTATCAACTGCTCTCATTGACACATTGCAGGCTTCTGAGAATCGCCAGTTCGTCGGCGTTGTCACACGCGTTGACCTGGCACAGGACCTTCAGGATGTAACCGGCATCGTCATAGTCACGAACGAGGAGTCCGGCCAGAAACTGGTACTGAAGACAAATAAGACGACCGAAATCACACTGGACGGCACCCCTGAAGTGATCAGGAACCTCGTGCCAGGGCTCGGTATCGCGGTGAATCTCGACTCATCCGGCCTGCTCGCCATCGAGTTGAGCGCATGGAGCAGGGTGGATCGGGAGCGGCACGTCCGCGGGGTCATCGAATTTATAGACCTCGATAAGGGCATCATCGGAATAGCCCCGGAAAGAGGGCCGCTCCTGGTGGTGGGGATTTCAGGCGACGGCGTGCTCTCGAAAAACGGCCGGAAGACAACAATCGCGGAACTCCAGATCGGCGATCTGGTTCTGAACGCGACCCGGTTCGACGTGGAATCCGGAGAGATCACGAGCATTGTCGCAAGGTCCCCCCAGCTTTCGTTTACCGGCGTGGTCCGCGGCGTGGACAGAGAGGATCATTCGATCACCGTGGAGCCGGAGGGCGGCGACCCGATGAAGGTGCTGATCCTTTCAAGCACGGAATTTTCACCCAGCAACCGGCTGCGCAACTCGTTCGTGGATGTTGAAGTTGGCGACCTGCTCCGCCAGGGAGAGTTCAGACTCGTCAAGGTGGGCGGTACAGTCCGCAACGTCGCGAGCCTGCTCGTGCTGCAGCCGGCAAGACTGACGAAGGCACGGGGGATCGTGTATTCGGTGAATGCGGAGGACCAATCAATCACAATCGAGTCGCGATCAGGCGAGCTGCTGACGCTCGCGGTCCCGGAGAATGGCGCGCGGGTGAAGCTGTCGAAGGACGATGTACGTGTACGCGACCTTCTTACGATCAGCGAGGGAGACCTGGTAGAAGAGGCGCTCTTCATCGACGAGACCCGGTCGATACTGTCCCTCTCCGTCGTAACGCCCGGCGCGATCGCGCTGAGCGGCCGCATCGCCTCAGTTGCCGATTCGGATGGACTTGTGGTGATAGCGACGTCGGACGGCCGCCGGCTCGCCGTCAGGCCAACCGGAGATTCCCGGCTTGAGCGGGATGGCGAGATCGCCCCGGTGACGGTCTTCAACACCGGAGATGAAGTCTCGCGGATCCTGTACCAGCCCGCACTCGAGCCTGATGGCGTCAGTGATGGTGACATCATTGTCCTGGAGGTGGTGAGCCGTGACAGAGTCAGGACCAGGATTGATGCGGATACACCTGCCCGTACGGGCAGGCCACCTCATGCAGAAGTCCGTCTATCCGGTACCCTGCGGACTGCCGGGGAAGACAACTGGATAGTGAACGGGCGTGATTTCTTTATCGGCCGGGACAGCGCGGTTCACGGAAACCTGGAAGACGGGGCGGTTGTCCGCGTCACGGCGCGCAGCACGGATGATGGCACGTTCGAGGCCATCCTCGTAGAGGTCACCGCTCCGCCGCCGCCACCCGCATTCGAGTTGCCGGATGATGCGGAGCTGGAGGTTTTTAGCTTCTCGGGCGAGATTCTGCTCATACGGCGGAACACCCTGTTCGCAGACGGCCGAAGGTTTCTCATAACGTATCAGACCGAAATAGAGGGCGAGCCGGTCGCAGACGCCATGTTTGATGCCATGGTGGCGCGCGCTGAGAACGGCGATCTGATTCTCCTCACCCTGAAGGTTCAGGAAATAGTTCAGGACCGCTAGAGGCGAGATCGAACCCGTCGCGCCTACGTTCGTTTTTCGCTCCGTGTCTCAGGGCTGGCAAACCGGTGGCAGCGCGTGAAAGAATTGTCACCTGCCTACTTTACCGGCTGACATCCAACTGGTCACATTCAGATGGCAAACGCTGCACCGAAGGTATTCATAGACGGCTCGTACGGCACCACCGGTCTCAGGATCAGGGAGTGGCTGGCGGATCGCGACGATATCGAAGTGCTGTCTCTTGCCGAGGAAGACCGCCGTGACGTTGCCGCGCGAAAAGCGCTTCTTGCCGAAGCCGATCTCGCCGTGCTGTGCCTGCCCGACGATGCAGCCATCGAGGCTGCGGCATGGGCGGACGAAAGCGGTACGAAGGTAATCGACCCCAGCACGGCTCACCGCGTGGCCGATAACTGGACGTACGGCCTTCCCGAGATGGACCCTTCGCAACGGGAGGCCATCCGGGAGGAGACGCACGTATCCAACCCGGGCTGCTATGCCATTGCAGTCATTCTTGGACTGCGGCCTCTCGTCGAGGCGGGCCTGTTGCCGGAGGACTCACCGATCACGGTTCACGCACTGTCCGGAACCTCGGGCGGCGGCAAGGGCATGATCGCGCGCTGGGAAGAGCCGGGTTCAGAGCTGAATGACCTTCCGTTCGAATCGCCTTATGCGCTGGAGCGGCAGCACAAGCACATCCCGGAAATGACCCGGTATTCCGGCCTGTCGCACGAGCCGCAGTTCGTGCCGTCCGTGGGCCCGTTCGTTACCGGCATGCGGGTGGAGATTCCTCTTCATCGGGCGATTCTTTCGGGGGCCGCAACCGCGGAGTCGATCTCTGATCTCCTGGCCGCCCGGTACGCCGACGAGAAGTTCGTTCGGGTTAATTCGATTGACGACTCGCTGGCCTACGCCGACCCGGCATTCGATCCCAGGGCCGCCAACGGCACGAACCGAATCGACCTCAGCGTGTTGCCGAACGAGTTGGGCCACGTTCTCCTGATCGCGCAGTTGGACAACCTCGGCAAGGGCGCGTCCGGCTCGGCCATCCAGAACATGAACCTGATGCTCGGCCTGCCGGAAGACGCCGGCCTGCCTGATTAGACGCCCGCCTGCCTAGAATCGGGCTCGCCCGGCCCGAAAATCGGGCACCTCGACCGCCGTGCCACCCTCCGATACCGACTGCGCCGACAGCGGCGTGATACTACTCCACGTGACGGCGTCATAGACGTCGATTGCGGGCGCCTGCTCGCCGAGCACCGCGTTTATAAAATCTTCGAGTACGAAGAAGTCACCGCCGCCATGGCCCGCCGCGATTGCTTTGTCGCCGTGCGCGGCCCAGCGCGGGTGTTCGTACTCTGCCGCGAGAGCCCATAGTGACTGCCACTCCGGTTGCCGGCTGCTCTCGGGCAGGTTAGAGCCAGGGCTCATGCCCTCTATCCATACGAGGGGGTCTTCCCCGTCGTGGCGAGCCGAGATGAACGCTCCGGCGTTGCCCTGGAGGCCGTAATGGGTCATGTTGTGCGGGCGCGGGCTGGCCGAGTCCTTTCGCAGGCTGATAACGCGGCCATGCTCGGTTTCGATGAGCGTTGACGCCGAGTCTGTGGCATCGAGCCAGGCCTTTTGCTGTGCTTCCGGGTGATCCGCTCCTAAGAGGGCGGCGGCATACCCGTGCCGGCTGGCCGACTTTGTCACGAAGGTTGTTGTGCGGAGGAGGCGGTCGCTGCTATTGATTCCCAGCCACTGGGCAGCGGGTCCGAGCGAATGGGTTGGATAGCCGTTTGCGCGGCTTATCTGAATTCCCTCGGCCGCCACTCCGCGCCATGTGCGCGTGCCGTCATCGTTGAACAGCAGGTGGCGGCAGTCGTGGATATACGCGCCCTCGGCGAAGGTCAGGTCGCCAAAGAGACCCTGCTCGGCCATGTTCAGCACCATCATCGTCTCGCGGCGGTAGCAGTAGTTCTCGGCCATCATGTAAGTCAGGCCCGTTCGCTCCACCGCCTCTACCAGCTCCCAGCACTCGTCCAGCGTCGTTGCCGCGATCACCTCGCTCAGGACGTGCTTGCCGGAATCGAGCGCATCGATGGCCTGCCGGGCATGGAGCATCATCGGCGTGGCGAGCAGCACGGCGTCAATATCCGGGTCGTCGAGCACCTGCGAGTAGTCGCTATAAGTCTTGATGCCCGGCCGCTCGGACTCCCACTGCGCCAGCAGGCGGTCATCCAGATCGCAAACCGTCGTCAGCGTTACCCTGTCTCTGAACACCTCGAGCGCGGCGTCAAAACTGCCGCCTCTGTGCCCGCCGACTACCGCTAGCCGAACCGGTGTGGTCATGTTCTCCTCCCTTCGCAAGATGCTCTTAATCGCCGGTGCCCGTGCACCTTACGCGCATCGCACTTTCCCCTGCACTCGTACTGCTACAATGCGCGCGTTTTCCCAGGGTGGGGGAATCCGCCCTGTCCCCAGATTGACCACGTTGCCTGATCTGACCGCGTTGGAGGATGTGGATGGCTGAGTACACAACCGCGCAGTTGCGGAACGTCGCTCTCCTGGCCCACCAGGGCGCAGGGAAAACCTCGCTTGCCGACGCTCTCTATTTCAAGTCGGGCGTAGTGAACCGGCTGGGCCGGGTCGACGATCAGACGAGCAACTCTGACTTCGAGCCTGAGGAGCAGTCCCGCGGCGCAAGCATCCAGACATCGGTTCTCCCCTGTCCATGGAACGACCACAAAGTGAACGTCCTGGACACACCCGGATACGCAGATTTCAAGGGCGACATGCTTTCCGCGCTCCATGTTGCAGATGCCGGAATCATCGTGATCTCCGCCGTAGCCGGCATTGAAGTGGGCGCGGCTCAGGCATGGGCGGAGTGCAAGCAGCGGGGCTTGCCGCGCATGATCGTGATCAACAAGCTGGACCGTGAGAACACGGATTTCCGCACCACACTGGATCTGCTTACGCAAAGCTGGGGCCGCGAATGCGTTGCGGTGAACGCTCCAAATGGCAGCGAAAGTGACTTCACGGATGTAATCGACCTGGTTTCTCCGGATGCCGAGGAGGGCGATTTCTCCGATCTCCGGGAGCGGCTGATCGAAGCGGTCGCCGAGTCCGACGATGATCTGGCGGAAAAATATCTGGAGGAAGAGACGCTCAACCAGGACGACCTGATCGCGGGCCTTAAGGCCGGAATCGCCAGTGGTGAGATCATCCCGGTTGTTGCGGCATCAGCCTCGGCTGAGGCGGGGGCCGGCGGCATTCTCGATGCGATATGCGCATACCTGCCGTCACCGGAAGATAAGACCTCGCGGGAGCCGCCAGAAGTCCCCTCCGGCGCCAGCGCAAACTTTGTCTTCAAAACCAGCGCCGACCCGTTCGTGGGCAAGATCTCCTACTTCCGCGTGTATGGCACTCCCATGAAGGGCGACGGCCAGGTCTGGAATGACGCCCGTGGAGAGAACGAGAGAGTCGGCCAGATCTACTATCCGAAGGGCAAGGAGCAGGAGATCGCATCCGAGATCGTCACGGGCGACATCGGCATCGTGCCGAAGTTGACCGAGACGCAGACCGGCGACACGCTGACCGACAAGGCCAATCCGGTTTCACTGCCGAGAATCGAGTTCCCGGAGCCAGTTTACGGGCTGGCAGTAACGCCGAAGACTCAGGCCGACCTGGACAAAATGGCGGAAGCGCTCAGTCGTATTTCGGAAGAAGACCCCAGCCTGGTCATACTCCGTGATCCAGAAACGAGTCAGACCGTCATCAGGGGTCTTGGCGACGTTCACGTTGAGACTGCCGTGGCGAGGATCGAGCGTAAATTCGGCGTGGGCCTGGACACGGACCTCCCGAAGATCGCTTACCGAGAGACGATATCCGCGACCGCCAGGTCTGAATACCGGCACAAGAAGCAGTCCGGCGGCCACGGCCAGTACGGCCACGTCGTTGTAGAACTCTCACCGCGCAAGCGCGGTGACGGCTTCAATTTCACCAGCAAAGTAGTCGGCGGAAACGTCCCCAAGGAGTACATTCCGTCGGTCGAGAAGGGCGTCAAGGCGGCCATGGCAGGCGGCGTGCTTGCCGGCTTCCCGGTTGTCGATGTCGGCGTGACGCTACTGGACGGCAGCTCTCACTCGGTGGACTCTTCAGGCATGGCATTCGAAATCGCAGGCTCGTTCGCGCTCAGACTGGGTGTGGGCGATGCTCGGCCGGTTATCCTCGAGCCGATCATGCGGGTCAAAGTGACGACGCCGGACACCACCGCCGGTGACGTCATGAGCGATCTCAATGGCCGCCGGGCGCAGATCATCGGCATGACTCCGCTGGGCGACGGCAATACGGAGATCGAGGCCGCGGTGCCGCTGGCCTCCATGCAGCGCTATGCCACGGACCTGCGGTCGATCACCCAGGCGCAGGCGGTATTCTCTGCAACCATGGACGAGTACGCCATCATGCCCCGAATGGAGGCCGAGAAGGTGATCGCCCGGTACGCGCCGAAAGAAGAAGTCGAGGCCTGAGTAACGCGATAACCGATATCGGAGAGGCGGGCTTAGCGGCCCGCCTCTTTTGTTTTGGCTGTCCCGTCCCCAACGACCAGCCGTCGCGCTCGGCGTTTTCCTGACGACGAAATGCGCGGGCGTATCATTTCCTCTCTCTTCGCGTGCGAGCCAATTACTCTCAAGTTGCTCGAAAGAAAGGAAACGCAGGTGACGACAAACCCCAGGGTGAAGATGGCCCAGTACGGCACCAAACATGGCCACGCCGCCTCTGTGCTGCACGTCATGCGGCAGAACCCGGAAGTCGACTTCGCCGGCGTCTACGAGCCGGATGCCGAGCGCCGCGCCGCAATCGCCGGCACGGAGCCGTGGTCGCAGGTCCGCTGGTACGACGATAAGTCGGAGATGCTCGGAGACCCGGACATCGTCTGCATCGCCTCTGAGGGTCTTAACGCCGAGTCGCTCGACCAGTCAGAAGAGATCATAGATGCCGGCAAGAACCTCTGGTACGACAAGCCGGCCGGAGATGACTACCGGCAGTTCGAGCGCGTCATCGCGAAGGCCAGGGAGAAGGGCCTCCTTGTCCAGATGGGCTACATGTTCCGGGAGAACTGGGCCTTCGCCCAGGTCGCCGATTGGGCGCGCTCGGGCCTGCTGGGCGATATCTTCAGCATCCGCGCCCACATGTCTACGAATATCACGGAGGCACAGCAGGCGGTCATCGCACACCATGCCGGCGGCATCTTCTACGACCTTGGCGGCCATGTGCTGGACCAGATCGTCTGGATCCTGGGCCGGCCTGACAGGATCACGTCGTTCATGAGGCGCGATGCCAGCGGGGTCGACAACTTCGCCGACAACACCGTGGCCATTTTGGAATACGAGAAGGCACTGGCCATTGTAGACATCGCGGCGATGGAGCCGAAGCCGATGGCCCGCAGGTTCGAGGTGTACGGCACGAAAGGCTCCGCCATACTCGGCCCGTTCGACCCGCCGGAGTACCTGCGCCTGTGCCTGAACGAGCCAGCGGGCGGCTATGAGGCAGGCGTCACCGACTTCCCGGCTCAGCCGTATCGGCGCCACGTCGAGAGCCTGGAGCGGCTGATCAAGACGCTGCGGGGCGAGCAGGAGCCAGACCGCTCGCTGGACCATGAGCTGCTCGTGCAGGAGACTCTGCTGCGGGCGGTTGGCGTTCACGACGTGGGTGACGAGCACACGCAGGCGAATTTCGAACTTTAGGGCGGGGTGTTTGAGCCACGCATGACGCGCCTGCTGAATGGGAGAGCCGTTCGGGGCTGCCTCGGGCCTGGCACGGCGTGTGACTACGCCCGCCGGCCGCCTGGGCTACACTGCGCCGATCAGGAGCCAGGGGGCATAGCAGACATGGCAACCCAGACGACACCGGCGACCAATCAGCCCGTCGCGCGGCTGAGCGAGATTCTCGCCCGGCATGAGAACGACGACCGATGGTCGGAAAAGCTGATTCTCGATGGCCGAAACAGGGCCGCGCTCATCTCGTCGGTGGCCGGCACCCCGGGCGATCCCCATCTTCACCCCGATTTCAACGAGTGGTGGCTCGGGCTGGGCGGTCAGACGAGCTGGCAGATCGGCGAGTACGAGCCGGTGATCGCCGAGTTCGGCGACATCGTGATCGCGCCGTGCGGGCAGCGCCACGACATCCAGACGGTGGGTGAGGGCCATGGCCGCCGGCTCGTGGTCGGCCTGGAGACCAGCAATCACGATCTCAAGGGCGTCGAGCCGTCTCGACTGATACCGGTTGATGAATCACTTGAGCCGCCCAACCGCATCCATACCTCGCTCAAGTACATGCTCGAGCGCCACGGTACGGACACCGACTGGTCGGAGGAGATACTTCTCGATCAGCGCAACCGGATCAATATGATCCACCAGCTTCCCGGCGGCGCGAACCGGCCGCACTGGCACCCGGACATGGATGAGTGGTGGGCGGTGCTGAAGGGCGAGCTGGAGTGGACGATCGGCGATGGCGAGCCGTTCCGCGCCGGAGTGGGTGACCTGGTGTTCGTTGAAGCCGGATACGCGCACGCGATACGCACCGTGGGCGACGAGTCGACGATACGTCTGGCAGTCACAACGCCGGATGTCGTCCACTACTTTCTCGACGACCCGGACGCCCCGCCGCCGCCGAAATCGTAACTTCCCACCAGAGCCCAAAACGAGGAGGACCGCTCCGATGGTCAGCACCACAGACATCAATCTCACCGTACTGCGCCACGCCGACATCATGGGCCGGCACGAAGTGGGCGACA
>JADFPB010000191.1 GCA_022562515.1 Chloroflexota bacterium | reverse complement strand
CTGAAAAACCCTGGCCTGGAAAGACTCGACGATGGAATGGCAGGCTTTCCGGACGCGTCAGGACGGAGAGCCCCAGGAGTCGTGGTCGCCCCGCCAGAAGGCGGGGTGGTCAGCGGCTTGCGGTCCTCGTCACGGTCATCCGCCGCACCGATTTTTGCCAAAACTCAGCCTGTCGCATTCGGTCGCGTAAGCGGCCAGTCCACCGTCCACACTAGAAAAATAGGCACCGGGTCTCCCGATGCCTGCAATGCCTCTGATGCGAGTATACGCCTGCACCAGCGGCAGGGCTTTGGCTGTTAGATGCTTTCACTGCACTGCCATTTAGAATGTCATGCCCCACCAGTGCCTACCGCGCCCACGGAGAATCACTCTTGTCCAACCGACCCGCGTTCGCCCCCACATTCGCCGATGTCGAAGAAGCCCGCGCCCGCATCGCGGAACACATCTTTCGCACACCCCTGCGCCACTACCCCTCCCTCAGTGAGCTTGTCGGCGCTGAAATCTGGATCAAACACGAAAACTTCCAGATTCTCGGCGCCTTCAAGGTCAGGGGCGGGATCAACCTCGTCTCACAACTGTCGAGCGACGAGCTGGCCGCCGGCCTGATCACCGCATCCAGCGGCAACCACGGCCAGTCCATCGCATTCGCGGCAAAGACCTTCGGAGCGCCCTGCGTAATCGTCGTGCCGGAAGGCGCGAATCCGGACAAGGTGCGCTCCATACGGAACCTGGGTGCCGACGTCGTGTTTTACGGCGACTACTACGACTTCAGCCGGGCCGAGGCAGCGCGGCTCTCCCGCCAGGAGGGCTACAGATACATCGACGCCGCCGACGAGCCGGATCTCATCGCGGGCGTCGCAACATACAGCGCCGAAATATTCGAAGACCTGGAAAATATCGACACGCTGATCGTCCCGGTTGGCGCAGGCAGCGGAGCGAGCGGCGCCTGCATCGTCCGCGACGCCGTGTCGGCATCCACCGAAGTAATCGGGGTTCAGTCCTCGGAGGCCCCCGCGGCACAGCTCTCCTGGAAGACCGGCGAGATCGCCGAGGCGCCGATGGCCACAGACGCTGAAGGACTCGCCACCGGTACGGGATTCAAGACCCCGCAGACGATATTGAGAGCCCTGCTCAACGACTTCGTCCTCGTGCCCGATGCCGAGATATCAGCCGCCGTACGCCTCTATCTCGAGCACACCCATACGCTGGTGGAAGGCGCTGGCGCGGCGGCTCTGGCGGGGGCGGTCAGCTTGAAAGATCGGCTTGCCGGAAAACGGGTCGTCATCATCGCCAGCGGCGCCAATCTGGCCATGCGCCAACTCCGGCAGGCGGTCGTAGACTAGCGCGACCCGAAAAACAGTAGCGGGCGTAGATTATTACGAAATCAAGTCAACTGTTTTAGCGCACCGGCCAGCACGTAGGTCCAGCACGTAGGGAAGGTTAGATGCTCACCCTTTTCGGTTCCATAGCCGTCTCAATAATGATGCTGTCCTACTCACTGGAATCGCGCTCCAAGTGGTACGTGCTCATATTCGCCGGCGCATCCGCTGCCACATCTACCTACAGTGCATTCGCAGGCATCTATCCGATCACCGTAATAGAGGCAATCTGGTCCGTAATCGCCATTCAACGCTTCTCCGCACGTTACCGCGCGGAAGGTTCGCTCCCACCCTCAACGCCCGCGCTAGAATCCTGAACCAGCCGCCCGCGGAAGCGCCGGCTTGAGGCTCTCCAGAGCTTGTCGAACGATCCTGGCTAGTCCGGTCCAGAGACATCTGGCCGGTCGGTGGCCGTGATCTCCGCGTCAATCGCCTTCACACGGAGATAGTCTTCCCGAAGCAGACTGTAAGCGCGCTCCAGATACAACTGCGCCAGCTTCGCCCCGTCCTCAGAAGGCGACACCGCTGCATCCAGAAGACGGTCAATATGCCGGTTGGAGGGAATGTGGCGGCCCAGCGCCCGGACATGTGCAGTGGCGTCGTCCGCGGTTGCCGAGTCGCCTCCCTCTGTGGCATACCTGAGCCGCCCCACGAGCTTCGTCAACTCGCCCAGCCGGTCGGCATCGGACATCATCCCGTACACAACGTCATCGACCTCGCTGCCGACGCTTCGGAGATCCTCGTTCCCAGCCTCTTCCGCCGAGTCTGCCCTGGCCATCGGCCCGGCGCTAAAGGCATCATACCGGCCCGCGTACTCCTCCGTGATCTCGCTGACCGATGCCAGAAGGCCCATTACGTCCGAAAGCTGACGCTCGCCGCCGAAGATCAAGTCATCGTCGCGGGCTCTGGCCATCGCCACAATGGCTTCGTAGCTTTCGGCCGGTTCTGGAGACGGGGGGAAGGCGAACGCCGTGATCGCGCCATCGCCAAGGTTCGGCACCTGCCCCGCCAGGAATGGCGGCACGTACTTGGAAAAATCGACGCTCACCGGCAAGACGACCACGTACGTGGCCGCCACGCTCTCCGGAGCCGCCGAATCCCGGTAGTACAGCACCGCATGGCCGCGCGGGGAGTGCTCGTCGCCGCTCTCAAATGTTAGATCCATTTATACCCATCATCGCGTAACTCGAATATCGCCGTTTGCCACCACCATCGTAGTAAGCTGGCAAGCGATAGGCAACGGGCGCGTACTGCCAATGCCTGGAGGCCACCCCGAAGGCCATACGGAGCACGCCGCACCATAATGGGGATGATCTACAGAACTCTGATCCGCCCCCTCGTCTTCAGACTTCCGCCCGAACGCTCCCACGCCCTGGCAGTCGCATCCTTCCGCGCCTCGCCCGCATGGCGGCTGGCCGGCCGAATTCTCGCCAGGCGCGATGCAAGCCTCGAAACGACCCTCGCCGGCCTCACGTTCCCCAACCCCGTCGGCGTCGCAGCGGGATTCGACAAGGACTGCGAGGTGCTCGAATCGCTCCTGAACGTCGGATTCGGCTACGCAGTCGGCGGCACCGTCACACTCGACCCAAGGCCGGGCAACCCCCGGCCCCGAATGCTGCGCCTGGGCGCGGATGACGCCCTCCTGAACTCCCTCGGTTTCCCCGGAAAAGGCATCGAGAATGCCGCCAGGCGGCTCGGCAAACTCTCCCCCGGGCAAAAATCACGAACGCTGATAAGCATCTCCGGCACCGAAGACGACGACATACTCGAGTGCCACCGGCGCCTCGAACCGTTAGTCGCAGGCGTAGAAGTCAACATAAGCAGCCCGAACACCGCAGGCCTCGCCGTCTTCCAGGAACCCCTGCGGCTCTCCGCTCTGATAAGGCGTGTCTCGGAAGAGAAAAAAAAGCCGCTTTTTGTAAAACTCCCGCGCTTCGAGGACGCCGCGGTGCTGGTCGAGCTGGCGACGGCGGCGGTAGAGGCGGGCGCCGACGGCCTCGTCACAGCCAACACCCTCCCCGTCGAGGACGACCGCCTTGCCACGGGCCGGGGCGGCCTCAGCGGCCAGCCGCTTTTTGAATCAACGCTAAAGCTTGTTGCAGCCGTCAAACAAGCATCACCCAACCACGTCGCAGTAATCGGCTGCGGCGGAATCTCCACCGGAAACCAGGCCCAGGCAGTGCTCGACGCCGGAGCATCCGCCGTACAGCTCTACACCGCCCTCGTCTACGAAGGCCCCGCAATAGCAGGCTCAATCTGCCGCCAACTGCTCCGCGGCTAGCTGTACTTCCCACCCGCGTCAGCCCCGTATCTTGTGAGCCGTGGGAGGGATTAGAGACTGATGTCATACCCGGGCGGTCCGACCCGCTCCGCCTGAGGCGGATCAGCCTCCGGAAGCATCCGCCATCGATACCCGCTCAGCCCTTTGAGGTTGACCACGCGTAATCGGGCCGTGCATTACTCAGGAACGCAGTCGCGCGAACGGTCAGGCCGCGAGCGCTGTCAAGGGCTCGGGCCGTCCAACATAGAACCCCTGGACATAGTCCACGCCACACCCTTCGAGCAACCGAAGGAGGTTGGCGTTCTCTACGAACTCTGCCACGACCTTCAGGCCAAGCGAATGCAAAAGCTTTATGAGCGAGTCAAGGAACGCAAGATCAATCGGCACGACCAGCGATCCATCCAGTTTTACTATATCGATGTCGAGTTCACGAAGGCGTCTGAGTGAAGTGTTGCCGCTCCCAAAATCATCGATCGCAATGTTGTACCCGGCCCGCTTGACGATTTTCATGAAGCATCTGATTTCCTCCAGCTCCGGGTTGGCTGCGGTTTCAGTGATTTCAATGATTAGGCTCCGCCGATCGATGCCGCGTTTGTCGCCCGTGGCGACAATGAATTCCGCCATCTCCCGCCCAATTGAATTGCCGGAGATATTTATTGCGGCGCCGACGGAACCCCAGATCGAATCGGCGGCCCCCATGCTTGAAAAGGTCATTTCGACAACTCGCCGGTCAATGGCGCCCATCAGGCCGAGTTCTTCTGCATGCGGTATCCAGAGCCCCGGCGGGTTCAGTTGTCCGCTCTCGTCGATGATGCGGGCCAGAACTTCGTAATGCTGAACAGTCTTGGAAACACAGTGATCTCTGCTTTTGATAAATCGAGCAACGGCCTGTCCAAGCGTAAGCTTCTTCGAAGTACGATCTTTCCATGGATCGAAATCTCCCAATGAATTACGGCGATCAAGATTAACCATCTTAGAATTCGCGGCTACCTTATCCCTGGTTCTCAGTGGGACCCATTTCCGTGTTGGAGTTCGTTCGGGATCGTAGAATTCCGCGTAATAGTGGGTTCCTTTTTTCTCAAATATGCCATTTTTGAATGCCTATCGTTTGCTCGGAAGTCGATTGATGTATCGATCGACTGAGTCTCTGGTGAATCTTCGGGCAGATCGGACGTGAACTGGAATTAGTTCACCTTCTGAAATAAGTGTATCAATCGTTCTAATGCTAACGTTCAGATACGTAGCTACGTCCGCCTTCGTCATGAGTGCGTTATCCTGATTGGGGAGCTGGTTGAGCAGGTCTGAAAGTTGCTTCAGCGTCGGAGAGAGAAGCTCTTCGAGAGCATCAGTGATCCTTTCTGGATCAACCTCAATGGTCGTGTGGTGTGATGGGGGATTGCGCAAGGGTATGTTCCTACGGTTTAGGGTGCGCAGTTTCTGTTTATGTATCTATTATGTGT
>JADFPB010000190.1 GCA_022562515.1 Chloroflexota bacterium | reverse complement strand
CTCGATCACGTGCGACATCCTCGGTTTCGGGATCTTCAACGACTTCGGACCGATACTGTCCGAGCAGTTGAAAAAAGCGGGCATCGAAGCCAGCTACTCGACTCCGCCCGACGTCGGCGACCGCCAGGTGTCCGGCGACTTCACCTGCGCGCTGCGCGGCCACGGCGGCAGCGTAAGGGACCCGTACGCCACAATGCAGCTGTACCAGTCGACAAGTGAACTGGTTCCGGGCGGCCACCTGGTGAACATCTACAGCTGGTCGAGCGAGGAGTTTGACGCTCTGGCTGACAAAGTCGGCCAGACCCCGATCGATGACACCGCCACGCTGGAGACCCTCTGGCGCTCGGCGATGGAGATCTGGCTGCCCGAGCTTCCAGACGTGCAGTTGTTGTCGTGGTACCACCGCATTCCGATGAACAGGGAGTTCTGGACCGGCTGGCCAACCGCTGATAATGCGTACGTCAACGGCGCTTTCTGGCACCTGACGTTCCCGTTGATCCTGAACAACCTGAAAGCCGTGAAGTAGTCCAGTCCTCAGAATCCCCTCGACAGGACTAGATCAGCAGCAGGGCCGCCCAACACAGGGCGGCCCTGCTCCGCGATGGCGCCGGACGGCGTCCGGTACCAGACGTCATCTGGTATCCTCGATAACACAAAGTGATCGTGCCAAGGATGGAGCGCCGGTCTAACCGTGGGACAAAGATGACAGTACTGCAAGAACTCAGGCGAATCGAGGTCGAGCGGTCCAGCGCGGATCGTCGCAGCTATATGGTTCTGGCGATCTCGCTCGTGCCGCTCGCCATCGTGTTGAGCATGAGCGCGATGTACGTCACGCTGGCGGTCACGCTGGCCGAGAGCGACTCGTACTACCAACCGGAGCGGCCAGCGTTCGGGCCGTTTTTGCGTGTCGCGACGGCGGCCATACTTGGCGGCATCGTTTCCATCGGGCTCGTGGTGTTTGCCGTCTCGGAGGCGACGGGCGGGTCGCGCGGCGTCTGGCGCCTCGGGGCGATCGGGATACTCTTTGGGCTGCTCGTGCCGTTTGCCACAGGGCTCCTGATGCCGATCAACCGGTTCTTCCTCAATGCGAGCGATGTATCAGGTGCCGCGGACCTATCCAATCGGATCATCGACTCGGTATACGGCACGCCTGTGTTCGCCCTTACGTACGGCGTGCGAGGATTATGGGAGGGGGTGGTCGCGGGCCTGCTCCTGGTAGGGGCGGCCTGGGTGCTTCTTGAGGTTTCTCATCTGTCTTCGCGAGACACACTGGTGCTGAAGCCGTCTGTGCTGTCCCTTGGCCTTGCGGTGCTCGTTGCAGCCTTTGTCTTCTTCGGACCGTCCGGTCTGTTCACGTTCCTGATCGACTCCTTTGCGAGTTAGCGAACCGCATCCGCGAAAGCCCGCGGCAAGGCGCTGGTGTCTGCTCGCGCTCGTCGTCGCCCCAGCCATCCTGATTGCAGCATGCGGGGGCTCGGACGACGAGGTTACGTTCACCCCGGTGGTCTTGACGCCGACTGCAGAGCCCACGGCGCCGCCCGCACGCGGGGCCAGTGAAGATTTCGATCCGACCGTTGTCCTGCCAGGTGTGGGCGCCGACGCGATGAGCGTCTGGATCCTGAACGTAAACGAGGACAAGGTTGACCTCTTGAGTGCCACAGGTTTCGTGGGCTCCGTACTGGCAGGCCGGCAGCCTTCCGCCATCGTCTTCGAGGGCGAAAACGTGTGGATCGCTTCTGCCGCCGATGCGATCGTGGTCAAATTGGTGCCAAATGAAGATCCCAGGGGGCCGTTCCGGGTCGGGCTGCAGCCGAGGGCGCTGGAGTACGATGGTCAAAATATCTGGGTTGCCAGCGCAGGGGAGCAGACCATCAGCAAGCTCTCCACCGACGGAGAGGAGCTGGCGACCACGTTCATCGGAGGGTTTCCAACGGCTCTTCAGTTCGACGGCGAGCATATCTGGGTTGCCGATATCATTAACGACCGCCTGCTCAAGTTCAATCTGGATGCCGAGCGAGTCGGCGTCGTCAATACGGGCCGATCTCCGAGAGCCCTTGCCTTCGATGGCACGAATATCTGGGTGTCCAATGTGTTGGATGGCACCGTCAGCAAAATTTCCGTAGACGGAAACGTTATCGCCACTTACCCCGTGGGCGGGAAGCCCGTCGATATCCTCTATGCAGAATACGAGGGCGGCCGGTACATATGGGTGGCCAACATGGATGACGATACAGTTATGAAGCTCTCACTGGACGGACAGCGAGTTGCGGTTGTTCCCGTTGATGAAGGCCCGGCGAGCCTGGCACTGTTCGGGTCCGATCTGATCGTGGTCAGCAGCGTCATCCAATCCTTGACCAGAGTGCCCCTGGCGACCCGGGACGGCGGTTAGAAGCGACGATTCCTACGAGTCAGTAGACATGGCATTCGGGCAATGAAGGCCCCCAACTGGACACTGATGTACAATCCCGATACCGGATACTTTGACTCCCGACGGGCACGCCGCTCGCGGTTCAGGGCCTACCTTGTGCCCGTGGCCGTGGGCGTACCGCTGCTGATCACTGCGATCACTCTCATCGCCGTATTCGTCGCTACCGGTTCCGGGGTGACAGACTTCCGCTACTCCACCAGTGACGTGAAGCTGGCGGGCTTCGTTCCGGAGGGCCAATTCGAAGTGGGTAGGCGAGCGGGTGTCTTCCTGACCTCGGCCACTGGCGCCATGGACGGGCGGGAACTGCTCATCTACGTGTTTGGCGGGGAGGTGGAGCCTTCCGCGGTTCCCTCTGCGATATCGCAAGACAGATACGGTTCCACATGGTTTAACCTCGCCGTGTTTTGTCGGGACCAGGGAACCTGCGACGCTTTCTGGGCCGGTCTGGCCGCAGCAGCCGGTGAGCCAATCTTTCCGACGTCCTTCGCAGACCTGAGTCGTTCCGATGGGCGGTCGCAGCCGTAGCGGTTGATCTGAACTGTCCCGGGTTTGCTGGAGACCTGGTTTGCCGGCTCCGTGCGTTCCTCGGAACGGGATTACGGTAGCACCCGGCCTCGTACGCAGCCGGCGTTATGCAATTGGCCGCACCGAATTACCATCGGTGATTGAACGCCCGACCCATCCCAGCGTCTCGAGCTTGAGGTCATTGATCCTTCGCCCCGAGCTCTCCCAGAGTACGAGCTCTACCTTGAGAAACCCGATCACAGATCGCGCCACGGCGCTGCCATACGAGTTACCTCTACCCCCGACCGACATCGGCCATACCTGCCCCGGCCAGCCTCCCTTGTACGGGATCGAGAGGTATCGAATTCCGCGCTCCGAGTGATGGACCAGCCCGTCCAGCGGGTTTCTCGCCCGCTCCCCTGCTGATTTCTGGCGCAGGCAGCGCATAACGCTGTCTTCGTGGTTCCGCGACTGCGTGTGCATCCCGCTCGGTGGCGCGCGGCGCAGCCGGGCTCGTGCGACCGTGAATATCCTGGTCGCGTTTCTTCTGACGGGTCTGTGGCACGGGGCGGCTTCAGCTTTCTCATCAACCCGTGGTCGTTGTGTTTTGTTAGCAGTGAATTCTTCTGAGTGTGGAATTTCAAATCGGTTGGTACCATGACTCGCGCTCGGCGCCGCGTGTGGCGCCATTTTCATGGGCGCGGCCATATTGAGGAGAACGTACCTGAGACGACCAACAACCAGGCGCATCCTGCGCCTCCCAAGCTTTTCGAGACTTATCTCCCTGAATCTACTGCTTGTCATGGTCGCCGTTCTGTGGGTGGCCTGCTCGGGTGGCGGTGACTCGGAGACCCCGGAAGTCGTTTCTATTGATGGTCCGGCGCCATCCGGCATTCCGGCTGAAGACCAGTTCCGGCCGTTTACGAATGTGGCGCTGGAGTTAGGCAGCCAGGCGCTGATCGAGAATCGGTATCCGGGTGTCGCCATTTTCGATTTCGACCGGGACGGTGACCTCGATTTCTATGTGACCTCGGCAGAGATCAACGCCCTGCTGGAAGTGACCCGCGGCGATGCCAACAAGATGTTTCGCAATGATGGCCACGCCAATTTCACGGAAGTGGCAGCGCTGGTTGGAGTGGCTCTCCCGGAAAGCAACAGCTCCGCGGTAGCCGCATGCGATTTCAACAACGACGGGTTCCAGGATCTGTATGTGGGCGCCATGGGCCGCATTGGCGACAAGCTTGACTACCGATCCGTGAACGAATCCGTCGGCCTTGCAGACGTGATAAGAGACCGGCTGCTGTTGAACCTTGGCAACGGAACGTTCAGGGACATCACCATTAGCGCCTTCGGCTCATCGGTGAACATCAGGTCTGCCGGCTCGATCGCCTGTGCGGACGTGGACAACGATGGCTGGATCGATATCTACGTTGGAAATAGAGCAGATCAGGATTTCGTCCGCTTCGATGATCCGCGCCACCACGGACACTTCAACGTCCTCTACCGGAATAATGGCGATCTCACGTTCACAGACGTCACAGTTGAGGCCGGGCTGCTCAGCCCGCCGATCGTGATGCGCGACTTTGACGGCAACCCGATCACATTTCCCGATCCGACTGGCGCGGCCGTGGAAGGTTTTGACGCCGCGCTCGTCGACGACGCGGGCAACATCGTCGGCGACCCCGCGGGCCAGACGTGGGCGACGCTGTTCTTCGATCATGACGGCGATGGCGATGCGGACCTGTGGGTGGCCGACGATGGCGATCGCCTCAAGGTCTACCGCAATGACTCGACGCCGGGGGTAATCCGGTTCACGTCCATTGCCGCCGCGATGGGCATTGACCAGTCCGGCGCCTGGATGGGATTCGCCCTGGGCGACTATGACCGGGACGCGGATCTGGACATTTTCGTGACGAACATGGGCTTCCATACGCTGTCGCGGCCGCAGCCGATACCGCCGGGAGGCGACTGCACCTACTCGCACCAGTTCGACTGGGGCACGTGCCTCCACTATCTGCTTCAGAACAACGGCGCCGGCGACGCTGCCGGTGTGGGCATGATCGGCGACTTCGCGGACGTTGCAGCCGAGACCAGCGTCGTCCCCAGCCGCGTGTTGCCCGCCGGCGGACTCGATGCGAGTTTCTATGCGCCGGATTGGGACGTTCCGGCCGGTCTCGCCGCATATGATTTCGGCTTCGGCACAACTTT
>JADFPB010000018.1 GCA_022562515.1 Chloroflexota bacterium | reverse complement strand
AGCCGTCTAATGATCCGCTGATTGCCACTTTGGGAGAACCATTCGACCACGCTTGCGGCGATGCGCGGGCCGACGCCGTCGATCGCGGTGAGGTCGTCCTCGGTCGCGTCCTGCAACCCCTTGAGCGAGCCAAACCGGCCGGCCAGCAACTCGGCGATTTCACCGCCAACGTGCAGAATACCAAGGCCAACGATCACTCTCGCCAGCGGCTGTTTTTTTGAGGCCTCGATCCCGGCGAAGAGATTATTAATGCTGATCTCGCCGAGCCCTTCAACCGCCGTTAGTTTCTCCCGAATATCAGCCGTGTCGAGGTAAAAAATGCCTGAGGAATCACTCACAAAACCCTGTTGAAATAGAAGGCTTGCCATCTTCTCACCCAGTCCTTCGATGTCCATCGCGCCCCGGCTCGCAAAGTGTTCAAGTAAACGATGAGTCTGAGCGGGACACATACCGTTGACGCAGCGCACCACGACGGCCTCGGTCTCGTCGCGCAGCACGGCCTCGCCGCATACCGGGCATCTATCAGGCAGGGTGTAGTCGTCACGGGCCGTCCCGGGGTCTGCGGGGCCGACGACCTGCGGTATCACGTCCCCGGCGCGCTGAACGATGACGCGCTGCCCGGCGGCAATGCCTTTGCGCCGAATATCCTGCTCGTTGTGCAGGGACGCCTGGTGGACGACTACGCCGCCGACGTGAACGCCCTCTTCAAAATAGGCATACGGCGTCAGCGCGCCGGTCCGGCCGACGCTGACGCGGATCTCGTCGAGGACGGCCGTCACCTGCTCGGGGGGGAACTTGTACGCCGTTGCCCAGCGCGGCTCACGTCCGACGAAACCAAGCCGGTCCTGGTAGCCAACATCGTCAACCTTTATGACCATGCCGTCGATCTGGTAGTCGAGTCCGTCCCTGCCGGCCAGCGCGTCTGCGTGGGCCTTCTCAACCTCTTTTAGCGACGCCGCCGTGCGCGTCCATGGATTGACCATGAAGCCCCATCCCGTGAGCGCGTCCAGCCGCCCGGAGTGCGTGTCCGGCAGCGTTGCGCTCTCGGCCCAACCGATCGAGTACATCCAGCCGGCCAGCGGGCGCTTTGCAGTCTCCCTGGAATCGAGCTGGCGGAGCGAGCCGGAGGCGGAGTTGCGCGGGTTCATGTATGGCGGGAGGTCGTTTGCAACGCGCTCCCTGTTGTAGGCGTCGAACGCGGCCCTGGGAAAGTAGATCTCGCCCCGCACTTCCAGCCGGGGAGGATAATCGCCGCCGGCCAGCCGGAGCGGAATCGACTTGATCGTGCGGATGTTGGCCGTCACATCCTCGCCGGTCACACCGTCCCCGCGCGTTGCACCCTGGACGAGAACGCCATCTTCGTACGTGAGGGCGATAGCAAGACCGTCAATCTTGACCTCGCACACCATGTCGAATCGGTCGATCTCGAGAAATTCGGTGATGCGCCTGTGCCACGCCGAGAGGTCATCCGACCCGAAGACGTTGCTCAGGCTCAGCAGGGGAACCGGGTGGGTGACCTCCTCGAACCCGGCGGCGGGCGGGGCGCCGATACGCTGTGTCGGCGAATCCGGAGTCTGCAGCTCCGGGTGCTCCGCCTCCATAGACTGCAACTCCCGCATGAGCGCGTCGTACTCGGCGTCCGTGATCTCAGGCTGGGACAGAACGTGGTACATGCGGAGGTGGCGAGACAGTTCCGTGCGAAGTTCCGCGGCGCGGTCTCTGGTCTGGCGGGATGCTGCCATTCTGTAGTGAGGGCGCCTCTCTTTGCGTGGCGATTTCAGGGTGATATTCCGGGCTCCGGCAGTATAGCAACGCGCTCATAGCGCCTGACTCTGGCCGTGGACCACGTTCCGCGATAACGGCACAGCTAGCCGCTCCACATCTATACTCAATCGAATGGCAGACATTCGCCCGTTCAGAGGCATCAGATTCAACTCGGAGGTCGCGGGAGACCTTTCCGCCAACCTGTGCCCGACTTACGTCCTCTCGGACGAGGAGTTGCGGGCGCTTTACGATGGCTCCGACTACAACGTAATCCGGCTGGAGCTGGCATACGACTGGTCGACCGCGGCGTCGAACGAGGCTCGCTACATGCGGTCGGCGCGGACCCGCACAGAGTGGCTGATGGCCGGCGCGCTTAAGCGTGATCCGGAGCCATCGCTCTATGTGGTGGAAGAGGCCTTCACCGAACTTGGCGCCAGCTACCGTCGGATAGGACTCGTCGCCGCCGTTCGGGTAGAGGACTACGACGCCGGAATCGTCCTGCCGCACGAGAAGACCGAGGCCGGGCCGACTGAAGACCGCTTTTCACTGCTACGCTCGACGTGGGCTAACTTCAGCCCACTGATGGTGATGTACCGCGACGGCCCTGACGCCCCCGTCGCAACTCTGCTGTGGAAGATCGCGCGCCGCGAGCCGGACGTCGTCGCCAACCCGCCGGACCAGCCGTCGATACGCATGTGGTGCGTGACCGACCCGTCGACCATAGGCGCGCTCACAGGTGCGCTGGCCGGGTCGCAGATCTACATTGCAGACGGCCACCACCGCTACGGCGCCGCGATGTTGTTCCGTGATTATTCGGCAAACGACCTGGGACACGGGCCGGACGCGGCGTCGCAGTTCCGGATGATGACGTTGATCGCGATCGACGATCCCGGCCTCTTCCTGCAGGGCTACCACCGGGGCATATCCGGCACCACGGAGGCTGAGGTTCTTTCGCTCAAAGCACACATCGGGGCTGTCTGCGACCTGGAGGAGTGGACGCCGCCCCAGAATAACGTGGGGCTGGCATTCGAGCACCGGCTGGCACGCGAGCCCGAGTCGAAAATGGTCTTCGGGCTGGCAGGCTACGAGCCTGGCAAGTTCCACGTCGCGACCATGAAATCGGGGCCGCCGAGAGGCGCCGGCATCGCTGAATCGACGGACTACGGCCGGCTCCACGGGGAGATCCTGCGCGGGATATTCGGCCCAAGCAGGGAACTCTACGTCGTTGGTGTGAAGCACTCATCGGAGCAGGCCGTTTGCGATGTGATCGACGGCGAAAGCCAGTTCGGGTTCGTGATGCGGCCCATTCCCCAGAACATGGCGGAGGAAGTCATCCTTGAGGGCAAGCTGCTGCCGGTGAAGTCCACCTACTTCCATCCCAAGCTCTCGGCCGGGCTGGTCATCCAGAGCCTTGAGGGGGAGCTTTAGCCGGCGGTCAGACCGGGCACGTCTTACCCCGATCAGGCGCCGATCTGCTCGAGCGCCTCGATAATGGTGGCGGAAGGGACGGTGGTCGAGTATTGCTCGCCAACCGATTTCCACGCCAGCGTTCCGGATCTGTCGAAGATGAAGATCGCTGCCGAGGCAAGACCGTCGCCGTGCAGGTTGAACACGCCATACTGCCGGGGAATTGCCGGGTCGCCGTCCGTGTAGACGATTGGGAACCCCGCGCCGAAGTTCTTGACCGCTATGTCGGCGCCCCTCAAGTCGTCGGTGCTAAGGGCGACGACTTCGGCGTTGCGCGCGACGATGCTCTCGTAGTTCTTTGCCAGGTCGACGAGCTGGCGGCGGCAGAACGTTCACCAGAACGCCCGGTAGAAGACCAGCACGGTGTACTGGTCGCGGCCGATCTCCGAGAGGGTGAGCTCACCGCCCCCGGCGCGCGGCAGCGTGAAGTCAATCAGCGGGTCGCCCGGTTCCGGCTGTGGCAAGTTGCCCTGATCGTCGAACGTGCCCGGAGTCGGGACTGCGGAAACCGCCCTGCCTTCCAGATCGCCTGGATCAGGGGGGCTATCCATGGCTGGCTCAGGCGTGTCTTCCGCTTCCGGGAACTCGTCAAGCATGATGCCCGTCATCGCCATGTCCATCGCGGCGAGTCTGTCCTCGAGTGACGGTGCCGGGGTTGTTGGCTGCGTCTCAGACGCGGGCGGGGCGGTGGCTTCTGAAACCGAACCGGGGGCAGGGACGGCGGGGCCTGTTGGGGAGGGCGAGGGCGCGGGCTGAGTGGCGGCCGCGTCCGTCGGCGGCTGATCCGCCCCGGCATTGCAACCGATGCCGGCCAATACCAGTACAGCCGCGATAGCGGCGGTCCGTGCGATAACGACCGGTTTCATTACCGACGCGTCAGGCCGACGCGAGCGCCTTCCCAAGTGCAGAGATGCAGTCATCGATGTGCTCCGGCTCGCACCAGCCCATATGGCCGATGCGCCAGATCTTCCCGGCGAGCGCGCCCTGGCCGCCTGATATCTCAACGTCCAGCTCATCGCGCATCTTCGCCGCGATTGCATTGCCGTCGACTCCGCCGGGGACTTTAATGGCAGTTACCGTGTCGGATGCCACGCGCTCTTCGCAGAACAGCTCGAGGCCGAGCCGCTTCACGCCCTCGCGGGTTTGCCGCGCGCGGTCTGCGTGCCTGGCCAGGACGGACTCCAGCCCCTCCGCCACCAGTTGCTGAAGCGCCAGGTCGAGCCCGTATATCGTCGACAAGGCAGGTGTGAACGGCGGCTGGCCGATCTCGAGGAACCTTCGGTACCGGGCGATATCGAAATAGAACTTCGGCATCGTGGACTGCTCGTAGGCCTGCCAGGCCTTCTTGCTGACCGCGATCACGCCTATGCCGGGTGCGGCCATCCAGGCCTTCTGTGATGCCGTGGCGACCATGTCCAGGCCCCACGCGTCAATGGCGAGCGGTGAGCCGCCGGCGCTGGAAACGGCGTCTACGAGGATCAGCGCGTCAGATTCCTCGTGAATCACCCCAGAGAGCGCCTCGAGATCGTTCTGTACCGCTGTGGAGGTGTCATTGTGGGTCAGGAGAATTGCTTTATACGGATCGGCGTCGCGAATTGCCGCCTGGACCAGATCCGGTTCCGCAGCGTCCCCGAGTTCCGTCTTTAAGCGGGTCACGTCTGCCCCGTATGTTTCAGCGATGTCACCAAACCGGTCTCCGAACACGCCGATGGACACCGAAAGGACGCGATCTCCGGGGGACAGGACGTTGACTACTGCCGTCTCCATCGCTCCGGTGCCGGACGAGGTTGGGAAGTAAACGTCGCCTTCCGTCAGGAGCAGCGTCTGCATGTTGCGGGTCATTCGGCCGATGATCTCTTTGAAGATTGGGCCGCGGTGGTTGATCATCGGACCGCCGGTGGCTTCCAATACGTCTGGCGGCAGGGGCATAGGGCCTGGGATTCGCAGATTCAGAGGCAAGCAGGGGCTCCTGTAGGTCTATTTGCGTCCGGGGGTGCGCCTGAGTGGCAGGCGCGGGCTGGCTCGATTCGATCCAGTACCAAGTGTACGCCGCAGGGGGCCGCGCGAGGATGTCGATTTCCGGTGCCTGCGCGATGCCGGTGGGCCGCCTGGCAGTAGCGTCAGGAGGCGCGGCTGATTTCGCCCAGTGCGGCTACCTGGTCCTGCACTGCTTGCTGGAACTCCCAGCGGCTGAACGGAGACCACAAGACGGCATCAGGCTCGTGGCGAAGCAGGCCGGCATGCCCCGTATATGAGGACGCCGAGGTGGCGGAGGTCAGCACCAGCCGCTGTTGCGGCACAGACGGTCGGAGCCTCTCGATCAGCTCGACCGTCGCGACGTCCAGCACCGATGTGTCGACTATGACTATGTCAGGGTGGAAGCCGCGGCAGGCACCCCGCGCGTCGCTCCCGCGGGCGAAGTGCCTGGTATCGAAGGCGCCCAGGTCTTGCAGATGGGAGATGACCCGGTTGCGGACGGCTTCATCGCCGTGCAAAACAAGTACCTTTATCTGGGTCAACTTCGCCCTCCTGAGGAGGATCTATCGGCCTCAGGCGGACCAGAGTGAACTTCTCCCTCACCCTTCGTCAAGCTCAGGACAGCACCCCAACCCTCTCCCGCCGGGAGAGGGCGTTTTGAGATAGTTTCTTTATTAATCGTCTGTTGCAATCCGTGGCGCGGTGGAATACTGCCCGGGGGCATCCGGCGTGGACTGGATTTCGGACGCTCCCGGGCAGCAATCGCTATATTAACGCGCAGCGTGTGGCCGCGGGTCGCCCAACGCGGCCGGAAAGTAACGGTTTGGTAACCGATTCTGGGTACTCGGGCCGGGAGGCCGCGGCTGTCAGCCGATGAAGCTGTACCCGAGCCCGCGGTGGGTGAGAATTACCCCGGGATCACCGCCCGTCTCGCCCAGCTTGCCCCGGATGCGGCGAATGCACATCTTCACAACGGTATTCTCGACAGTAGTGCTGCCCCAGCCGCGTTGCTTCAAGTCATTGTGCTTTACGACCTTCCCGGCGTTTATGGCAAGGTAGGAGAAGACTTCCCACTCCAGTCTGGAAAGCAGGACGAACCGGCCGTCCACGGTCACGGAGCGCTGCGCCACATCTACCACGAGCGAATCCCGAGTGATGATTCCCGCGGCTCCGCCGCCAGAACGCGAAGCGCGCCGGAGGACGGCCTGAACCCGGGCCAGCATCTCAATAGGGGAAAATGGCTTGACCATGTAATCGTCGGCGCCCGCCTCCAGGCCGCGGACTCTGGCCGCCTCATGGCCGCGCGAGGTCAGGATTATCACGGGAACTTCCGACATGCGCCTGATCTGCTCCAGCAGGTCCATCCCGTCCACGTCCGGAAGGCCCAGGTCAAGAATGATCAGGTCGGGCCTCGTCGAGGCGATGACTCCCGGCACCAGCCCGCCTCTGCCTACGCTTGTCACCTCGCATTCGGACCAGCGCAGCTTCAGGGCGACCTCGATGATCTCGACCACTTCGGGTGTGTCTTCAACGATCAGTACGTGCATGGCGGGTTCAGGATTCTTGTGGCTCTTATTTTGCCGGGCCTACTGCTATCCGGGCTATCCGGGCTTTCTGGGTCATCTGGCCCCCATGTAAGTGTTGAGCGCTATGACTTTCGATCCGAGCCGGTCAATCCATTCATACCCGCCAGGGGCCTGGGACAGGAGCTCTTCGATCTCCGCCGCGATAGCGGAGCCTTCATGGAAGCCGAAGCTCCCGAGCAAGCCGGCCAGCCGGTGGGCCTCATCCTTTGCTTTTGCCGTCACTTCGGGCGCCATTTCAGGCGACGCGCCCTCGTGCAGTAACGCGGCCGCTCGGACCAGCACACCTACTCTGTCCATTACCTGATCTCGCCGTCGCTCCCATACAGCGGCTACAGCTTCGTTGAGCTGCTGCTCCAATCCCTGGCCAGGTCGGTCGCGCATGAGCAGATCCGGAATCTATCAATCCTCCCAGCCCAGAGCATCCGCCACCTCGCGGCCGAGAGAGAGCGGATCGAATGGTTTCTGTACCGTGCCTGCCACGCCCATCTCAGCGTAGTTGGCGAGGTCCGCCTTCTGCGTCTTCGCAGTCAGCAGCACCACCGGGATGTCCCGGCTCTCTTCACGCTCGCGTAGCCGGGCGAACGTCTCCGCGCCATCCATGTCCGGCATCATCACGTCCAGAAGGATGGCGCTTAGTCCCTCTTCGCCCGCCAGCCGGAGGGCTTCGTCGCCGGAAGAGGCCGTCAGAACCTGCCAGCCCATAGTCGTTTCGAGCGATACCCGCGTAACCTCCCGAATCCCGTCGTCGTCGTCGACCAGGAGGATGCGCCGGCTACTCATGGTTTCTCATCACGGGTCGCCGGCAGGCCGCCGGGAACGCCGGTGGCGTTAAGGTCCGATTTTTGCGCGCTGTTCAACCAGAAAGTAAACGTGCTGCCCACGCCCATCTCGCTTTCAACGCCTATTTCACCGCCGTGTTGCTCGACGATCAGCCTGCAGATCGCAAGGCCCAGTCCTGTTCCGCCCTTGTCACGGGAATCGGATGAATCGGCCTGTTGGAACCGCCCGAAAATCGTATCGAGCTTATCCGGAGGTATCCCGCGTCCGGAGTCGGATACAGAGAACGCAACCTGGTTCTCCACCTGGCGGCAGTCGATTGTCACGGTCGATCCCGGCTCAGAGAACTTGACGGCATTGCTGATCAGGTTTGTCAGTGTCTGCACGACTCGATCGCGATCGGCCAGCACCGACGCTGTTCCGGGGTGGGTATCGAGATGCACGTTCGCTTCGTCGGCAAACGATCGCATCTCCTCAACGGCCTGTTGGATCAAGTCCTGGGCGTCCAGCGCCGCCAGGTCCAGGTCAAAGGCGCCAGACTCGATACGCTCGATGTCCAGGATGCCGTTGATGAGGCGGACCAGGCGGTCGGTGTTTGCTGATGCGATCTCCAGCATTCGCTGGGCCTGCTCAGGCTGGTCTTTGAGCAGCCCGCTTGCCAGCATGCCCAGAGAGCCTCTGATCGAAGTCAGCGGCGTCCGCAGTTCGTGGCTGACCATCGAAACGAACTCATCCTTCATCCGTTCCACTTCCAGGCGGTCGCCCACGTCCCTGAAGATCCCGCGGCTCGAGACCGGCCGGCCATCTTCAAATCTGTAGTTCGTTGTACCGCGGACGAACACCTTCTGGCCCGTCTTCGTCACGAACACGGCATCGAATTCACCGACCGACTCCCCGGCGGTGATCCTCGAAAACACGTCGCGGCAGTGTTCCAGGCTATCGGGATGAATGACGTCCCATATGGTCATCGAACTGATTTCACTCGACCGGTAGCCCAGTCTTTTCTGCCAGGCTGGGTTGGCATAGAGGATATTTCCCTCGGGATCCGCGGTCTGAATCATCTCCTCAGCGTTCTCGAACAGGTCGCGGTAGTGCTGCTCGCTTTCTTCGAGCGCCTTCTGGACAGCGACTCGCCTGGAAATGTCCCGGAACTGAAGGCTGAACGACTGCACTTCGCCACCGGAGTCTTTGATGGGGACGAGCAACGCCTCCACCGGGAATCGCGACCCGTCCTTCCTCAACGCCTCCAGTTCAGCCCACCAGAATCCGACTTCGAGCGCCTGGGCGAGTCCCTCCCCCTCGAGCCGCTCGGCATCGTCAGGCGTGAACAGGTCCGGCGCCCGGACAAGGTCCGTCTCGTCAAGGGGCAGCATGCCCATCAGGTCGAGGCCGGCCGGATTGGTGTATTCGAGCCTGAAGTCCGGATCGGATAGTGAAATAAAGTCAGGGCTCGCGTCGACGGTCGCCGCCAGTTTGGAGACGTCGGCCACGAGATTCGCGATCTCGAGCTTCCCGGCGATCTGGTTGGCCAGCCGGTCAGCCAGCCTGGCATCATCTTCGCTGAACGCCGATGGCTTTCTCGTCCAGAGCACGAGCGCTCCGAGTGTCTCTCCATGCGAAATGAGAGGCGCCGCCATGAACGATCTCGCTCCTATTTCGCGAAGTCTCTCCAGACCGGGGTAGTCCACGGGAATGTCCTCCGGGTCTTCCGGGCAGTAGATGACCGGTTTCCCGGTTGCATAGGCGTCCCTGGCCAGCGAATCCTGCAGACGGTGGCGGATCTCTCCGGGGGCCGGTGGGGAAAGATCAATACCGCCAGTATCGACCTGGGTCAGGACCAGCGTGTCAGTCTCCGCGTCTATTGAGGCGATTCCCAGCCCGTCGATCGGCAGCAACTCCCGGGCGAGATCTTTGAACTGGGAGAACATCTCCCCGATGTCGACCGACCCGCTGATTACGCGACCAACCTCAGCGAGTAGCTCGTTCTCCTTTGCCTCCTTCTGCAACTGGATCTGGAATTGCGCCGACTCCAGTTTCCCGGCGATCTGACGGGCGAGACGATCAGCGAGCTGCGCATGCTTTTCCGAGTAGGCATCTGGAATCGCGGACTGAAATAGAAGAGTGCCCAGGATCTCGCGTCTTGAGATTAGCGGGCAGGCCATGAATGACCTGGAACCGAGTCCATACAGCCGCTCCAGTGATGGAGATCGCTTGCCCGCGTCTTCGGCGCTCGCCGGGGAGAAGGTGACCGTAGCCCGGCGATCGTTCGCCTCTCCGCTCATCGAGGGGTACAGCGACAGTTCCGTGCCGGGCTCGACCATCTCGATTCCTTCCGGCGCGTGCATTTCCCGGATGGTGAACGTCCCGGCCTTCGAGTCGATCGTCGCGATGCCGATCCCGTCGGACGGGATCAACTCCATCGCGAGATCTTTGAACTGGGAGAACAGTTCGCTCACATTTCGGGCGTCCCCGATCACGCGGCCTATCTCAGCGAGCAGTTCACGCTCTCGCGCCTCTGCCCGCAACTGCTCGTGTAGACGGGAGTTGCCGATGGACGGCGATATCTGCACCGCCACCCTTTTCAACACCTCTAGATCGGCATCTGTGTATTCGTGGCTTTCCCCGCTGCGGAGACCGAGATAGCCGACCGGGCCTTCTTCCGGCGACCCAAGCGGAGCTTCGATCCACGATTCCCTGCCGAGGTTTACGCCGCTTCTACGCAGCAAAGCGGGACCGGCCTCTCCTCCAAGTCCCGTCATGAGATTGCTCTGCCATGACCAGGGTTGACCCTCGCCGTCCGGGTTGATCGCCACCACGTCACCGACGGCGTAGTTCGGGACTTCAATGCCATGAATAAACGCGACCCGGAGCTGTAGCGGATCATCAACGTCTAGAAGCGTTACCGTCATACGGTCGAAGGGAATCACCGAGGCCAGCTGATCGGCGACGCCTTCGAGTATCTGATCGAGTTGAAGGTCGGAGGCGGCCGCTACGGCAATGGCGGCCAGGCTTTCCCTGATCGCTGATTCCCGTTCGGACTCTTCGTAGAGCCTTGTCGTGGTGATCGCTCCGGCAATCTGCGCGCCGATCTCCTCCGCAAGACGGATCTCATTCGGCCCGTACGGATCTGGCAACACGGAGCGAAAATTAACCGCCCCAACGACCCCTCCCTGCCAGATGAGTGGGGTTATCAGAAGGGAGTTGAGTCCACTTTCCAGCGCGTGCGCCGCCGGATCCTTCTTCACTGCCAGCGACTCTAGCGCATCTCTGTTCCAGGCGATGGGCCGCCCGCTCAGGACGGCCTGGGAAGTGACGTTCGACGAAAGTCCGTGCTTTCCTCCCTGTAAATAACCCTTCACTTCCCGCCCCGATACGTAGGTGTCCACGAGGTCGTCTGTATCAGCATCGACCCGTGAAATCACGATTCGATCAAATGGGATCAATTTTCTTGCCTGGGTGGCGAACTGCTCGAATACCTCTTCCAAATGGAGCGTGGAGTTGATCGTGCGGCCGATCTCGGCAAGCACCTCCCGTTCCGATGCTTGCCGCGAGATGCTGTCGTGAAGCTTCTGGTTGGCCAGCGTTCCGGCTATCTGAGCCGCGACGCGCTCCATCTTGCGGACATCGTCGAAGGTATAGGCCGAGAGCATTTTTTCACGAACGTTCAGGTTCCCGATCAGTTCGCCCTGACCGATTATCGGAACGGAGATCAGCGACGCCAGACCCAGCGACTCTCTATGTCGGTCTTCGCTGGGAATAACCCCGGCGAAACTCTCTTCGCCCTCGAACACGTAGACCGCCTTTATGTGTCGCGCCATATAACCGGTCAGGCTCCCGGCGAGCGGATTGTCCTGTCGGGGCAGCCAGTCCGAGCTATCGAGACCGATCACAAACTCATCTCTGCCCATGTTGGTCGCCGGATCCGCTGCCGCGATGACCATCCGCTGAAACGGGACGAGCCGTTTTACCTGCTCACCGAAGCGCTCGAACATGTCCTCGATGCGCAGGCTGGAGCTGAGGATCCGGCTTATCTCCGCCAGTACCGACTCTTCCAGGGCGCTCTGTTCCAGCCGCAGGCGCAACTGCTCAGAAGCCAGGGGCCCCGCAAGCTGGTGGCCCACCGCTTCCATGAACGCGATGTCCGCCGGAGAATCGGCGTCCGAGGCGAACGAACGGACATGAAGCACCCCAACAAGCGCGTCACGGCTTCGGAGCGGAACCGAGATGCCGGATCTGAAACCTGCATCGATACTCCGCTGCAACATCGGGAATCGATTCAACGGGTCTTGTCGCAAATCAGCATTAACGCTGACAGGCTCGGTCCTGCTGACGAGGTATTCCGCGATCGTCCCGCTCAGAGGCCTCGCATGGATTGATCTGCGCCCGGCTATCGGCGCGCCGGAGCCATGGGCGTCGGTGACCGTCCGATTGACCAGATCGACGCTCGAAATCGCAAGCCGGTCGAACTCGATGACGCACGCCATGGCTCTCACGACGCGATCGAACGCTACGCCCAGGTCGGGCTCATCGCTAAGCGCGCGACCTATCTCGATGAGGCTTCGGATGGCCTCATCGCTCAGTGGTGTAAGGGACTCTTCGGTTTGGGTGGCCACTCACCGGCTCGCTTCCCACGGATCCCATCCCACGCATTCGTGGGAGAACGCGATTAGCTGACCCTAGCAGAAACGCTGGTATCAGAAGTCAAATTCGGGTAACCGCCGGTAACGGGGCCGGGTCTCAAAAGCGTCACTGCCCGCAGGCCGCATCCTGGCGGCGCGAGATAGTCACCAGGTGATAGTTCCGCGAACCCCGCCTCAGCACGAGAACACGGCCGTCTATCGCCGAACTGAGCGTAACCGGCGCCGTATGGTCGGTTACCCGCTGATTGTTCAGATACACGCCGCCCTGCTCGATGAGACGGCGCGCCTCGCCGGCAGACTTCGCTGTTCCCGTGTTCGTAAGCAGCCTGCTTATGGAGATTCCTTCGCCTTCAAGTTCCTTCCTCCCGAGTTCGCTTGACGGGACGTCGGAAAATATGTCCATCAACTGGTCGGCGCCGACGCCCTCTATCTCACCGCCGAACAGGACCTCGGACGCCCGCTCAGCGGCCGAGAGCGCATCCTGCCCGTGGACCATGCGGATCACCTCGCGCGCCAGCTTCCGCTGGGCCTCGCGGCCGCGCGGGTTGTCGGCAACCGCCTGCTCCAGTCCGGCTATCTCGTCCTGATCAAGCAGGGTGAAAAGCTTCAGATAAGAGATCACGTCTGCGTCTTCTGAGTTGAAGAAGAACTGGTAAAGCCGGTATGGCGAGGTCTGATGGGGGTCCAGCGTGGGCGCACCGCCGATGCTTTTCCCGAATTTCTCGCCGGAGGCGTTCGTTATGAGCGGGTAGACGAGGGCATGAACCTCAGCGCTCTTCACGCGGCGTATCAGGTCAACGCCTCCCAGCAGGTTGCCCCACTGGTCGCTGCCGCCAATCTGCAACGTACAGCCGTACTCTTCGTTCAGCTTCAGATAATCGAGTGCCTGGAGCAGCATGTAGCTGAACTCCGTATACGAAATACCGTCCTCGCGGTCCAGCCTGCTCCGCACTACCTCTCGCCCCAGCATCCTGTTTACAGTGAAGTGTTTGCCAACATCCCGCAGGAAGTCGATAGCGGTCACTTTGAGTAGCCAGTCGGCGTTGTTGACCATCCGGGCGGGATTCGTCCTGGAATCGAAATCGAGAAACTTCCCGAGCTGCTCACGCATTGCCGCCACGTTAGCCTCGATCTGCTCCACCGGCATCAGTGGCCGCTCTTCACTAGCCCTGGGATCACCGATCATTCCCGTGCCGCCGCCAACGAGCGCGATGGGGCTGTGGCCGTGCTGTTGCAGACGTACCAGGCCCATGATGGGGACCAGGTTGCCTATGTGCAGGCTGCTTGCGGTCGGATCAAAGCCACAGTAGGCGGTGACCTTCTCATCGGCGAGCAGCTTCTCGGCGCCCGCCGTCGAGTCGTAAACGGCGCCCCGCCACTTCAGATCCTCGAATGCGTTCATCTGGCAATCATAGCCTCGTTGCCGGGGTTACCGGGGTGATCCGGGGCTCACCCGGGGGCAGCGCCGGCTGAGCGGTCGCTGGACAGGATCTCACGTGTCTTCTCGACATCGACATCCATCTGCGCTGTCAACTCTTCCACCGTGTCGAATTTCTGCTCGGGCCGCAGCCTGCGCACGAACTCCAGGGAAACCGTCCGGTCATACACGTCCTCGTCGAAATCGAGGAGAAAGGCCTCCACCGTCCTGATTCCCTCGTCCCCGAAAGTGGGCCTGACGCCAATACTCGTTGCCGCCATGATCTGCGGCCCGTCATCAACTCTTGCCCAGGTGGCGTAGATGCCGTCGGCGGGCACGGATGCGGGGAACTCAGGATCGCCGCGATCCAGGTTCACCGTGGGGAATCCGATGGTTTGCCCCCGAGCTACTCCGTGAAGCACCTTTCCGGCAAGTGTGTAGCGCCGGCCAAGCATTCCGGCCGCTTCCCCCATCCGTCCGCCCTCAAGCGCCGTGCGGATCAGGGTGCTGCTGACTGCTTCGCCGTTGTATATCTCCGGGGCCACGGTATGAAAGGAAAATCCCATCTCCTCCCCCAGATGCCGCATCGTCTCTGAATCGCCCAACCTGTCTTTCCCGACGGCCGAGCCCGGGCCGGAGACGAAGGCGCTCATACGCAGGGCCTCGTGCAGAATTCCGGCGAACTCACGTGGCGCCGTCAGCCTGATCGACTCATCGAAATCTATTGGAATGATCGTATCGATTCCCGTATCTCGAATCAGTTTCCGACGCGTCTGCAGCGGGCACAGGAAAGAGATCGCGGCGCCGGGCATGATCACCGCTCTGGGCGGCTTGCGGAACATGATCGCAACGCTGGCGACCTGGGAACCTAACTCGCGGGCAATCTCAACCGTGCGTCTCAGGATCTTGCGGTGGCCGTGATGCACGCCATCGAACGTACCCACCGTTACCACGGTGGGCCGTCCGGGGGCGTGATCTTCCAACAGAGCCTTGAAGCTCACGGCTCTCCGCTTCAGGCCAGGGCGCCGACTTTGGAGTCAGACAGCGCTTCGTGAGTTTCCGTAAGGAGCTTTTCAGTTTCTTCCCAGCCGATGCAGGCGTCCGTGATGGAGACGCCATATTCCAGTTCGGAGGGGTCGTCGCCAAGCGACTGCTTGCCTTCGTTGAGATGGCTTTCCAGCATAACTCCCACGATTCCCTTGTTGCCGTTCAACCGCTGCTCGAAGACGTTCTTGAAGACACCGCCCTGCAGCCTGTGATCCTTGTTGCTGTTGGCGTGGGAGCAGTCGATCAGAAGATGGGCGTCAAGGCCGAAAACCCGGAGGAGATTTTGCGCCGTCATGACGGACTCTGAATCGTAGTTGGTGCCCGTTGTCCCACCGCGCAGGATCAGGTGCCCGCCAGGATTACCCGACGTGTTCACGATCGCAGCGCGGCCATCGGCGTCGATGCCAAGAAACGAGTGGGCCGACTGTGACGCGACAAGCGCGTCCACCGCGATCTGGAGCGAGCCGCCGGTGCCATTCTTGAAGCCTACAGGCATGCTCAGGCCGCTGGCCATCTGGCGGTGCGTCTGACTCTCCGTAGTTCGTGCGCCGATTGCGCCCCAGGAGACCAGATCGGCCAGGTACTGCGGCGTGAACGGATCCAGGAACTCGGTCGCCGCAGGCAACCCGAGCGCTCCCACTTCCAACAGGAACGCACGCGCACGCTCGAGTCCGCTCCCCATATCGAATGTACCGTCCAAATTGGGATCGTTGATCATGCCCTTCCAGCCGATGGTCGTGCGCGGCTTCTCGAAGTAGACCCGCATGACGATCAGCAATGTGCCGCTGACCTGCTCGCCGACTTTTGCAAGCCGCTCTGCGTACTCCAGGCCGGACTTCTCATCGTGTATAGAGCACGGCCCCACCACAATGAGCAGCCTATCGTCTTCACCGTGGAGGATCTTTCGGATCCCTTCCCGTGCGGCGGTGACGATGTTTGCTATCTCGGTCGTAATGGGCTGCCGGGCCAGGTAGGCCTCCGGTGGATCGAGATGGCCGAAAGAGGCTATGTTGATGTTTGATGTGACGGGAATGTTTTCAGACATGGCTATACCGTAAAAATACTAGCGTTGAGTTGGATGGTTGGTGGTAGGCGCCGGGATTCTGTTGGAACCGTGAGTGAGGACGCTACCGGCTGGTATAGACGCAGACCGGATAGCCGAATCCCGGCAACGTAAACCCTCCGCTATAGTGCGGAAGCGGCGTGGCAAATCCAAAGGCGCGGCCCAACGGCGCGCTCTCGCGCTGTGGGGGCATCGCTGAATCCATCAAATCTGCCATCTGTCTTTTAGCTCTCTAGCGCTGGCGCAGATTATGCGCTTCTCGCAGGTAAATGTGCTCGATCTCATCCTGCGCTTTATCAGTATTCCACAAAACGAGCATGCGTATACACCTGGCCTGCCCGTGCGGAACGGCCATTTCGTGGCTGTTGATGAGCGGCACATGCTCCCATCCGGGTATGCGTTCCCGCGCCGCGCGCGCAGGGAAGTCGCTCACGAGATCGGGACTGGTCGTGAACATCACCGCGGCGATGTCGTCCGGTTCGATCCCGTTTGCGGAGACAAGGGTATTCACCATGTCAACCGTAGCGTCTTCGAGCGCTTCGACGCTCGCGTCAGCCGCGGTCGTCGCTCCGCGCACTCCACGCACTTTACTCATATGGAATATCAGTCCCGATAGTCCCGGCCGCAGCCGGACTCAGCGGGCCCCCGGCAACCGGGTGCCGCCGATCAAGCCTTCTATAAATTCCTTCGCTCGTTGCGGGGCTGTCTCCGACGCCCCGTCGTCCATCGCGCTCACCAGCGCGCTGCCGACCACTGCGCCATCGGCAAAGGCCGCTACCTCCGCCACATGCTCCGCCGTGGAGATGCCAAAGCCTACCGCAGCGGGGAGCGACGTGTTGCGCTTCACGTCGGCTACAAGTCCACGTACCCGTTCGGAAACCGACTCGCGCGCTCCCGTTACGCCCAGCACGGCGACGCAGTAGATGAAGCCCGAGGCTTCCTTGCACGCGTTCTGGATCCGCTTTTCAGAGCTGGTCAGAGCAAGCAAAGGCACCAGGCTCAGCCTCGCGGGCTTCGCTTCGGCCAGGAGCGGCCCGGTCTCTTCGGTGGGCAGATCAGAGACGATAAGCCCGTCAACGCCTGCCGCAGCCGCATCGGCGCAGAACTCTGGCACCCCGTAGGCCAGAATCGGGTTGTAGGAGCCCATCAAGATGATCGGCACCTGAACACCCTCAGCGCGAAGTTGCCGGGCGGCGTCAATGCAGGTCGCTGCCGTCACGCCCTGCTCAAGGGCCTTGAAACTGGACATCTGGATCACCGGGCCGTCGGCCAGCGGGTCGCTGAATGGCACCCCCAGCTCCAGGGCGTCGGCGCCGGCCTCGACCACGGCGCGTGCCGATGCGATCGATGCTTCCACCGTGGGATGGCCTATGGTCAGGAACGGGACAAGCGCGATCCGCCCCTCTTTTCGAGCGTTCTCGAATGCCTCACGTACGCGGTCGGTCAAAGCACTTTCCTGATTTGCCTGGGACGATTCGGGGGTTACTCAGCAAGCATCGTTGCCAGCAAAATCGTCGTGTTGTGGACTATGTGCACGGCCACCGAGGGCCAGATGGAGCCGGTGTGCAGATACAGCCAGCCGAGAACGATACCAAAAAAGAAGATCGGCACATAAATCGTCGGGTCGATGTGGAAGAGGGCAAACAGTCCGGCGCTCAATAAGAGCGCACCCCGATTGCCAAACCGCTTTCGAAGCCCGCCAAGCACGAATCCCCTGAAAAAGATCTCCTCGGTAAGCGGGCCCCAGAACCCTACGATGGCGACTGACAACACCAAGCTGCCGCCTATGTCTATGATGTCGTTGACGTTTTCATTGGGATCGATCGAGTCAATGCCGACCGCGTCAATGAAGAGAGCCCACGATACGATGGCCGCAAGGGCGAGAAACCATCCCAGCAGGGCTTTCAGGTAGGGTTTCCGCCCGGCTGCCCGTACGAAGCCGAGTGCACGCGGCCGCGCCCCGTACTTGGTGACCGACCAGTTCCAGGCGGCAAAGACAAAGACGAGCTGCTGAAAGGCGATGACCCAGAGGCCAAACGGCACGCCGGCATACGTCCGGTCGGTGAGAATGTTCTCGTTGCCATTCCTAGAGATGATGACGACAACGATGATTCCCAGGACGAACACGATGGCAACCGCAGCCGCGGTAGCTTTCACCACGTCTCGTGTGGTCCATTGAACAGCCTGATGGACAGCCGGGAAGGTCATCTAAGTTCTCGGGATCAGTTCGGGTTTCTGGAATTTGTCGGGAATGACCGGCCTGCCGCGCCGCCCAGATCCGAACCTAGCTGCCGAGCCAGGCCACGTCGCCGGAAAGACCTTCCGGGCGCGGGCGGGCGATGAATACGTCGTACTCGATCTTCGCCTCTCCTACGGAGGTGTCATCTCCGTGGCCCGGGTGGACGGCGGTCTGCGGAGGGAGCGTGAGCAGCTTTTTGCCGATGCTGTCGACGATCTGTTCCAGGTCCGCCGGCGAGCCGGTCCGCCCCGGACCTCCCGGAAACAGCGTGTCGCCGGAGAAGAGACGGCCCCTGTTCGATTCCCCGCTGGTCGATTCCAGGTAGTAGCAGGTAGAGCCCGGCGTATGGCCCGGCGTCGCAATCGCCCTGAGCTCAAGATCGCCAACTACGATGAGCGCGCCATCGGAGACGTCTATTGACGGCGACGTCCCCATCTTCTCCACCTCTGGCGCATCCGCCGCGCCGATACCCACCGGAACGTTGTGGGCCCGAATCACATCCTCGAAGCCCTGGAGATGATCCTGGTGGTTGTGGGTAATCAAGATGGCGGAGATTTCGGTATCCTGCGTAGCGGCAAGCAGCTCGTGCGGGTCGTCCGGAGTGTCGATGATCAGGCTCCGGGTCTGCTTCCGGCTCTTGGTCTTCGAAGTGACGAGCCACGCGTTGTTGGAGAACCCGGATACGAATACCTGCAACCGCAGATAGTCGTCCTCGTAATGAATCGACATGCTTGCCTTCCCGATTATCCTGATCGTCGTATCTGCCGGAGCGCCGCGAGTGTGAGTCAGACCAGGTGTGGTTGAGAATAGTAGTACGAAACGCCATGGATGCTGAAATCCCCGGAGGCTGCCCATTCCAGTGAATACAGACATTGAGATCAGGCGCGGGCTGCCCGGGGACCGGGACGCCCTCGTCGCGTTCAACCTTGCGATGGCGCGTGAGACCGAGGGCCGGGAACTCGACCGGGAGACGGTGAAGGCCGGCGTCACCGCGGTTTTCCAGTCGAAAGACGGTGGGTTAGACCGGGGGTTCTACCTGGTCGCGACATCGCCCGGCGGCCCTGACAGCAAGATCGTCGGCGGACTGCTCATCACGTACGAGTGGAGCGACTGGCGGAACGGCGTCATCTGGTGGATCCAGAGCGTCTACGTCGAGCCCGGCTGGCGGCGGCGCGGCATCTACCGACGGCTGTATGAGGCCGTCAAAGCAGATGCGCTGGAGCGCGGTGGGGTGGCGGGCATCCGACTCTATGTCGAGCGGGAAAATTCTGCCGCGCATGCGACCTACGAAAGCCTGGGCATGAATCTGGCCCGCTACGACATGTATGAGGTCGATTTCGTTCTCCAGGAGACTTGTCCAGGGACAACGGCGGTGGGAGGAAAAAGATGCTGACAGAGAAGGCTCGGGAGTTTGCCGGCGAGAACAACAAGGGAGTCGTGACGACGTTTCGCAAGAGCGGCGCGGCGCAGATGAGCATCGTCGTCTGCACCCCGCTCGGCGACGGCGTGGCGTTTACCACCACGGAAGACCGCGCCAAGCTGATAAACCTGCGGCGGGACCCTCGCTGCTCGATACTCGTCTCCAAAGAAGACTGGTGGGGATTCATAGTCTTCGAAGGCCGCGCCGAGATAATCGACCAGGCTGGTACGCCACGTGACGAGTTTCTCGCAGCGTGCCGCCAGGTCTACCGGCAGATCTCCGGCGAGCACGGTAATTGGGACGAGTACGACCAGTCGATGATCGACGACCGCCGCGTAGTCGTCACCGTGGTCCCGGAACGGGTCTATGGGACCGCGCTTTAGGGGTTTGGGCGGGACCGATTCGCCGGTGCGCGCTACGATAGTCTCCACATTCCGGCATACGACCCACGGAGACCCCCGCACGCATGGCTACCACATCAGACAACGGCCCGAGCTACGGCCTGACTATTCATCCGAGCGAGACCGGCGATCGCCTCGAGATGCAGTGCAAGCACCAGAACGGCCTGCTCTACATGGTCCCCGCTGAGCGCAGCTGGGTTTGCACGGAGGAAGACAGGCACGCCCACGTGCTGGCCGGCTTCTTCAAGGAGCTTTCGGCCCTGGACCTGCCCGCCGTGGGCGAGATCATGAACCGCTGGGGCCTGTACTACCGTGAGCGGCCGCTGCACCCACAGGACGTCGAAGAGCTCGAGACGAAATAGCCGCCCGATCTTGCATTAAACCGAGACGGCCTGCTCAAGCGAGCAGGCCGTCTCGGTTTAATCGTCATGTGACCGGATCAGATGCCCTCAGGCTCGGGCCTGCTGATGTCCGGGCCGTCCGAGGTTTCGGGGGTCTCGGGCGGCGAGTCCGGCTCGGCCTCAGCCTTGGGTTTCGGGGCCGGCTCGGACGCCTTTGGCATGATGACTTCTTCGTCGGCAATAAGAGCCACGATCTGTTTCGTGTCGATGGTCTCGTGCTCAAGCAGGAACTCCGCGATGCGCTCGAGAGCGTCCATGTTCTCGGAGATGTAGCGCTTCGCTTCGCTCAGGCCGCGGTCGATCTCAGCGTCAATCTCCTGGTCGATGATCGCCTCTGTGCGGAGGCTGTAATCGCGTTGCTCGCCGAGTTCCCTGCCCAGGAAGATCATCTCCTGATGCTTGCCGAACGACCTCGGGCCGAGCCTGTCGCTCATGCCGTACTTGGTCACCATCGATTTGGCGATTCCAGTGGCTCTTTCTATATCGTCCGATGCGCCGGTGGTGATCTGATCGAACTTGATCATCTCGGCCGCGCGGCCGCCCATCGCCGCTGCGATGATGGCGCGGAACTGCTCCTTTGTCTGGAGAGTCCGTTCTTCATCCGGTACGAAGCGGGTATAGCCGCCCATGCGCCCGCGGGCGACGATCGAGATCTTATGGACCTTGTCGGCATGCGGCTCGAGTTGGGCTACCAGGGCATGGCCCGCCTCGTGGTATGCGACCACCTTTTTTTCCTGCGGGCTTATCACCCTGCTCTTACGGGCAGGCCCGGCGATAACCCTGTCTATTGCCTCAGTCATCTCGTCAAAGCTGATGCTCTTACGGTTCCTTCGTGCAGCAAGGATGGCCGACTCGTTGATCAGGTTGGCCAGGTCTGCGCCGCTGAAGCCGGGCGTCTGCTTGGCGATCTCGGTCAGATCGATCTCGGGCTCCATCGGCTTGCCCTTGGAGTGGACCTCCAGGATCGCGGTGCGGCCGCGGATGTCGGGGGAGTCCAGGATGACCCTTCGGTCGAACCGGCCCGGCCGCAGAAGCGCCGGGTCAAGGATGTCCGGCCGGTTCGTGGCCGCCAGCACAATAACATTGGTCGACGTCTCGAACCCATCCATCTCAACGAGGATCTGGTTCAGCGTCTGCTCGCGCTCATCGTGGCCGCCGCCAAGGCCGGCGCCGCGATGGCGGCCTACAGCGTCGATCTCATCGATGAAGATGATGCAGGGCGCGTGGCGCCTTGCCTGCTCGAACAGGTCGCGCACCCTTGAGGCGCCGACGCCGACGAACATCTCCACGAATTCGGAACCGGATATAGAGAAGAACGGCACGCCTGCCTCGCCCGCTACGGCCCTTGCGAGAAGGGTCTTGCCGGTGCCGGGAGGACCGATCAGCAGAATGCCGGCCGGGATCCGTGCGCCCAGGGCGATGAATCTCTCCGGGTACTTGAGGAACTCGACTACTTCTTCCAGCTCTTCCTTGGCCTCAGGCGCGCCGGCAACGTCAAAGAACGTCACCGTCGCTTTGGCGCCAACGAACATACGGGCGCGGCTCTTTCCGAATCCCATCGCCTGGTTACCGCTGCTCTGGGCCTGCCGCATCATGAACAGCAGAATTCCGCCGAACAGGATCAGGGGCAGGAAGTTGAGCAGGAGGCCGATGAAACTGCCGAGGCCGCTCGAGCCCTTCACAGTGATCGAAACATTGCTGGTGTCCACGCCGGAACTCTCCAGCGTCTCTACCAGGCTCGAATTCGGCTCCTTGCGGGAGCGGAAGGTGGCGGCGCCGTCCCTGATTATCAGGTTATCGCCGGACACCTCGATCTGCAGCCTGCTGCCGGACTTGGCTCGCTGGATCACGTCGCTGATGGGAATCTCCTGGCTATCGCCAAGAGGGTCATTGAAAAAGACCAGGAAGATCGTGATCACGCCGAGCACGATCAGTACATAGATGAAACCGTTCCGCATCCAGCGGTTGCTCATCAGTGTGTTACTCCGTGTTGCTTTACAGCGGGCTCGATGCGCGATCGCGCACGGGCGCCACTTCAGATTTTTACGTCGAACATTGTTTTCGACGCGGGAATCCACGAAGAGGTGCACATTTGAGCTTCTCTACGCAGAGTGAAGGGAGTTAGGTCCAATCGTAGCACAGGAGTAGCACAAGATTTGCCGCCGTTCTCTCCAGATGGCCGCCCGGACGCTCCAATCGGTCCCGGGCGCCGCCCCGAGCGGGCGTCAATTACCTGAGAGCCAGTGGCCTCACACGCACTTGAAAGCCCCAAAAAAGCATCCCGGAAGGCTACTTGAAACGGGGGCGATTTCCGTTGACGCTCCGTATACACGATATATATACTTGCACCCTGTAGAAATATTTATGCCGCAATGCCGCTGCGCCGTGCTCTTCTTAGGAGTGTCAGAATATAGCCAGAGAGTACAGAATTAATCATCTGATCAGAGCCCGTGAGGTCCGCCTCATAGGGTC
>JADFPB010000017.1 GCA_022562515.1 Chloroflexota bacterium | reverse complement strand
GGATGTACTCATTCTGCGCGCGTGTCGCGGACGCGCAGGTGATATCCGTGCCGCGGGATGAAAACTATGACGTTGATATTGACGCTGTGGCGGCTCTCGATGACGAACGGACAAAGATACTTTTCCTCGCCTCGCCCAATAATCCTACCGGCAACGACCTGTCGGAAGCCGAGGCCCGCAGGCTGCTCGAAATGGAGATGGTGCTGGTCGTTGACGAGACTTACTTCGAGTTTTCGGGAAAATCGCTGGCCCACCTCGTGCCGGAGTACGAGAACCTCGTGATTCTGCGCTCAATGAGCAAATGGGCCGGGCTTGCCGGAGTGCGCATCGGCTACATGATCGCCAGTCCGGAGATCGTGCGGCATCTATTCGACATCAAGCAGCCATACAGCGTGAGCGCGGCCGCGGAAGCGGCTCTCATCACATCTCTCGAATTCAAAGACGATCTGATGAAAAACGTGAAAGTCATCCTCGAGCAGAGAGGCAGGCTTGAGGCGTTTCTCGATACGATGGATGGGGTCAAGTACTGGCCTTCGAGCGCCAACTTCCTGCTCTGTGAGTTCGAACAGAGCGCCGGCGAGGTGTTTGAGGGGCTGGCGTCGCACGGAGTGTTCGTGCGGATGTTCAGCCATCCCCGGCTGGCGCGCCACCTGCGCATCAGCGCAGGGACGCCAGGGGAGACCGGACGCCTGATGAAGGCACTGAAGACCGTTATCTGACCAGCGGAAATGTAAGCGGAGGCCAGCCATTGGCCGGCACGATGGGACCTGAACCCAGAATCGCGACTGTGGAGCGCAAGACCACGGAAAGCGATATTTCTGTGACCATCAATCTTGATGGCGCCGGAACGGCAGAGATCGATACCGGCAACGGGATGCTCAAGCACATGCTGGACGCATTCGCACGCCACGGCTCGTTTGACCTGAAGGTCCGGGCGCAGGGCGACCACTCGATGGGCTGGCACCACGTTCTCGAGGACACAGGAATAGTGCTTGGCAGGGCTGTAGATCAGGCGCTTGGCGATAAGCGCGGCATCGTGCGCATGGCCAGTGCAATCGTCCCGCTGGACGAGGCGCTTTCGCGCGTGGTGATAGACATCAGCGGCCGCGGATATGGTGTCGTCGACATGGGGACGCCCAGATACGAGGGTGAGTTCTCATCCGACGAGGTGAGGCATTTTCTGGAGGCGTTCGCGATAGAAGGCCGGATGGCGTTGCACGCTACGGTGCTGAGCGGCAAGAACGATCACCACCGGTCCGAGGCCACGTTCAAGGCCCTGGCCAGGGCGCTGCGCGCGGCGGTCGCCCTCGATAGTCGAAACCCCGACGCCATACCGAGCACCAAGGGCGTGATCGACTAGATCTGCTCGACCTCGAAGTCGAAGAGTTCGATTACCGGATTGGCAAGCAGCTTTTCGCCCATCAGGGCGATCTTCTCTTCGGCATCCGCCTGGCTGGACGCCGTCAGCTTCACCTCGATGAATTTGCCGACACGGACATCTTCAACGGTGTCGAATCCAAGCGTCCCGAGCGCCTGTGCGACGGTGTTTCCCTGCGGATCGTTGACGGTGGGCTTTAGCGTCACCCGGACCCGTGCGAGGTAATCGGCCAACTTTTAGAAGAGGTTCCCCGGCACGCTCTCAGGCGCCCTGTCCAGGTATTCGTCGATGAATTCCCGCAACTGGGCCTCATCGAACTCATCCAGATAGAGGATGTGGCGCCACGCCGTTATGGCTATCTTCGAGCCCATTAACGTGTATGGCGAGATTATGAACTGAGAGAAGCCGCGCGGCGCAATATCGATGAGTTGCTGAATTGTCTCAGGGCAGCCGCCCGCGCAGTTGTAGTGGATTCCAATGCCGCCGTGCTCCAGGTTGTGCACCAGGACCTCATCCGGAAGCTCGATATCGTACGGCCCCCATCTGGCCGGCACTCCCGAGGGCACCTCTGTGGACGGCCCCACTACGGCCCAGTGCGAGCCTGACGTCGCGGGGAGAGAGTTGTAGAGGGTCAGGCCATCCGGTCCGTGGAATCCCGCTCCGACCGGGATATGGTTGCGGCCCTGGTCGGGTTGGATCGGCACCGGCCCTCCGGTGTTGAGAGTATTCACCACCTGGCTAGACCCACCGTGCCGGCCGCTGAGGCCGCCGGGGATCAGAAGGCTAACGATGAATGCAAGACCCAGGAGGCCGCCTACCGAGAACAATACCGTTCGTCGCCGGGACCTGCGGCGCTCGGAGCGCTGGCGGCGCTCGGCCCTGATCTGACCCTTGGTCATGCCGCGGCGGCGTTCTGGACGTGTTGAAGCCATGTGAACCCTGAGATATTGCGGATTGAATAGCCGGTCGCAAAAAGGCGAAGGCCGACCTAACGATTATACGAGCGCTATGCCGCGAGCGTTTCTCCGGTGAGCCGCTCGAGGGCCTGGGAGTACCTCTCCACGGTTTTTGCGACTACGTCTGGGGGCAGCTCAGGAGCGGGTGGCTCCTTGTTCCAGCCCGAATCCGCGAGCCAGTTCCGGACGAACTGCTTGTCAAAGGCCGGCGGAGACGCTCCAGGCGCATAGTCGTTCACATCCCAGAAGCGGCTGGAATCCGGCGTGAGCACCTCGTCTATAAGGGTCAACTCGCCGTCGATGAGGCCAAACTCGAACTTCGTATCGGCCAGAATCATGCCGCGGCTCCGGGCATAGTCATGGGCCTTCGTAAATACCTCGATAGACGCGTTCCGCAGGCGGTTCGCCATCTCCGTCCCGACCATGTCGATCACTTCCTGATCCGTCATCGGCTCGTCGTGGCCGACCTCCGCTTTCGTGGAGGGCGTGAACAGGAACTCAGGGAACCGGTCCGCTTCGATCAGCCCTTCCGGCTGCTTTGCGCTGTTCACGGTGCCGGAGCGCGTGTACTCCGCCCAGGCAGATCCCGTTATGTAGGCCCGGACGACGCACTCGATATCGATTCGCTCCGCCTTCTTGATCACCATCGACCGTCTTGCTATCTCGTGCGACAGCCCGATCAGGGGGCCTACGCGCTCCACGTTGGCCATAGCCTCGGCGTCACTCGCGATTGCGATCATGTGGTTGGGTATCACATCTCCCAGAAGATCGAACCAGAATCGCGACATCTGCGTCAGGATGGCTCCCTTTTCCGGGATGGCGGTGGGGAGTACCACGTCAAATGCTGAGATGCGGTCCGTGGCAATCATCAGCATTCTCCCATCGCCCAGGTCATAGGTGTCGCGCACCTTGCCCCTGTAGGTCAGGCCGGGAAGGTTCGTTTCGTGGATCGCATCCATATCTCTTGGTGTGTCTCCTCGTGTTTAGCGGCTATGCCTCAGGCGCCGTTCAAGCCTGCGGTAGACAGGCCAAGCCGCTCAAAGGTGTGTCCTACGTGGGTCATGAAGAAGCTGTAGTCGAACAGTTCGTCGAGCCGGCTTTCGCTCAGATTCCTGGAAACTTCACCGCTGGCCTTGATCAGCTCCCTGAAGTCGCCGTCTTCGTCCCACGTCTGCATTGCGGCGGCCTGGACTATCTCGTAAGCGCTCGTCCGGTCCATTCCGCTTTCGATGAGCGCGCTGAGCACTCTCGGTGAAAATACCAGGCCGCGCGTCAACTCGACGTTCTCCATCATCCGATCGGCGTAGACCTTCATTCCTGAGACGACGCCGGTAAGCAGATCGAGCATGTAGTCGATGGCCAGCGAGGTGTCGGGAAGAATAATTCGCTCGACCGACGAGTGGCTGATGTCCCGCTCGTGCCACAACGCCACGTTCTCGAGCGCGGGCACGGAGTTGCCTCTCACCAGCCTGGCCAGGCCGCAGATACGCTCCGTCAGTTCCGGATTTCGCTTGTGGGGCATGGACGAAGAGCCGGTGCTCACATACCCCGGCATCCCGAACGGCTCCTCGACTTCCCTGATCTCCGTACGCTGCAACGCCCGGATCTCTGTTGCGAACTTCTCCAACGATGCCGCCAACTGGGCGAGCGTGCTTACGAAATTGGCGTGGCGGTGGCGGGGGACTATCTGGCTCGATACCGGCGCCGGCGCGATGCCGAGCTGCCGGCACACAGACTCTTCTATCTCCGGGGGAATACCCGCGTATGTGCCCACCGGACCGGATATTTTGCCGACGGAAACCAGCTCACGGGAAAGCGCGATCGACTTCCGGTGGTCCGCCAGCTCGCTGTACCACGTCGCCAGCTTCAGGCCGAAGCTCATCGGTTCGGCATGGACGCCGTGCGACCGGCCAATGCAGATGACGCCGATGTTCTCTTCGGCCCGGACCTTTACGGCCTCCATCAGCCGCTGAACTTCTCCGTCGATCAGGTCGATCGCCTCCACCAACTGCAGGCTGAGCGCGGTGTCTTTCACGTCATTTGACGTCAGGCCGTAGTGAATCCAGCGGCCGGCATCTCCAACGCTTGGCGTGACTGCTCTTGTGAAAGAGACGACATCATGTTTCGTCTGTTCGAAATGCTCGTCGTATAGCTCTCGGGAGAACGTGGCTTTCCTGATCTCCTCCATCTCATCCGCGGGGATCACACCCTGCTCGGACCATGCCTGGCTTGCGGCGATCTCCACCCTCAACCAGAGCTCAAACTGGTTGTCCTCGGACCAGACGCGGCTCATGGCCGGTCGGGAGTACCTGGGAATCATGAGATCTCAGTCGTCTCCTGGTTTACCTGCGCCGCTTTTTTTCGCTCTCTGGCGGATGTACTCGGCAACCGGCATAAAGTCTTCGTAAGGCATGGCCGGAATGCCGTTCTGGTGGCAGTAGTCGAGCAGTCTGGAACGTGCGAATACCGTCGTGGCGATGCCCGCCGCACAGCTATCTGAGCGAAGGCCGTCTCCAACGAAAACGACCTCTTCCCCCGTCGCAAGAGCCTCCCTCATCGGCCTGCATTTGCAGACTGCCCAATCACTCTGGCACCAGCTTTCCGCTTCCGGGTAATCGTACTGAATAATGCGCCCCGTGGCCGGGTCGGCTGTGACTGAAACGGCCACTACCGGGATCTCCTCGAGCCCGTTCAGGGTGAGAACGGGCCGTATGTAAATGTGAAGTCCCGCGGATGCGACGACGAGGCGTGCGCCCGCCTCGTGCGCGGCCATGACCGCGTCCACGAAGCCCGGGCGGAGGGTGACCGCCTCAATTGCGGCGGCTGACAGTTCCTCTACCCCTGCGCCGGTCGCCCGGAATACCAGCTCCTGATACTCCCGGAACGAGAGTTCTCCGGATTCGTACCGGGCGCGCAACGCGTCGATTTCCGCGGCGTCAAATCGATCGAGCACAGCGCGCGCCGCGTTATGGCCGGCGGCGCTCTCGTCAAAGTCGCAAACGATTAGCATGGAGGTGCAGCGAAATCAGCCGCTGTGAAGCCGGTCCCGGTACGCCTCGACGGCGGCGGCCACCTTATCGTCCCAGAGCGCGATGATCTCCGCGGCCAGGTGGGCGGCGTTCCGCGAGCCCCATTCGCCGATGGCGACGCAGCCCACCGGAATTCCCGGCGGCATCTGGACGATGGCATGAAGCGAGTCGATGCCCTTCATCTCGCTGCTCGGCAGTGGCACGCCGATTACTGGAAGCGTTGTGAGGGCTGCCACCGCGCCGGGCAGGGCGGCGGCGCCGCCTGCTGCGGCGATCATCACTTTCAAGCCGCGCCCCTTCGCCGCCTTCACGTACTCCGTCAGCTTGTCCGGATTCCGATGGGCCGAGATGGCGTTGTACTCATAGCTGATCCCGTAGCTTTCCAGAGTCTCGAAAACGGGCGCGATCAACGGCTCGTCGGATTTACTCCCGACTAGAACCCCTACCAGCGGTGCCTCATCTGCCATTCGAATTAGCCTCCGATAGACGCGGCCGAAGTCGCCGCGCGTTCTGCGATATCGCGCCTGTAGATGGCATCTTCGAAGCCGATTTTCCCGACTGCGATATAAGCGCCGCGCCGGGCTTCATCCGCGTTCGCGCCTCTGGCGACCGCTGCGAGCACCCGCCCGCCGGACGTCACCAACTCGCCGCCATCAGTGAGCGTTGTTCCAGCATGGAAGATGAGCGCGCCGGGTCCGGCGTCGTCTATGCCAGAGATCGTCTTGCCCGTTTCGTAGCTGCCCGGGTATCCACCTGATGCCATGACTACGGATACGTAGGATGAGTCGGACCATGAGATGGCCGTATCGGCGAGACGTCCCTCGCTCACGGCCACGCATATGTCGAGCAGGTCCGACTCGAGCCGGGGCAGTACGAGCGAGCCGTCCGGATCACCCAGCCGGCAGTTGAACTCGATCACCTTTGGCCCGGTTGGCGTGATCATGAGCCCGGCATAGAGGATCCCCTTGAAGGGGCAGCCCTCCGCGGCCATCCCGCGGGCGGCCGGCTCAAGGATGCTTTTGCGTATCCCAAGCGCCAGCTCCGGCGTCCAGAACTCGGGTGGCGTGTATGCGCCCATGCCGCCTGTGTTGAGGCCCGTGTCGCCATCTCCCACCCGCTTGTAGTCGCAGGCCGCGACTTCTGCTGAAACGGTTGGCCCGTCTACAAATGCGAAGACACTGACCTCAAGCCCCGAGAGTGCCTCTTCTATCACAACGGTCGAGCCTGATTCACCGAACTGGCCGTCCAGCATCGACTTTACGGCGAGAATGGCCTCTGCCTTATCGGCCGCCATGACCACGCCCTTGCCCGCGGCGAGGCCGTCGGCCTTCACCGCCACCGGCCCGGCGCATACGGTGGAGAGATAGGCGTCGGCTTCGTCGAGTGACGTGACCGTCCTGTGCGCCGCCGTGGGTATATTGTGGCGACCCATGAACTCCTTGGCCCAGGCCTTTGAAGACTCGATGCGGGCAGCGGCCTTGCTCGGTCCGAAAATCGGCAGTCCTTCCGCTTCGAACGCGTCAACTATGCCGGCCGCCAGTGGCGCCTCGGGGCCGACCACAGTCATGCCGATCTCATGCTCGCGGGCCGCCATGGCCAGGGCGGGGATGTCCAGATCACTGATCGGCAAATTGGCGCCAAGCGCAGCAGTGCCGCCGTTCCCGGGAGCGGCATAGATTTTGCCGGTGTCTCGGGACTGTGCCAGTTTCCACGCCAGCGCGTGCTCACGGCCGCCGCTGCCGATTATCAGGACGTTCACTTCGGGTTGCCTATCCCCACGGGGCTACTCCCACTCAATAGTCCCCGGCGGCTTGCTGGTGATATCCAGCACGACGCGGTTGACCTCGGGAACCTCGTTTACGATTCGGTTTGAGATCCGGGCCAGAGTATCGTAGGGCAGCCGCGCCCAGTCGGCAGTCATGGCGTCTTCACTGGTGACCGCTCGAATGGCGCATACGTGGCTGTACGTCCGGTAGTCGCCCATTACCCCGACCGTACGGGTGTCTGTGAGCACTGCGAAGCTCTGCCAGAGGCGGTCGTAAAGATCATCGCCCTTGATCTCGTCCATCACGATCCAGTCGCAGGAGCGGAGCACCTCGAGCTTGTCATACGTCACCTCGCCGATGATTCTGATGGCGAGGCCGGGCCCGGGAAAGGGCTGCCGGTTGAGCACTTCCGGAGGGAGGCCGAGTTCGAGACCGGCGAGCCGCACCTCGTCCTTGAACAGGTATCTGAGCGGCTCTACCAACTGGAGCTTCATGTGCTCGGGGAGGCCGCCCACGTTATGGTGCGTTTTTATCTTCACGGAGGCGGAAGACTCTGACGACTCGCTTTCGATTACATCCGGGTACAGCGTCCCCTGTCCCAGGAAATCTACATCGCCGAGCTGGCCTGCCTCTTCCTCGAAGACGCTGATGAACTCGAGCCCTATCCGCTTTCTCTTCTCTTCGGGGTCGGTCACTCCCTTCAATGCCGATACGAATCTCTCCGCGGCGTCAACGAAGATCAGTTTCACGCCAAGGTGCTTCTGGAACACCGCCTGGACGCGCTCGGGCTCCTCTCGGCGCATCAGGCCGTTATCGACGAATATGCAGGTGAGTTGGTCGCCAATCGCGCGGTGGATGAGCATCGATGTGACGGCCGAGTCCACGCCTCCGGAGAGCGCGCAAATGACCTTGCGGTCTCCGACCTGCGCCCGAATCCGTTCGATCGTGCCGGCAACGAAGTTAGGCGCCGTCCAGGTTGCTGCCGCGCCGCAAATGCTGTGAACGAAATTGCTGAGGATCTCCGCGCCCTGTGGCGTGTGCGCCACCTCAGGATGGAATTGGATGCCGAAGAACTGACCGTCGCTGGCCATCGCGGCGACCGGAGAGTTTTCAGAAAACGCGATCGATCTGAAACCAGGGGGCATCTCCTCAATCCGGTCGCCGTGGCTCATCCAGACCGGTATCTCATTATCCAGAGAATCGAACAGGGCGTTGCTGTCCCCATCGCGGTGTATGACGGCGTGGCCGTATTCCTTTGTTGCGCTGGGCGCCACTTTCCCGCCCAGTTGATGCGAGATGAGCTGCATCCCGTAGCAGATGCCCAGTACCGGCACGCCCGCGTCGAAGACCCACGCCGGCGCAAGGCGGGCGTCATCGTCGTACACGCTGCCGGGACCGCCTGAAAGGACGATGCCCTTGAGGTCCAGGTGTTCCACCGCCTCTCGCGGCGCGTTGTGCGGGATGATTTCGCAGAATACATGCGCCTCGCGAATCCGCCGGGCGATCAGGTGGGAGTACTGCGAGCCAAAATCGATGACCGCAATGGCCTCAAGTGCCGCCTGCGCCTCACCCGGCGCTCCGGCGCCGGTGGCGCGATCCTGTGATGCGATTTCGAGATAGGTTGCTACCTCGATGTCGCCGGTCGTCGAGATTCGACGGCTGTCAGCAGCGTCGGCCGTCGAATCGCTCGGGTCTACCTGCGGGTCAGTGTCTGGCATTTCAAAATATCTGGCGTTTTTGGCATATCTGGTATTTCGGGCCTGCCTCCCCTGTGTCGGGGGTAGAAGCAATTGAATCACCTTGACGGGCGCAACTTGAATCATATGTAATCGCGTCACGTCACGCGGTCCAATCCTGATGATAGTTTTTCGTCCGCGAGCCGTCGAGAGGAACCATCATTGGCCCCGGCAGCCCAGAGCAATGACATAGACCCGGATGACATAGATTCCGATCTGATCGCGCGCGGTGTGGATATTTTGAAGTCCGGCGGGCTGGTCGCCTTTCCCACGGACACACTGTATGGACTGGGCGCCGACGGATTTAGCCAATCGGCGGTTGAGGGCGTGCTCAGGGCGAAAGGCCGAAAGTCCGGCAACCCGGTGCCGCTCCTGATTGCCAGCGCAGATTCGCTGGCAAACGTAGTTGCGACGGTTCACCCTTATGTCGCTGCGCTGGCGAAGGCATTCTGGCCCGGGCCGATGACCCTTGTGCTGCCCGCCCTTCCGGAGGTGCCCGACGCCGTCACAGCCGGAACGGGCACGGTTGGCGTGAGAGTGCCGGGCCATCCCGTACCACTCGCGCTGATCAGGGGGCTGGGCCGTCCGATTACCGGCACAAGCGCGAACCGCTCCGGCACGCCTCCCACACGCCTCGCTTCGGAGGTTGCTGCTAATCTTGCGGACAGCGTGGACCTGGTGATTCCGGGTCGCTGCGGGGAAGCCGGGGAAGAAGAACTGCCGTCAACCGTTATCGACTGCACGGCAACCCCGCCCCGGATAACCCGAAACGGCGCACTGCCGGCGTACGAGGTACTCAGAGTGATTCAGCAAGGCTATCGCGACCTGAAGAGTCCCGGCGGGGAGTCTGAGACAAGTTGAGTTCAGACGGGAACCTGCGAGCGGCAAGCGCAACGGTCGAAAAGGCCCTCCGCGAGTTTATGCAAGGGCGCACGCTTCCTCTTTACACGATGATGGCTTACCACCTGGGCTGGGTGGATGAGCACGGCGAGCCGGTTCCGCCCGCCGAGCAGGAGCGGCTGCGCGGGGCCATCTGCCTGTTCTCGGCCCAGGCGGCCGGAGCGGACAAAGCAGAACAATCGGTAATCCAGGAATACGCGACCCTGAGCGCAACGGCCATCGAGTTGCTCCACAACTATTCGCTGATTCACTCCGACATCCAGGAAGGCAATCCTGACAGGGGAGTCAAACCGGCCCTCTGGTGGGTCTGGGGTCCGGCACAGGGAATAAACGCAGGGGACGGAATGCACGCACTTGCACGCCTCGCCCTCTTCAGCATGCGAGAACGAGGCATTTCGCCGGAACGGGTCTCGGCCGCTCTTAAAGTCCTGGACGAAGCCACTCTGTCGCTCTGCGAAGGCGCCTACATGGACACGGTGTTCCAGGAGCAGCTGGCTGTCTCCACGGTCGAGTACATGGAGATGGCAGAGGCGTTGTCCGGAAGCGTTGTCGCGGCCGCCATCCGGCTTGGCCTCATGGCGTCCGGCGGGGGCGACGAAAAGTTGCAGGATGGCCTTGCCACGTTCGGACTGAAGCTCGGCACCGCGATGCGAATCGCAGAGGACTATGCGGTACTCTGGGGGGAAGGGGAGCGGGATAGCGCTGCCCAGGGCCGCCTGATCGCCAAGAAAAAGTCGCTGCCCGTCGTCCACGCGCTGGAGAACGCGGACCCGTCGATCAGGCGCGAGCTTGGGAACATGTACGCCCAGCGGGTAATCGACCCCGCCAACATCGATCGGGTGCGCGAGGTCCTCGATGAAAGCGGAAGCAGGGAATTTACAGAAGGCGTGTTGAATGACCTGCGGCGCGATGCCGGCCAGGCTTTGACGAAATCTGAGATGGATGATGACTCACGCGCCAGATTTGCCGGCCTGATCGAGCACGCCGTGGGCCCCCTCGTCTCCTGACGCCAGATCACGGCAAACCTGCTTTGCGAAACCAGCCAACGGCACGAAAACAGACTGTAGAGGACATAGACGTCGCCGGAAAGCGCATCCTCGTGAGAGTCGATTTTAATGTTCCCCTGAGGGTCCCAATAGCGGTCCCGATGACGCCTGAAGCCACACGAATCAGTGATGATTCGCGCATCAGGGAATCGCTGCCCACGATCGAGTACCTGAGAGAGCGGCAGGCCCGTGTGGTCCTCTGCTGCCACTTCGGACGGCCGAAGGGCAGGGTGGTTGAAGAGATGCGCCTGGCGCCAGTCAAGCGACGCCTGGGCGAGCTGCTCAACCTGGACGTTTTGCACGCGGGCGGACCAGGGGGAGGCGAGCCTGCCCACCTGACGGCGGGGATGGGGCCCGGCGACGTCGCCCTTCTGGAGAATCTCCGATTTGATCCTCGGGAAGAGGCGAACGATGACGGATTCGCCCGCGAGCTCGCTTCGCTTGCGGAGATCTACGTCAACGACGCCTTCGGGACGGCCCACCGCGCCCACGCGTCAACCGTTGGCGTCGCCCGTCACCTGCCCGCCGTTGCCGGCATGCTGATGGCGAGAGAGCTGGAGATGCTGGGCGGCGCGATCTCCTCGCCGGTAAGCCCTGTAGTGGCCATCGTCGGCGGGGCCAAGGTCAGCGACAAGATCGCTGTGCTGGAAAATCTCGCGAAGAAAGTGGATAGGGTGCTGATCGGCGGCGGCATGGTCGCGGCGTTCGCCAGGGCGCTCGGCCACTCGGGCGGCGCAGGCGACTCGACCCCGGATGACGTAGCTGCGGCGCGGGGGTTGCTGGAAGATTCTCCCGCCGATATTCTCGTTCCACCGGATGTGGTGACAGGCAAAGCATTCGCCGAGGACACGCCCGCCGTGAGCCGCAAGCTCGACGCCATTCCTGATGATGAACTGATCCTGGACATAGGACCGGAGACGCGCAGCGCGTTCGCAGACGCCATATCCGCTGCGAAGACGATCATCTGGAACGGCCCGCCTGGCGTCTTCGAATGGGAGGCTTTCTCAGGAGGGACGAAGGCGATCGCAAACGCCGTGGCTTCGAATAGGTCCGCGACGTCGATCGTGGGTGGCGGCTCAACGGCAGAGGCCGTTCGGGCGTTTGGGGTCGATCACCTCATCAGCCACGTCTCGACCGGCGGTGGAGCGTCGTTAGAATTTCTTGAGGGCAAGACGCTCCCCGGAGTGGCTGCGCTTCTTGATAAATAGGGACAGATAGCGGCGCGAATATAGTCGCAAACCGGAGAGATAGATGGCGACACCCCTTGTAGCGGGCAACTGGAAGATGAACACGACGCCGCGCGAGGCGCCGGCGCTCGCCGCCTCGATGCGGGACGGCCTCGCCGCCATCTCAGGCGTGACCAAGGTCATATGCCCGCCGTTCGTGTCGCTGGGCGCAGTAGCGATCGCCCTGGACCGCACGGACGTTGAGATTGGCGCGCAGGACGGGCATGCGGAAGAGTCCGGCGCATATACCGGCGAAGTGTCCATGTCCATGCTTTCGAGTCTTTGCCAGTTCGTGATAGTAGGCCACTCGGAGCGCCGATCTCTTTTCAGCGAGACCGACGCGGACGTGGCCGCCAAGACGCTGTCGGCTATCGCCCACGGATTGCGGCCCATCGTTTGCGTTGGCGAAGCGCTCGATGTCCGGGATGCCGGGAATGCGCTCGAATACGTCTCGGACCAGCTCAAGGCCAGCCTTGAGGGCGTAACCGACCCGGCCGGCCTGGTCGTCGGCTACGAGCCCGTGTGGGCAATCGGGACCGGGAGGTCGGCCCGACCGGATGTTGCCGGGGAGATGGCCGAATCGCTGAGAGAGACCCTGGCCTCGCTTTTTGGGGATGAACCGGCCTCCGACATCCCGATTCTCTATGGCGGAAGCGTCACATCGGAGAACATCGGGCCGTTCATCGACCGTCCGCACATAGACGGCGCGCTCGTTGGCGGCGCGAGCCTGAAGCCTGATGAGTTCGTGGGCATCGTGGAGCTAACGGCCTCCATTCGAGCCTGAATGGCCCGGCTGGCCGCCATAGTCGGCCCAACGGCGGTCGGCAAATCTGCCCTCGCCCTTCAAGTCGCCCGCGCCGTTGGCGGTGAGGTCGTGAACGTCGATTCCCGCCTCTTTTACCGGGGATTCGACATCGGCACGGCGAAGCCCTCTCCGGCAGATCTTGCGCTGGCGCCCCATCATCTGATCGACGTGCTGGAGCCCGGGGAGAGAATGGGCCTCCACCAGTTCATCGAGTCTGCCACGGAGATCATCGAGGATATCGACCGTCGAGGCCGCCTGCCGGTCCTTGTCGGCGGAACCGGCCAGTATCTCTGGGGGCTGCTCGAGGGTTGGGAGGTCCCAGAGGCGCCGCCCGATGAAGCGCTGCGAAAGGAGCTTGAGGAGATGGCCTCTTCGCGCGGCGGCGAAGCGGTGTTTTCACTGCTGGAAGAGGCTGATCCGGCGGCGGCGGAGCGCATCGACTCGCGCAACGTCAGGCGAGTGATTCGGGCAATCGAAGTCGCCCGCGCACTCGGGCCGGGCGCCGGCCGGGGCAGGGCGGCGCAGGCGCCGTTTGAGAACCTCGTGATCGGCCTGACAATGCCCCGGAGCGATATATACGAGCGGATAGATCGCCGCATCGACGGCATGATCGAAGCCGGCTGGCTGGAAGAGGTCAGGGATCTGCTCGCGCGGGGCGTCGATCCGAAATCGCCATCTTTCGCCGCAATCGGCTACCGGGAACTCGCGGCGCACCTGTCCGGCGAGGGGCCGCTCGATGAAGCGGTCGCTACGGCGAGGCGCGCATCACGTCGGCTGGTGCGCCAGCAGTACGGATGGTTCCCACTCGACGATCCGCGAATTCACTGGCTGGACGCGGCCGATGATCCCGAAGAGCGCTGCATCGGCTTGATTCAGCGCTGGGTGAATGACACCGATGGCCGGTGACAGAACCGTCCGATCTGCCGGTTTCATCGTGATTACTGGCATAACACAACGCTAAAAGAAGCCGCCCATGAATGGCGGCTTCCCATCTACAATATCCTGCCTGAGCCCGCCCCAATTCGATTCGGGCGTGGCAACGCGAATCACGGAAAATAAAGTATTGGCTCTTCCATTCGCCAAGCTCCACGGAGCAGGCAACGACTATATAGCGATCGACGGCCGCGACGAGAGCCGTGACTGGGGCGAGCTTTCACGGGTGATGAGCGAGCTTCACTTCGGCGCGGGTTCAGACGGCATCGTCGTGGTCCTGCCATCGGACCGGGCGCAGGTGCGGATGCGTATCTTCAACCCGGACGGCTCCGAGGCTGAAATGAGCGGCAACGGCGTCCGCCTGTTCTCAAAGTTCGTGATCGACCGAAAAATCGCCACTCCTGAGTCCGGGAAGCTGCGTGTCGAAACGATGGCAGGCATCCGCACCATCGAGCCTACGATGGTCGGAGGCAAAATGGTCGCAGGCCGTGTGGCAATGGGTACTCCACTGCTCGCGCCGGCGGAGATTCCGGTCGATCTTGGTGATACTGGCGCAACGGGGGACGTAGATCGCGTGATCGACCTCCCGGTCGACATCGGCAATCGCTCCATCGAAGTGACCTGTCTCTCGGTCGGCAATCCTCACGCCGTTTACTTTCCCGAAGAGGACGTCGACGATTTTCCTCTGCTCGAGATCGGGCCGCTTGTGGAGTCCAACGCGCTGTTCCCCAACCGGATCAATTTCGAGATCGCGAACGTGATCGATCGCGGACACATCAAAGCCCGGATCTTCGAGCGCGGGGCAGGGGAGACGCTCTCATCGGGCACCGGCTGCAGCGCAGTGTGCGTGGCCGCCCGCCTGCACGGCCTGGTGGATGAGAACGTCGAGATATCAGTTCCGGGTGGAACTCTGAAACTGTCCTGGGATGGCGCGGGAGAGGTCTACCTGGCAGGCCCGACCGTCGAGGTATACACGGGGGTCTGGCCGGATTGACCGGTCTCGCCAATATGGACCGAACTGGAGAATGAATGCGCTTCGCTGATCGAATAGACAGACTGCCGCCTTATCTCTTCGTGGGGATCTCGAGGAAGATCGCAGAGAAAAAAGCGCAGGGAATCGATGTCATCTCATTCGGAATCGGCGATCCGGACCGCGAGACTCCCGGCCACGTGCTGGACGCGCTGGACGCCGGCGCGAGGAAAGCGCCCAACCACCGCTACCCGGAGTCCGAAGGCCTGCCGGAATTTCGCAAGGCGGTTACGGACTGGTACTACAGGCGATTCGGAGTCACTCTCGATCCGGAGACGGAGGCGCTCAGCCTTATCGGGGCCAAAGAGGGCATCGGCCACGCAGCGCTCTGCTTCATAGACCCGGGCGATATTGCCCTGATCCCGGACCCCGCCTACCCGGTATACGAGATCGGCACCATGTTCGCCGGCGGCCATGTGTACCGGATGCCGTTGCGAGAGGAAAACGGCTTCCTGCCGGACTTCGCGTCGATACCGTCAGATGTCGCGAACAAGGCGAAGGTCCTCTGGATCAACTATCCGAACAACCCGACCGGCGCAACCGCCGACAGGGCGTTCTTTGCGAGGGCGATTGAGTTCGCGCAATCACACGATATCGCTCTGCTCCATGACGCCTGCTATACGGAGGTGACGTTCGATGGCTACATCGCGCCGAGCCTGCTGGAAGTGGACGGCGCGATGGACGTGGGAATGGAATTTCACTCGCTCTCCAAGACCTACAACATGACCGGATGGCGAATCGGAATGGCGACCGGCAATGCGGAGATGATCAACGCGCTCATGCGTGTGAAATCGAACCTCGACTCAGGCGCGCCGCAGGCAGTGCAGGAGATGGCCATTGAGGCGCTGGCGACTTCGGATGAGTGGATCGCCCACAACAACGCCGGATACCAGCACCGGCGCGACCGCGTGGTCGATTCGCTGCGCAGTATCGGCCTCGAAGCCGTGGCGCCGAAGGCGGGCCTCTATGTGTGGACGCCCGTCCCACCGGGCTACGATGCAGCGACGTTCACGGAACTGCTGCTCGAGGAACGGGACATCGTGGTCACGCCCGGAAGCGGATACGGCGAGGCCGGGGAGGGCTACATCCGGCTCTCCCTGACCATCGATGATGAGCGGATGGAGGAAGGCCTCGCGCGGTTGGAAGGCTGGACAATTCCGCCGCCACCGGCCTGATCGCGTCCCGGTTTGAGATAAGCGCGCTACGCGATGCCTCGCCAAAGCGATAAACTCAGGGCATATTGAGCCGACGAAACGGACCGCACCAGACCCGGCCGAAGAGCGAGCGCGCCTGCCTCGTGGGCGTAGGGCTGCGCGGCGATAAATCCGGCTGGGCCCTGGAAGACTCGATGGCCGAGCTGGCCGACCTGGCGCGTGCCGCCAACGCGGAAGTCGTCGCGCAGATCCCGCAGCTGCTGGCCAGGCCGGCTCGGACCTATATCGGCCGGGGAAAGCTCGAAGAGCTGAAAGCCCTCGTCTACGAAGAAGAGATCGATGTCGTCATATTCGATGACGAGCTGGCGCCGGCGCAGCAGAAGCTGCTTGAAGATGAACTCCAGGTAAAAGTGATCGATCGCAGCAGCCTTATCCTTGACGTCTTCGCCCAGCGTGCGAGAACCACCGAAGGAAAGCTGCAGATAGAGCTGGCCCAGAGCGAGTACCTGCTGCCCCGTCTTGCCGGACAGTGGTCCCACCTTGAAAGGCTTGGTGGCGGTATTGGCACACGAGGACCCGGCGAGACGCAGATAGAGACCGACCGCCGCCTCGTGCGCACGCGCATTTCCAGAATGAAGAAGCAGTTGAGGAAAGTACGGGATCAGCGTGATGCCCAGCGGCAGAATCGCGCCCGATCCCGAGTGAGCGTGATCTCGCTGGTCGGATACACCAACGCTGGCAAGAGCGCCATATTCAACCGGATGACTTCCGGGGGCGTCATCGCCCGGAATCAACTCTTCTCAACCCTCGATACGACGACCCGGCAGCTCCATTTGCCGGAGATGCCGGGTGGCTCATCCGCGGTCCTTACCGATACGGTGGGTTTCATTCACAAGCTCCCGGCCGCCGTCGTCGCCGCGTTCCGAGCGACCCTGGAGGAGATGGATGCGGCCGATCTGTTCCTGCATGTAGTCGACGCGAGCCACCGATCCGCCGTCCGGCACGCTGCGGTCGTCGATGAGGTGCTGGATGACCTCGGTCTGGGCACAATCCCAAAGATTCTCGTCCTCAACAAGGTCGATCGAATTACCGATGACCCCGCCGGCGATCTCCCGGACCGGGTACACGAATTGATGAGCGCGTCGAGGCGCTACGCGCTAACGTCGGCCGAGCTTGGATGGGGCATCGATAATCTCCGGGGGCTCATCGCTGAAGACCTGAGTTCCAGCACCTCGAAAGACGCCGTGCCACGGGCTGCCCAGGCAACGCAAGCAACGCAGGTCTGACCGAGTTTCATAGGCCGTAATGCCGGTTTCGGGCATAGGCTTTCTCTTCGGCTGAGCAGGCCGCGGTTGATATGGTCGCAAAGCGACCCCGCGAGTGGCCGCATTGTGAAACGTTAGTGTTCTCCAGGAGCCATCTGCCAGTGACTGCTTACCTCTCAGATTCCTACGGGGAATCCCCGTTTCCAGAAAAACCATTTTTCAGTTGCAGCCCTTCGGAATTGCAGGTCATAGACCAGGCAAAAATGGGCGAGATGCTCAGGGGAGGTTCCGTGGTTCCATGGATGCGCTTTCTCGTCGGGGAGGGCAACATACTCGAATCTGAGCCGGTGAAGGCAACAAGTGCGGACCGAAGAACCGTTCAGGTTGTCTGCGGCGATGCCACTGTCGAGATCGACTTTTTCGACGAGACGGCCCGGCGCACCGGCTCAGACGGGGTCCTGATGATGTACATGGGCGGACTCGACGAAGCGAATGCCGGCCGGGGCTGGATTCCGGCCCGCTGAGTGAGGGGTCAGAGTAGGGAGTGGCGGTAATCCAACCGGCGGTCCCTAAGGGTGCATCCAACGTATCAGTGGCAGGAACAGTCGTGGGGCGTAGCTCCCAGAGGTTCGCACTATATTTGTTATGTCAACTAAGCAGAAGGGCCGGAAGCTCTACTCACTCGCCGGTGTCCTGAAGTGCCGATGGTAGACTTCGAGTTCAGCCCGATCTCTCGAAGCGTCTTATAAATCTATGAACTTGTTTAACACCGACCTGCGCCGTCGCGCGGCCCTGCCAGGGCTGGCGATTCTCCTGATCGTTGCCATCGCCTGTGGATCCGGCAGCGACGCGGCGGCGCCATCGGTTCCCCTGCAAGAAGACGGCGTCGCACTCTCCGATGGGCAGGTTGCGACTCCCACGGCGCTGCCTTACGTCCCGCCGCCGGATGAAGTTCCGGCGGGGCTTGAGCCGGTATGGGAAGCATACAGCCTTCTGGTTCGGGAGTACGTTGAGCGGGAGAAAGTAGACCCGGACGTCCTTGCGGAGGCGGCAATCCGCGGGATGATCGACGCGCTCGGCGACCGCTACACGGCGTACATCTCGCCGGAATCATTCGAGCTTGAAAACCAGCGCCTTGCCGGCGACTTCGAAGGAATCGGCGCCGAAGTCACGCAGACGCAGGACCGGCAGCGCGTGATGATCGTGGCGCCCCTGCCGAATACGCCCGCAGAAAAGGCAGGTATCCGGCCCGGAGACGTCATCTTCGCAGTGGACGGCGTCGACACGACCGGCTGGTCGGTGCTGGACGCGGTGAACCGGATACGGGGCAAGCGAGGTACGACGGTGGTGTTGTCGGTAGTCCACCTGGGTGATCTCGATCCGGTTGATATTCCTATAGTCCGCGGCACCATCAAGCAGGATAGCGTGACTGCCCGGCTCATCGCAGACACGCCGTACGGGCTGGCAAAGATAAGCACCTTCACCGGCCGCACGCGCGACGAGCTCCGCGAGGCGTTGCGCGACCTCCGTAAGGACGGTATCGAGGGCCTGATTCTGGACCTGAGAAACAATCCCGGCGGACTGCTGACGGCAACTGTTGACGTGGCCAGCGAATTCATCAGCGGCGGACTGGTCACCTATGAAGTTGACGGACGCGGGAATCGCAAGGACTGGCCCGTGCGCTCCGGTGGCGAGTCATTCGACATACCGGTTGTTATCCTGGTGAACGCCTTCAGCGCCAGCGGCAGCGAAGTGCTGACGGCGGCGCTGCAGGACAATGATCGCGCGGTGGTGATTGGCGTCACCACGTTTGGCAAAGGCAGCGTGAACACGCTGCGGCCACTGCGCAATGGCGGCGGACTCTACATCACGTTTGCCCGCTGGTACTCTCCGGATGGCCGGTTGATTGAGGGCGAAGGCATTGAGCCGGACGTGATAATCGAGTACACCCTGGATCTGGCGGCGGCCCGCCGGGGAGCTGAAGACACACAGCTCGACGCGGCGATAAAACAGCTCGATTTCGAGACTGGAAACGTGTCCGTTATCAACGTCCAGTAGATAAACTTGAACCGTTATGGCGGTTCACTCAGGAAAATCTACCGGCGCAATCGCGGTTAATCGCAGGGCGCGCCGCGACTACGACGTTCTCGAGACACTTGAGGCCGGGCTGGTTCTCACCGGGTCCGAGATCAAGTCGATTCGCGATGGCCGGGTCAACATCTCACAGGCCTACGCGCAGGAGCGCGATGGCGAGGTGTGGCTCCTGAACATGCATATCGCCGAATACCATGGCGCCGGCGGTGCGTTCGGCACGCACGAACCGTTGCGGCGTCGAAAGCTTCTCCTGCACAAGAGGCAGATCAGGCACCTGGTGCGGGAGCTGACGGGCCAGAGAATCACGATTGTGCCGTTGAGGCTCTTCATCAGAAACCACTTCGCCAAAGTGGAGCTGGGACTGATGAGAGGTCGCAGGTCATTCGACAAGCGCGCCCATGACGCCCGCCGGGATGCGAACCGCGAGATGCAGCGCGCCGACAGGGAACGACAGCGCTAGCCCCCTGCCCTGCCCGTGCTGTCTCTGACGATGTCCGCGCCCCGCTGGACTACAATATGTGGACAACTCCGTGGGGACGCGTGGTCTCGACAGGGAGGGCACCCGCAGGATTGCAGGTCGAGGCGCCAGCCACCTCGCTAATAAGCTGGCAAAAAAGTAACTGGCGACAAACAACTCGCCCTGGCTGCTTAACAAGTAGCCACGTTCCATCGGCTCTCACTCTGACGGGGCCGGCCGGAGCGACGAACAGTCAGAGTGCTGTCCGGCTAACACCGATTATCCGGGCTAAAGATCATCGGTGTGCCGCCCGCTGTGTCGGGTCGAAGGAGCACGCAGGCGGCGAGAAACATCCGGCGACTACGCCTGTAGACATCTGACCGGAACCCTTCCTGGACGGGGAGTTCGACTCTCCCCCGTCTCCACCAGAAACACAAATCTGGATCAGCCCCCGGCGAAAATGCCGGGGGCTTCTTCCTTCTGCCAACTCAGGACAGGCTTTGGGGAGTAGCGCAACTCCCGCTGCCGCTCGTGCCGCAGCAACGCCGAATCATGTGTTTTCGGATCATCTCGCGTGCCAGTCCCATGAGTAACTTCGAGATCGCGCCCTGCCACGCCGCCTCCCCAATCCCGAGCGATAGAGTCCATAACTGAACGGATTCGGCCGCCCTGCCCTATTGACTGGCTGCTCAGTTACAGCACCTGACTGGACATCACTCCTTGCCACGTCGGCGCGTCCTGTGAGTTGGACTCTTAACTCCTTGTCATACTTGAAATCGTTTACCATCCCCTTGATGCCGAGTGAGCTTGTAATACACGGCTAGATCGATAACTCGACAACGCGACGCCGGGGACGCCTCAACCCTGGGTGAATGGCTAACCGTCCAAAAGCTGGCCGGGCGGATTCTGACGCCGGCCCTGGATATTGAAGACCATCACCCACCCTCAACGCATCAGGGCGCAGCTCTTGTATTCCTGTCGCACCAACGGACCGCTTTCAAGGCACATGGGTCGGAGCGATTGAGCGCCCCACGGAGGATTTCATGAGAAAACAATGGGTGTTGTTGATATTCGCGGTGGTCATGGTACTGGCTGCCGCCTGCGGCAGTGATGGGCCGACCCGGCCGACGGAGGAAGGGCCATCCTCCGAGCTTGCTACGAGAACAGAAGCGTCAAAGACAACTTCAGAGGCCCTGGGAACGCTGGAGGTCCGGGTAACGGACCAACCCGGGGCTGCGGTGTCCGCCATCGTATTAACGGTTCAAAACATAGAGGTAAACATTTCGGATAGCGGTGAGGACGGTTGGCGGACCGTTGTAGAGGGGCCTCATGAATTCGACTTGTTGCAACTCGACGGCATCGAGGAAATCTTAGGGAGCGCCACGCTCGAGGTGGGCCGTTATCAGCAGATACGCCTCGAAGTTGTTAGCGCACAAGTCACGATTCCAAATGGAGTGAGACAGGCTACCGTACCGAGCGACAGGCTAAGGATTGTGGGCGGGTTCGAGGTGGTGGAAGGTGAAACGACCATCGTCACCCTGGACTTCGACGCCCAGCGATCGGTGATATTTATTCCCATGCGAGGGCCACAGCTGAAGCCAGTGGTCAAGCTCCTCGTCCGACGCGGGGGCCAGCCCCTGGAGGATGCGAGGGCCGTCGCGAACATTGGTGAGGAAATCCAGAGTGACGCTGGCGCCACAGCCCCTGATCGTCCCGCGCCTCCCCAGGCGCGAAATAGGGGTACGGATGGCCGGACGCCTGTCCGGGTATTGGTGCCCACGGCCGACAACCTCCAGTTCATGAGTTTCTGGATCGCGCTGGGGGCGGGCTACTTCCGGGATGAGGGACTAGAGGTAGAAGTCATCGTGCCGCCAGATCCCATGGGAACGGGGAATTTCCTTCTCCAGAACCGCGGAGACGTAGCGATCCTGCCACCTCCCATGTTCCTGCCCATGATTGCGCAACAAGACCCCATCGTAGTGTTCGGCAACCTGCTGCAAAATGACCAGATCAATCTGGTGGTCCAGCCGGAAGTTATGGCGGAGCGCAACCTGACCATAAACGCATCAGTGGAGGAGAGGCTCCGGGGCATCCGCGGCCTCAAGGTGGGCGTAGCGCCCGGGCCGCCCACGCGCCTACGGGTGTTGTTCGAATCTGTTGGCCTGAATGCAGACGAAGATATTGAGATGGTGATCGTGGCCGGTCACGAACAGAACCAGGCGTTTGAAGACGGACTGATCGATGCGTTATACGCCCACACACCATTCCTTGAGATTGCGTTGGTGCGGCAAGGCGCCGTGCTGCTGGTGAACCAGTCCGCTGGGGAGGTGCCGGAGCTTGGTGGGAATCGACAGAGCCACGCCCTGGTGACCACGCGCGATTTCGCCAGCGACGAGCGGGAGGTGCTGGTGGAGATTATCCGGGCCGTGCAGCGTGCGCAGGATCTTGCCCACACCGACCTGGCGGCTACGGTGCAGGCTGTGCTCGACTCGGGAATTCCCGGCCTGGAGAGAGAACTGGTTGAAACGATCGTGGAGATCTACGCACCTGCACTGCCGACATCGCCCGCGGTATCGTCGGAGGGCATTGCGCGAGCGTTGGAGCTGTTCCCTGCCCACCTTGAGCCACCGGACCTCAGCGGTTTGGACCTGGACGCCTACGTGGATACAGAGATATTAAGGGAAGCTGGATCTTAGGTATCGGAGGAATCACGACCAGTCGACCTCTCTGGCGTGCCCTGCTCACCACGATAGAATCCCCGGAGATATTAAGAACTACATTCCGTCCAGGAGTTCTTCTTTCTTTGCGGAGAATTCTTCAACGGTCAAGGCTCCCGCTTCTCTAAGTTCATTTAGTTCTCTGATCTGCTCCGGCACAGATTGCGCGCTCGCGGCTGGCTGGGGCGAGGGCCGGGGCGTGGCGGCAGAGGAGCGGCCGGTCCAGACGCCACCTGCTGAATCACCTGATCACGCTGACGGCCAGCTCGCACCAGAGGAGCGGCCTCGTGTTTACGGGTGTAGTTCGACTCTGCCCTATCTCCCCGTCCAAAGCGGCCGTCTCGAAGGCCCTTGGGAACCGGAGATTTTCACTCTAAGC
>JADFPB010000189.1 GCA_022562515.1 Chloroflexota bacterium | reverse complement strand
AGAACCGCAGTCCAATCTACGTCCCTGAAATCGAACCCCAGAAATGGTTTGCGTACGAAAGGATCGAACTCAATAAGACTGGCGTCCGTGAGCGCTGAGAGTTCTTCGAGCGGGAAAGGGCTATTTTTAAAGTCATCATAGAAGGCCAGCAGGTAATCGAGTAGTTCCTCTTCGCCTGCCTCCCCCGATGGGATCTCAAGGCCTTTGATCTCACGAAATTTCGCGAAGTCGTTCAGCGTTATTTCCCATGGAGATTTGTTGAGAGACGGCAACTTCTCCAACAGCGTCAAGAAGCGCCCTTCGGTCGGGCCGGTGAATTCCACACGCTGTACGGGTACCGTTGGGCTGGTAGAAACCAGTTCCCGGATACCGTCGTTCGTCGAGGAGGTGCAAGACCACAGAACAGCAGCGGCAACGAACGCGATAACTACGGCCCGCAAGGGGCCAAACACAGCAGTCCGCGAAACAAGAGCATCCATCGTGATTACCAGCCCCACATTCGGGTTTATTACTGCTTTGTAGACCTTGATGGCGGGAATTGGAACCACGCCCAAACTAACAGCCGTCTGGCGCCCATCGCCTACCGGGCAAACGCTCCAAAATATGTAACAACGTCAGTGGGCATTACACGCAGGGGCGATTCATGAATCGCCCCTGCGTCGGCGCGTCGGCCACGCTCGGCGCCTCAGGTCCGCCCGTCCACCACGATCGAGTGCAGCGTTGCCGCCTCCATCGCCGCCCAGTCCACCTCCAGCCCAAGCCCCGGCTTTTCGGGGGCATAGACGAGGCCGTCGGGCTGAGTCCGGATGACGTCCTTCATGCCGTACTCGTAGGGCTCATAAGGAATCGCCTGCTCGAAGAAGCTGCAGTTGTCGTAGGCCAGCATCAGGTGGAGATTCGCCGCCGAGACCAGGCTGAAGCCCCACGCCATCACCTCGCAGTTGATGCCCGCCTCTACCGTGATGTCCATCGCCTGCCGGGCCTGCGTCAGCCCGCCCATCATCGCCACATCCATGCGGGCGGCGCCCCAGGCCTTCGTGTTGATCGCGTCCCTGAAGGAGTGAAGCTCCATGAACCAGTTGCCGGACGGAATGATCGGGATGTCCACCGCCTCCGTCAGCGCCCGGTAGCCTTCGAGGTCCGAGTCGTGCAGGGGCGCCTCGAACCAACGGAAGCCCATCTCCTCCAGTTCCTGAGCGACCCGCAGCGCGCCAGCGTAGTCATAGTTGTTCTCGGCATCGAGCATGAAGGCGATCTCGTCCCCCGGATAGGTTTTGCGAACGGCGCGGGCCAGCTCCAGGTCGAGTTCCGGGATGCACCAGGTATGGAACTTGACGGCCTTGAAGCCCTTTTCCAGAAGCTTCTCGACGTTATCGAGGTAGGCCGGGACGTCCTTGAAAAGGGGCGTGCTCGCATACGCGGGGATCCGGTCGCGGGCCTTGTCGCGGGTACTGGCGAGCATCCTGTAAAGCGGCTGTCCGGCAACCTTGCCGGCGAGGTCCCACAGAGCGACGTCGAGCGCCGCCAGCGCCTGCGGGGGCAGCGGGAACACGCGCGGGCGGATATCCTGCCAGATGGCATCGCGATCGAGCGGATCCCGGCCGATCAGGATGGGTGCGAGGTGCCGTATGGTCTCCGCCGTGTAACGCTCGTAATCGAACGAGGTCGCGTTCCAGACGCCGGCCACGCCCTCCACGCCGTCATCGGTAAAGATCCTGACAACGGTGTTGGTCGCGTACTGATCGGGCAGATCGTCCGACCACGTAAAACGCTCGACCGGAGGCGCAACGGCGCGTACCTCTATTCGTTCGATTTTCATGTGGCAGCGTCCGTTCCTCCCCGATTGTTTGCGGCCGACACTGTACGACGGCCAGAGTCGTCGCGGCGATCCATCGGATGCCGGATGGCGCCGCCAATTGCTAAAGTGTGCGCTGCAAAGGGGCTAGAAGATGCTTCGACTCCTCGAATATCCGCGGCTTGCCGCCGGCCTGCTTGGCGGCGGCGCGCTCATCGCGCTGATCGTCATCCTCGTGCTGGTCTTCACCGGCGGCAACGGCGGGCCCAGCGTCACATACGCGTACGTCTCTGACGAGGCCGCCGGCGCGACAGTCTATTTCGCGACCGGCGGACAGGACAAAAAGACTTTCCCGCTGGCGGCTAACCTGGCGGGCGTGAGCGGGCTCAAGCGCTCGCCCGCGGGCGGCGAGATCGCATTTCTCGCACCCGGCCCAGAAGGCCTGACTCTATACCGGGTCGCGGAAGTCGAAGGGGCGGAGCTGGCCATGGTCGAGCTCCCCGGGGAGCCGGTCGACTTCGTCTGGTCGCCGGACGGGTTGAGCATGGGCTACACCGTCAGGGAGAGCGACGGTACGTTCGGCCTCTACGTCTCCGCACTGGACAACCCGGCACCGACGCTTCTCGCGACGTCGCCAAGGCCGCCAAGCCTCGGTAGCTGGTCGCCGGATCTTCAATCGTTCGTGTACGGCCTGGACGGAACGGGCGACGATCTGGGGATCTTCATCAAGAACCCCGGGGGCGTGAACCTGATCCAACTGACGACGGACGCCGACTTCAACCCGGTGTGGTCGCCCGATGGCGACAAGATCGCCTTTGGCTCGAAGCGAACCGGCGAGCTGGGTCAGGTCTTCGTCATGAATGCCGATGGGAGCGAGCCGGTCAACGTCAGCGGCGATGAAGGGAACAACACGGAGTTCAGCTGGTCGCCCGATTCCAGGCGGCTGGTCTTCGTTTCCGACCGCACCGGCAACCTGGAGATCTTCTCGGTCCGCTCGAGCGGCAACGACCTCGAGCAGTTGACCTCGAACTCGGCGGCGGAAGGCGAGCCGCGCTGGTCTGACGATGGCACGCAAATACTGTTCTTCTCGGACGCCAGCGGCGAGGGCGACATCTTCGTCATGAACGCCGACGGCTCCAACCAGCGCCGCATCTCACCGTCGTCCTCCGCCCGCGAGCACCTCGCAGACTGGTAGGTAGCTGGACCGCAATCCCGGGGCATCGCCGACCGTATATCGACTCGGCGCCGCATAACTCAGTTGCCCGGCAATAAACTGCGTTCTGATCGCCCGTGCGGCCTGCCCCCGATAGCGATACCACTTTTTCTCTCCCGCGTCGCGCCTGATGACCTTGACCCCGTTTCCGCGCCACTTAGAGGGTTTGATTTCCAGGCTATGGCCGCGCCGTCACCCTGAGGAGACCCGATCCCATCGCGTCGGCGTGAGGACTTCTGCACGCCACCCACACCGACGACCGGACCAGCGCAACTGAAATCCGACCTCCGTAGCGAACGCGTGCGATTTGAAAAGATTCGATCTCGCTGAGCAATCCGGGCAAACACCCTCACGTCACTCGCCCCGATCTATCGGGACTACCTCCCCGGCGTGACAATCGAGGCGGGCGCAAAACCCCATCGTCCGCCTCGGGCAGAACCGCAAACGGCCCTATCCCCTTCATAAAACTCATACGACCCTCATAAATTTCCTCTAGCACGTCACGTTCAATTCACATAAAAGGCGATATACCTGTATCTAAGGCGACGCGCCGCCCTCCCTCCAGGGCTGCGCGAAGCCTCCATCGACCTGTGCCGGTCGACATGACAACGACTTCGCACCCCCCTGCTCAGCGAGGTAGCCGTGCTCTCAGTAACCCGCCTTTTGAACGACGAGCGAACCCCCGGTGACGACCTTCGCTACGGCGAGCGCCACCCCGGCGGACCGAAACCGAAATCCGTCCACTACAGGCCGATAGTAGTCTGGAACATCACCCGCACATGCAACCTCCACTGCGCCCACTGCTATGCGTCCTCCAAAGACGAGATATACCCCGGAGAGTTGGACACCACGCAGGCGAAGGGCGTCCTCGACGACCTCGCAGCGTTCGAGATCCCCGTCGTACTCTTCTCGGGCGGCGAGCCGACTATGAGACCGGACCTGCCGGAGCTCATCGAGCACGCCACGAAACTCGGTTCCCGTACCCTGATCTCCACCAACGGCACGCTCCTGACGAAAGAGATGGTCGCCCGCCTCTCCGCCGCCGGCCTCAACCGCGTCGGCATCAGCCTCGATGGACTCGAAAAGACCCACGACAAGTTCCGCGGTAGCAAGGGAGCCTTCAAAAAGACCCTCCAGGGCATAAGAAACTCCATCGACGCCGGCATGCGCGTCAGCATGCGGGTAACCATGACGAAACGGAACATCCACGACCTCCCCGCCCTCTTCGATCTCGCAGAAGCAGAAGGCGTGCCCCGCCTCTGCGTCTACCACCTCGCATACGCCGGCCGCGGCGAAAAACTGCTCCCATTCGACCTCGAGCCGGAAGAGCGCCGCGCCGCGGTCGAGTTCATCTTCCGCCGCACCCAGGAGTCCAAGGCGAACGGCTCGAACCTCGAAGTCCTGACAGTCGATAACCACGCCGACGGTCCACTCCTGTCAATGTGGAGCCGCAAACACGCGCCCGACAGGACCGCGGCCATCGACGCCCTCCTCGCCCGCAACGGCGGCAACAGCGCCGGCCGCGGCATCGCATGCATCGACAACCTCGGCGACGTCCACCCCGACCAGTTCTGGTGGACCCGCAACCTGGGAAGCGTCAAAGAACGCCCGTTCAGCGAGATCTGGACCGATCCTGACAACGAGTTCCTCGCACAGCTCCGGGACCGGAAACCACTGCTCGGCGAGCCCTGCAAGAGCTGCAAATGGCTGTCGGTGTGCAACGGCAACCTTCGAGTGCGCGCCGAGAGCGCGACCGGTGACCCGTGGGGCCACGACCCCGCCTGCTACCTGACGCCCGAAGAGACCGGCGCAGCCGTCACCCCCATCACAGAGGGCGTTGCGTGACTCCGGCACACCCCGCCGGTCATCCTGCCGCCCACTCTGGCGGCCGCCCCGCGATCTCCAGCAACCTCGATAGAGACCCGATCGTCATATTCTGGGAACTCACGCTCGCCTGCGCCCTCGCCTGCCAGCACTGCCGCGCAAAAGCCCAGCCAAAACGCCACCCCAACGAGCTCGACACCGAGCAGTGCTTTCGCGTCATGGATGACCTGAATCGCTTCGACACGCCGCCCATCGTCGTCCTCAGCGGCGGCGATCCGTTCATGCGGCGCGACCTGTTCGATATCGCCGAATACGGCCTCAAACTGGGCCTCACCGTATCGGTCTCGCCAAGCGCCACAGCGCTGGTCACACCGGAGCGCCTGAAACGCCTTGTCGACATCGGCGTACAACGCGTCTCGTTCAGCCTCGACAGCCCATTAGCCGCGGTGCACGATGAATTCCGCGGCTTTGCCGGCAC
>JADFPB010000016.1 GCA_022562515.1 Chloroflexota bacterium | reverse complement strand
AGCGAGTCGATGATCTGTTCCAGCTCCGGGAGGATGTGGCTGCTCAGAAAGATCGTCGTGCCGCGCTCGCGGGCCATCTCCACCAGCCGGTCCATGATCTCGAGCCTGCCGGTGGGGTCCATGTTGGCCGTGGGCTCGTCCAGGATGAGCAGCTCCGGTTCATGGATCAGCGCCTGGGCGAGACACAGACGCTGGCGTTGCCCGGCGCTGTAGGTCTTTGACCCGCGGTCGGCGAACTCGCCGAGCTCCAAGGAGTCGAGCAGGACGCGGGCCCGCTCCTCCGCCACCTTCCGGGGAACGCCGCAGACGCGAGCCATGTAGACCAGGAAGTCGAACGCCGTCATGTCGTCGTAGAGCGACGGGTGCTCGGGCGCATAGCCCAGCAGAGCGCGGGCGGCGTGGGATCCGATGGGATGCCCGCCGATCCACGCTTCGCCCGCGCTGGCCCGAAGGCCCCCGATGAGCATCTTGATCGTCGTGGTCTTGCCGGCGCCGTTTGGGCCCACAAAGCCGTGGATGCTGCCGCGTTCAACGGTCAGGTCGGCGGCATCGACGGCGGTGAAGCTGCCGAAGTTCTTGGTGAGATCGCGGGTGTCGATCATCGGGCCGTCAACCATTGTTCGCCGCCTTTCGCCGCAGCCGCCGAATGAGCGTGGCCGCCGGCATCCAGAACGCGGCGGCGGTCAGCGCCACTGTGAGGAGCGCCATCCAGAGGACGATGGTGGAGCTCTTGTCGATAGTCACGGACACGGTCCTGTAGACCCCCCGACCGTACTCGTCCAGGGACCGGACTGTGACCTCGTGCCTGCCGGCCGTGATTGGAACGCTGGCGGCATCGAGATTGGTGCGCGCCACTTCCAGGCCGTCAACGAACACCTGGTTGAACGAGCCCGGCGCAACGCCGGTCCACGACACCTGGAGCGGGGAGCCGCCGGCGTCCGGCACCGAGACCCGGAGATCGTTGGTCACGTCGAGTAGATAGACCTCTCCGGACCTTCCGGCGAGCCCGATCCCACCTCCTGTTCCCAGGTCGATGAACTTCGAGCCGGCAACGCGGAAATCGGCGATCGCGCGTCCCTCGGCGACATCCACGACGTACACGCCGTACTCCTTGTGTTCGGCGTCCGGGCCGGTGGCCGTGACCAGCGCGATCTCCGGCGAGCCATCGCCGTTGAGGTCTCCGATCTCCCGAACCGCCAGGCCCGGATGCCACCTGGCCTCCTGTTCGCGTTCGCGGTTCGGGTCGCGTTCTTCAAGGACGATCTTCGCCACGACCTCGTCCCTGGTGATGTCGATCACCACCAGTTCGGCGCCGGGTTGCCAGGTGGTGTGCCTGGCGATGGCGAGGTCTGCCACGCCGTCCCCCGAGATGTCCGAGACCGCGGCGGCCGGCATCACGCGAAAGCCGGGCCCGCGGTTGTCGAACAGGTGGGCCTCCTGGAAGTCTGTGTATTCCCAGATCACCTCGCCCGTGCCACCGGCGATTACCCGGAGCCTGGGTCCTTCTCCTCCCCGGCCCTCCACCCACATTTCGAACGACAGGAGATCGGGTGTGCCGTCTCCGTCCAGGTCGCCAGTGGCCTCCAACGTGAGGGAGTTGGGGTCGAACGAGTCCAGCTCCAGCAGGATGTCTCCGGTCGCACTGGAGACCAGAACGCCGCTGAAGGGCTGATTCTCACCCCCCTTCACGAGGAAAAAGATGTCGTCGATCCCGTCGCCGTCGACGTCGTCGGTCGTCATCGCCTCGGTGCCATCGGGCGGCACCTCCGGCAGGCTGATCAGGGGACCGGGCTCGAATTCGAGCGCCCCATCGCGCAGCGCGCTGAACATGGGGCGCAGCCCCTCCCGCCCGACCAGCATGATATCGTCGATTCCATCGCCGTTCAGGTCGCCGGCGACACGAAGAGGACTGAGGTCTCCGAACGGCTCCGTGCTGGCCGGGAAAGCCATCACCTCAGGGTCCCCATCCCCGAACGGCGTCTCGTGGCCGCCGGGTTTGAAGCTGCGGGTCCAGAGCAGCTCGCCCTTCACGTCGATGATGTACACGTCCTGAGGGGTGGCCACGATAAGCGCGATACCGGCGCCGAGGCCGGGAACGCGCATCACGTCCACGTAGGCGATGCGCTTATCGATCCGCTGGTTCCACTTCCACTCCTCGTTCATGAGCCGTTGTTCCCACTGTTCTAACTGCTGGCGAAGCTCGTTCTGCTCAAACTCCTGCCACCGTTTCTCCTCCCAGCGGCTCCGTTCCCCGGCCAGGTTTTGCTCGAAGTCGCTCCGCCATGCGTCCTCCGCGGCGGGCCTGGAGGCTTCGAGCCCGTCCCAGAATTCCGCGCGAAGCCGATCCTCGAACTTCCGGAGCTCGTTCTGCAGGCTCTCTTCGAACTCGTTCCTCAAATTCTCCATGGCGCCGAGGTCCGGCTCGGCGGCGCCGGCCTCGAAGTCCTGCCGCTGGCCCTCGATGAACTCGCCGATGACTGACTCGTCGACTCCGAGGCCTCGCAGCCGGTCCACGTCATCCTGCAACTGCCGGTCGAACTCTGCCCGCTGTTCGTCGGTGCGGCTCCCGGCCTCCGTCTCGAGCTTCATACGCTGCTCTTCCCACTCGCGGCGGCGTTGTTGCTCCAGGTCGTTGACCTGTTCCTTGAGCTGCTCTTCAGCCGATGACTCCAGGGTCGCGCCGGAATCCTTCCACCGGCGGTCCATGTCGCGCTCGAAGTTGCCCCACCGGTTTTGTTCTTCGCCTTGCCACTCCTCGTCCAACCGCCGGGCGAACTCAGCGGCGGACGCGTCCCGGACGCGTCGCTCCAGTTCCTCCGGATCGGTGAGCAGGGCCTCCCAGTCGCCGTAATAGGTTTCGGCTACCACCGGCTGGTGCAGCAGGAGCGCGCCATCCGCTCCGCTCAGCACGAAGACGCCGGAACCTTCGAGACGGCGCTCCTTTTCGTCGTGCCAGGCGTCGACCGGCTGAGTGAAGCCGATGATGTCCTGGAATCCGTCGCCGTTCAGATCCGGCGCGGGACGAACGTCCGCGATACCGCCGGTCAGAGCAAACTCGTCCTCCGGCATCACGTATGTCCAGGCCTTCTCGCGGGTAGTGCCATCGACCACATAGACAACGCGCGTACGCGGGCGCCTGAACGGGTCGCGGTCTGACACCGTGCGGGAGTAGACCAGGATGTCGGTTGCGGCATCGCCGGTGAAGTCTCCGCGCACCGCCGTCACCTGCGCTGGCGAGACCGCGGTCCATCCCGTGCCGTCCCACACTCCCGCCATCTGCCCGGAGCGTGAGGCGGCCGTGAAATCGCCATCCCCGAACTCCACGTAGAGCCATCCCCCGGAGCGCTGGCCCGGGACGCCCAGGCGCGGCACACCGGCTTCACGGGGTTTGCCGTCCTCAAGCGAGAGTGCGCCGCTGTTCTCCGAAGGGAGGATAATCACCGTCTCGCCGTCGCGGACGGCAAATTCCAGGCGGGCGCTCTCGTCCAGGCTGACAGTCCGGTTGCTCCACACGCGCTTGCCGGTCGCAGGGTCGAGCAGGAAGAGGCCGGCGCCTCTCGGTTCCTGTCTCTTCGCCGCGGACCGGCCCAGGTAGGCGCTCACGACCAGGAGAGCCGGGTTGTTTCGCGAGTCGGGCGGCAGGTGGAGCTGGAGGTTGAAGAAATTGAAATCCCCGGGCCGTGTCGCCTTGCCGTTTTTGTCCCTGTAGTAGTCGGAGAGCAGGGCGTCGACGTACTCCAGGACCCCCTCGCTCCAGCGGACCGTGCCGTCTCTGAGGTCAACGAGGCGGACCACCCCGTCTTCCGCGGTGACGATCGCCGATGGTTCCGGCCCGACGATCACGGGAAGGATGTCGAAGACCGAACGGTCGACGGCCTCCGCCCGGCTGCCGTCCCGATTCAAAGGAGCGTACGACTCGACGAGCCGTGCTTCCCACAGGAGTGCGCCATCGCGCCCGCTCAGCGCCCGCAGCACGCCGTCCTGCCCGCCAACGACGAGGTCCGCTGTGCCGTCTCCGTCAAGGTCGGGGACCGCCGCCACCTTCCAGAGGTTGTCCGGCGCGGCGAACGTCCAGAGCTGGTTTCCCGTCCGTCCCTCGATCGCGTGCACCAGGTACCCGGACGTCACAGCGACATCCAGCACTCCGTCCGAGTTCAGGTCGACGGCCTCTACGTCGAATGTCCGGGTCTGCTGCTCGGTCCACATCAGGTTGTCGATGAAGACTTCCTGAGCGGGGACGTAGTCCCAGAGTTTCTCGCCCGTTGCGGTGTCGTAGGCCCGCACGTTGGGAAAGAAGACGTCGTCGACTGCGAGCACCACTTCCGGCGCGCCGTTCCCGGTGAGATCGCCCAGCAATGCCATGTCCGTCACCGCTGACGAGGTTGGAATGTGGAGGACTACGTCGGGTCCCGACAGGACGTAAAGGCCGCTGCTGGTCGGCAACAGGACCTCGGAACTGCCGTCGCCGTTCACATCCAAGGTGATGAGGTCGCCCGTGACGTTGCCGGCGACGCCGAAATGCAGCGTACGCACCGACGGCGCCAAAGTCGCCTGCGCAATCTCGGCGGGCGCCTTCCAGCCGCGCGGCGGCGACCTGGTCGCGGCGTCTGCGCCACCGGGGGTCGGCAGAAGGGCGGCCGCAGCGATGACCACCATGAGAACTCGACGATCCAAGAGGGTTATCTCCGGCTGGATACGCGATGCCTCTAGCAGGCGCGGCGATCATGCGGCCAAGGGCGTGAGGGAAGTGTGAGGGGGGTCTCTATTCGGCTGGAGCGTCGGACCAGGTCTCCACACCCGGCTGCCGTGGCGAGCCGCGCCCGGTGGATGTATCCACTCCATGTCGCCAGGCGCGCTCAACTACACCTGACGCTGCTCAAGCGCACAGAGTCGGCGACCCTTCGTCAGGCTCAGGACGAGACCGCGACAGGGCTGTTGGATTCCAGAACGAGGCCATCGCCATCGCGCAGGAATCGGGCATGAAGCCGCTGCTGGAGCGTGTGCTGGCGCAGAGGGTTGTCAAACCACAAAGTGTGATGACTGCACGGGTGTAACTGGCCTACCGCCGTCCCCTGCCCTCTTTGCCGATAGTAGCCCTAGCTCACCACTGGACGAACATAGGCATGACTACGTGGGTGTAGCCCTCGAGGGATTTGGATCTGATTACGCCGGGGCTGGAGGGCGTTGAGGTGGAGAGGGTTACGTCGCCGGCGGGCAGGACGCCCAGGACATCCAGGAGGAAGCGCGCGTCGAAGGCTACTTTGGCTTCGTCGCCTTCGACCTGGCCGTCGATGATGCCTTCGTTGTCGCCGATCTCCTCGGCTTTCGAAGTGATTTTGATGTGGCCTGGAGAGCCGTTTTCGCCGGGCGAGACGAAGAGCCGGATGATCCCGCTGCCGTCTCGGGCGAAGATTGATGCGGCGCGGGCTGCCTGGAGGAAGTCCTGGTGGTTGACCGTAGCTTCCGTGCCGGATGTGGCGGGGATCAGTTTCTCGTAATCGGGGAATGAGCCCTGTACGAGCTGGGAGACTATCTCCGCATCCCTGAGCTTGAAGAGCACCTGGGTGGCTGATTCGGCGATGGTGATCTCGACGTCTTCTTCCTGGTCGGAGATGAGCCGCTGGATCTCCTGCATCGTGCGGGCGGGAACGATGAATCCGACGTCGCCGTCGATCGGTTCAGAGAGTTTTCCAATGTCGACGCCGAGCCGGAAGCCGTCTGCGGCTGCGAGAGTGATGGTCTCACCCGATAGCTCGACTTTGATGCCTGTGAGGACCGGGCGTGAGTCATCTTTGGCCGCGGCGAGGACCACGCGCTCGATGGAGGCTCGCAGGGCTGCGGCCGGGATCCTGGCGGTTACGCCGCTATCGACTGTCGGTATTGGGGGGAACTCCTCCGCATCGGTGCCGTTGATGGATGCGGTGAACCTTGCGCAGGTGAGCTTGACGCCTCTGGGTGCGTCGGCCAGATCGATTTCGATCTTCTCGTTGGGAAGCGAGGAGACGAACTCTGTCAGGAGCCGGGCCGGCACGGTGACGGCGCCCTCGGTCTCGACCTGTGCGCCTATCCAGGTGCTGATAGCTACTTCAAGGTTCGTTGCAGTGAGTTTTAACCGCGATTGGTCGGTCTCAAGCAGGACGTTTTGCGTGACCGGCAGAGTGGCTCGGGCTGGCACTGCCCTGCCGACGATCGACAGGCCGTGCGCGAGGTTCTCTTGAAGACAGGTGATCCACATTTAGAAGCGTCCCCTCAGGGCAGTGAAGACAGCGAGTATAGGCAGCGCCGTGAAGCAGCGTCAACGCGCGCGCGGCGTCTCACCTACTCATGGTATTTTGCGCGCCGGGGGAACGCATATGTTGGGGTGGCTGTTGGCAACTGGGATACGAAGCGGCCCGCCTCGGGCGGACCGCTCTGGAATCGCTATTCAGGTTTGCCGGCTGGAGTTGTTAGTTCAGGGTCGCCAGGTAGGCGATCAGGTCTTGTATGTCGCCCTCGGAGATCGTGCTGCCGAAGGAGCTCGGCATGGCGTTGGAGAAGCCATCGACAATGAACGAGCCGGGGTCGGTTATCGCGGTGAAGACGTATTCCTCTGCCGTCTGGCCGGTGCCTCTGGACTCTGCGCGCTCGAATACTCCTGCGAGTCCGGGGCCGATGATCCGGTTGGCGCCGGTCGAGTGGCATGCTGAGCAGCCGTTGGCGTTAAAGACGGTTTCGCCGTTGTCGGCGTTGCCTGCGGGGCCGGTGCTCGCGGCGGGCGCCTGTGTTGGCTCTGGCGCCGTGGTTGCGGCAGGCGCCTGCGTTGGCTCTGGCGCTGTGGTTGCTGTGGCTGCGGCGCCGCCGGCGGGTGTCGGGTTGAACTCCGGCGTGGGATCGCGCGGGCCTTCCGGCGCGTCGCTGGTGCAGGCGGCGGCTATGAGCAGCGCCATCGAGAGAAAGCCGATGATGATCGTGAGTCGCTTTGAGCGCACTCTTCTACTCCTCAGAACGTTGGTTGGGGGTCTTTCCGATGCCCATGGACGACTGACATCGATTCAAATGGTGTACGGCCAGGAGTTGGTTGTTCGCAGAATCACAATTTATCAGCCACCTCAGAGAGGGTCAATCGGTCCTGAATGCGGGGTTTGTTGCGTCCGGGTGCGCCAGGAGCCAGGAGCGGGGTGCGCTGGCATGGAACGTGCGCGAAAGCGCCGCCGGGGCGAGGGGACGCTTTCCGGCGGCGCTGTGTGAGGCAGCTATTTGACGGGCGTCAGCTGCGGACGCGTTTTATCTCGATCTCTTCTCCGGGTTTGAGGGCGACTCTTTCCACACGGATCTGGAACTTGAGGAGCCAGTAGCTGAGGGTTGCCTTGCTCAGTTTCAGCCGTTCAGCCGTCTCTGAGAGGCCGAATTCGTTGACCATCTCGGGAAGGACATCCTCGAGGGGCCGATGGAGCTTCCGCTCTACCCCGCGCATCTTGGCTGTCTTCCTTACCGGCACTTTTTCCTACTTATGTGGTTACTGGCCTTCTGGCCCGTTCCCGATCTCGTTTACCGCCGGGAATGTGCACTTGCGCGCGCCCGGAGGCGATTGTTTGCGGCCGTTGGGGGTGTCCGCCCCTTCCGGCCGTCTGAAGCCGTCCTCTGGAGAGGAGGGCCCGTCTCGATCCGACGGGGGGAACGATACGCCTTCGGTACATGTTAAGTCAACGACTTTTGTTGAATGTACCTGATGTTTTCCATGTGTATAAACAAGACTTAGATCATATTTTTTTCAACTTTATTCAGAAATGAATATGAATACGGCGGTTTCAGGCATCCACAAAATAGTGGCTGATGCACTATAAAACGATATTCCAATCGCATATACCTGCCTTTCCCAGGTGCAATTTCCAGGCCGCAGGCCGGTTTTCTACATGGTTCCGGGTATTAGTCAGCGGATGGGGCCTGCATCGGACGTCTTCTGCCTCATCCGACGCTTTATCGGGAAGATCGGCCTGGGCCGGCAGTGATTCGCGTTCGCCGGGTGCGGGGTGATTCGCCTCAGACGGATTTGCGCACGGCCGGGGCTTCAGTGAGCACCGGGCCTTTGTTGGTTCCAGGGCTGAAACCGGGCTCTACGTCGATTTCTCTCGTGTCCCGGTGCGCGCCAATTCGCCGGGGGTCTCAAATTTCCCTGCCCACGCCCTGCCCTGCCGGTCGTTTCGTTGACCCTCTTCGAAACGCGTTGCTACACTCGGGTTGCATGAAGAGTAAGGCGAGCGTTTGAAATGGGCCGCGGTCAAACCGGGCTTTTTAACGGTGCAGGTGGCGCGTACGAGGCTCCGCTGTTATTGGCGTCGTAATCTTCCGTGCAGCCTGTCTGATCGCCGGGCGGGTGAGAACCGCCCTCCCCATTTCTCATTAAGTGGGCACTGAACTGGAGCCGGCCTCATAGGAATAGAAGCACTGGACCTTCTCCTGGTAACGGGCATCATCCAGACCGTGGAAGATAACCTGCTGGATTTCATCACCGAGGTCTATAACACCATAGGCTGGGGCGGCGTCGTGTTCATGATGGCCGTGGAGAGCGCGGCGATTCCGTTGCCGAGCGAGATCATCATGCCGCTTGCGGGCTGGAAGTTGATTCTGGAGCGTGAGTCCAGCGTCTGGCTCGTGTTGCTCGCCGGATTTTACGGCGCGCTTGGCAATTTGATCGGCTCGCTGATCGCCTATTACGCCGGGGCGATTGGCGGCAGGCCGTTGCTGGAGCGCTATGGCAAATACGTGTTGATCACTCGCAAGGACCTTGACCGTGCCGATTCGTGGTTTGAGAAGCGGGGCGAGCTGACGGTGTTCGCCACACGGATGATGCCGGTGATTCGCACGTTTATCAGCATCCCGGCGGGCGTGTCGCGCATGAATATCTGGAAATTCTCTTTATACACGTTCCTGGGTGCGTTTCCCTGGTCGGTCGGCCTTGCCTACGGCGGGTACAGACTGGGAGAGAACTGGGAGGATCTGCGGTCCGTGATGCGGCCGTTCGACATCCCGATCATCCTGGCCATCCTGCTGGCGGTGGCGTGGTATGTGCGGCACAAGCTGAAGGAGTTGAAGGCGGAGGCCGCCGAGGAGCGGGTCGGCGAGGCATAGGCCGGTTATTGCGCAGCCCGGCCTGCATTGGCGGGCCGGGAATGTGTTTGCAGGGGCGGAGTCCGGGATAGGCGCGGTAAAATCAGAGTTGGTGCGCCCCCGTAGCTCAGAGGATAGAGCGCCGTCCTTCTAAGTCGGATGCCACAGGTTCGAGTCCTGTCGGGGGTACCATTTTCCCACTTCTCCGGACTGCCAATACCGGGTGGCGGCCCGCCTTCCCCATTTCCTGGCCAGCATTACTTCCTGATTTACATGCGCGCCCGGACGCGCGTGCATGCGCTAAGGTTGCAGGCCTTCGCGTAGCGAGAAATCGGAGGGTTGGGGTTTGGGGCAGGAACCGAGCGGTAACGTGCCATCGGGGCGGTATGACGTTGTGGTGGTGGGCGCTGGCAACGCCGCGTTGTGCGCTGCGATCGCGGCTGTCGAGGCCGGCGCTCGGGTGTTGGTGCTCGAGAAGGCGCACGAGGCAGAGCGTGGGGGAAACTCGTTCTTTTCCGGGGGACTGTTCAGGTTCCCGTTTGGCGGTCTGGAAGATATAGAGCGTGTGGTGGGCGAGTTGTCGGCTGCCGATCGTGAGCGTGTTGATATCGCGCCGTATTCGGAGGCGGATTTCACGGACGATCTGATGCGGGTCACCGAGGGGATGGCCGATGCCGATCTTAGCCGGACGCTTGTACGGAACTCGTATGGCACGGTCCGCTGGATGGCCGGGCACGGGGTGCGGTGGATCTTAGCTTATGGCCGGCAGTCGTACGAGGTGGACGGCCGATTCCGGTTCTGGGGCGGGCTGGTCTGCGAGGTTGTGGGCGCCGGGCCCGGGCTGGTCGATTCGCTTTTCGGCGCCTGTGCGGCGCGCGGCGTTGAGATCGCGTATGACGCCATGGGCGACGATCTATTGCTCGACGAACGCGGTGCCGTCGCGGGGATCAGGATCCGGGGGCTCGCGGGCTTCAGGGAGATCGAATGCTCGTCTGTGGTCCTGGCCTGTGGCGGGTTCGAGGCGAATCCGGAGATGCGGGTGCGCTATCTGGGTCCAGGCTGGGAGTATGCGCCGGTGCGCGGGACGGCGGCCAATACGGGTGACGGCATCCGGATGGCGCTTGCGGCCGGTGCGAGGGCTTTCGGCAACTACAGCGGTTGCCATGCGGTGGCGTGGGATGCGGGCGCACCGCCTTTCGGCGACCGGCGGATCGGCGATCTCTTCCAGAAGCACTCGTATCCGCTTGGCATCATCGTTAATCGTGATGGCGAGAGGTTCGTCGACGAGGGGGCGGACATCCGCAATTACACCTACGCACGGTACGGGAAGGAGATTCTGAAGCAACCGGGGCGGATCGCGTTCCAGCTCTTCGATCAGCAGGTAATCGGCAGGCTGCGGGACGAATATCGTATCCGGGAAGTCACGGCCGCAACAGCGGACACGATTCCCGAGCTTGCGGAGGCCCTTGCCATAGACGTTGACGGCCTTGTCGGTACGGTGGCGGCGTATAACGGCGCGGTGCGGGCCGGCGAGTACAACCCGGCGATATTAGATGGCAAGGGGACGAGCGGGCTAAAACCTCCGAAATCGAACTGGGCTCTCAAATTGGACAGTCCTCCTTACATCGGATACGCCGTGAAGTGCGGCATCACGTTCACGTTCGGCGGCCTGCAGGTGGATTCTGCCGCGCGCGTTATCGACACGCAGAACCGTGCTATTCCAGGGTTGTATGCCGCCGGAGAGCTGGTCGGCGGGCTTTTCTATGAGAACTATCCGGGCGGCAGCGGCCTGACGGCGGGCGCGGTGTTTGGACGAATTGCCGGGCGCGGCGCGGCTGAGTATGCAGGGGCGTCTGTTTAGCGACCCGCTCGCCTGGTAACTATCTCAGAACACGTTTACAGGCGCCGGCGTCGGGGTGGGTTCCCTCTTCGACCCGCACAGGACAAGCACTTCGACGGCACTCAGCACAGCGCCACAACCCTCCCTTCGATCCTCCTGATCCGGATTCAGGACAGCGCTCCCACCGGGAGAAGGGGTTTTAGCGGCGCTGGGTCAGTGAATGGCGGGGCCCAGCAGAGCCTGTTCTTTTGGCGAAACGACGACGACGGGTCCGGGCGCCCGCCGTATTAGCCAGTCCGCGACGTTGCCGCGGACCCAGCGGGAAAGACCACCGGCGCCGCGGGTGGTGAGGACTACGAGGCAGTCCGGCCGCTGTTCCATCGCTTTTATGATGGCCTCGCCCGGGATACCGATCGCGATTTCTGGCACGGCATGAATATCCCGTTCCGCAAGTCGCAATGCGATTCGCTCCAGGTACTGCCTGGCTCGTTCGGCCTCGATCTGTTCCGCGTGTTCGTCGATCACCCGTAGCAGACATATGGGTGACTGGTAGCTGCGGGCAAGCTGGATCGCGTCATCGAGAGCCGTTTCGGCCAGTTCGGAACCGTCCAGAGAGACGATGACACCGGAGGGCAGTCTGGCGTCTTGAGCGGTTTGAGGAGCGGTGTCAGCGCGAACTACGTATACGGGCGCCGGCGCTTCGAATATGAGTGCGTCTGTGATGCTGCCGAGTATTCCCCGTACGATTCCTGACCGGCCACGGGTTGTCATGACGATGAGATCGACTCCTTCGCCGCGCGCGATCTCCGCGATGCCCTGCGCCACGGGTCCGGAGCCGATGTGGAAGCATGTTTTGCCGTCCGGCCGCTGCAGCGACTGCGCAGCAGTTGCGAGGTATTTTTCAGATTTTGCCCGCCTGCGATCGGCGTCCGTGAGGCCGATTATGGTTGCAAGGCATATCGTGGCATCCGAGCGCTGTGCAAGGGCGGCGGCGGCGGGCAGGGCTTTTTCCGCGAGGCTGGAGCCGTCCAGCGGGACGAGTAGTTTTGACAGTGCCATGCCGGTTCTCCTGTATGTAGCCCTGTGCGGCCATATGTGCTTGCAGGATTCGAGCCGTTTTTGACGGCGTGGCGTCCGTTGCTGTCTCGGGTGGGGTTATGTGTGTGGCGGATTGCTCCTAGGCGATCTTGACGTTTCGGGTTGCGATCACGTTTGAGCCGGTGCTGAGCAGGTCCTTCATGAGAACGTCCCCAACCTTGATGGGGGCCTTGACGCGCTTGCCGATGATCTCGTCCATTGCCTCCAGCATCATGTGTTTTGGGATGGGCGGGTCGGTTTTAACGCTGACCAGCGGCCAGTCCCCGCCATCGACCGGCATGGAGGTGGTCAGCAGGCGGCGGGGGTCGAAGAGCTCTGATTCAACGTAATCGAGGGCCAGCCTGCAGAGGTGGTTCTTGATGCCGCTCACACCGCCCTCTCGCGTCCATTCCACGTCTACGGGACAGCTTACCGGGCAGACGATGCAGATGATGGTGGAATTCACTCGGCGACCTCCACGGATACGGTTATCTCGTTATCTACTACGTGGCCGAAGCGGCCCTGGCCTACTCTGACCCGAATCATTCCGGCGGGCTCCATGTGGGGCATTTTTAACCGTCGCAGCACCTCGCCTCCGCTGCGGAACACGACCGCCTTACCGTGCTCCTCTTTCCAGGGGCGCATGGTGAAATCGACGGCGGCCTCGCCGCTGATCTTTGCGGGAAGCGCATAACGCAGGCCAGCGCCGGCCGTGATGTTTATGGTTGGCTCCGGCAGTACCCCGGTCATTGCCCAGGTTGCGGCAGCGGCGCCTGTCTTCTCCGCTTCCAGGGTGGCGTAGTCGACGACATCGTGTACCTGGAGCACGTTTCCGCAGGAGAAGATGCCGGGGACGGATGTGCGGAACGAGTCGTCGACTATAGCGCCGTTGGTTATGGGGTTCGTCGAGAGGCTGAGGTCTACGGCCAGTTCTGTCTCCGGGATCAGGCCGACGGAGAGCAGAAGCGTGTCGCACTCGATATACCGGCGGGTGCCTTTCTTCTCGCCCATTTTGGGGCCTACTTCTGCGAGTGTGATGCCGGTGACTCGTTCCTTGCCGTGAATTTCTACCACCGTGGTGGAGAGGTAGAGGGGTATGCCGAAGTCTTCAAGGCAGCGGACGAGGTTGGCTGCGATGCCTGAGGGCTGGGGAAGGATCTCCGCTACGCAGACCACCTCGGCGCCTTCCAGGGTCAGGCGGCGTGCCATGATGAGGCCGATGTCGCCGGAGCCGAGGATGACGACTTTCCGGCCCACGGCCAGGTTGCTCACGTTCATGTAGTACTGGACGGCGCCGGCCGTGAAGACACCTGCCGGGCGGGTGCCCGGCGTGCCGATGGCGCCGCGGGTGCGTTCCCGGCAGCCCATCGCCAGAACAACGGAACCGGCTTCAATTGTTTGAATCCCTTTCTGGGAGCGGACAGTGAGGACGCGGTCTTTCGTGAGTTGGGTGACGGTGGTTTTGAGCCAGGTCTCGACATCGCGATCATTCACGCGGTCCTCGTAGATGGCGGAGTATTCGGGGCCGGTGAGGGCCTCTTTGAATACTTTGGTGCCGAAGCCATCGTGGACCTGCTGGTTCAGGATGCCGCCGACGCGTTCATCGCGCTCGATCATGATCACGCGGCCGGCGCCTGCGGCTTTGGCCTCGGCCGCGGCAGCGAGGCCGGCCGGCCCGCCGCCGATGACCGCAACGTCTGCTACTTCCGGACTTGCCACTACTTGACTCCTGCGTGCTGGGTTCTGGCCTTTTGAGCTTTGGCCCGCCGGGCCTTCCGCTCTGCACGGAGGTCCTCGGTGGTTCCCATGAATAGCCAGGAGTCTCCACCGTTGAGGGTGATGGACTCGGGTTCTTCGCCGTGTTCGATGAGCAGATCGACTATGCGAGGTCCGCAGAAGCCGCCCTGGCAGCGGCCCATTGTTGCCCGCGAGCGGTATTTGATGGCGTTGAGCGAGGTGGCGTCCAACTCGTTGTTGATGGCGTCGATTATTTCCCTGCGGGTAACCATTTCGCACCGGCACACGATCTCTCCGTATGCAGGGTCATCCTCGATCAGGCCGCCGATCACTGCCAGCTCTTCTTCACGGGTGCGCCGAACCGAGGACCACTTTTTCTTGAAGCCGGGGTTTCGTTTGGCGGGGATACGTTCGCGCACCCAGCCGGTAACGTCGTCAGCGATGGCGGGGGCCGCGGTGAGGCCGGGCGACTCGATGCCGACGAGGTGCATTATTCCCGGCGCCTCCGGGACTTCCTCAACTACGAAGTCGCCGAATCCGCCGATGCGGGATGGGTTCAGCTTTGGCCTCACGCCGGAGTATGCGGTTATGACGTCGCGCGGCGTCAGGCCGGGGAGCAATTCGGACGCCTCAGCGAGGAGTTGGCGCCTTATCTTCGCTGTGGTCCTGACGTCATCTCCGTCGTTGGTGTAGTCGGCGGACGGTCCGAGGAGGATGTTTCCGTCGGTGGTTGGCGTGATGTGAATACCGAGCCCGGCGCCGCCCTTTGGCGGCAAGGGGTAGACCATGCTGTTGATCAGGCCGCCTTTGCTCTTATCGAGAATCAGGTATTCGCCGCGGCATGGCCAGATTCGCCAGCGGGTGACGCCTGCCATTCTGGCGACCTTGTCTGCGAAGAGCCCTGCCGAGTTGATGATGAGAGCGGCGCTGACGGTTCCGCCGGGGGTCTCGAGTTCGAACGCGCCCTGTTGGCCGTTGATGTCCAGGACCGGGGTGTTGAGCATGAACTCTATGCCGGCCGCGGCGGCGGACTCGGCGAGCGCGATGTTGAGGGTGTACGGACAGGCGATGGCTGCGGTTGGAACATTGAGGGCGCCGGCGCCCTCAATGTTCGGCTCCATCTTCTTGAGGGTTGCGCTGTCGATGATCTCGAGGTCCGCCACGCCGTTGGCGACGCCGCGGGCCATGAGGGAATCGAGGTCGGGAACTTCTGCCTCTGTGAGGGCGACGATCACTTTGCCGCAGCGCACGAAGGGAACGTCCAGATCGGCGCAGTACTGCTCGAACACGCGGGCGCCGGCGACGTTGTACCGGGCCTTGGCTGAGCCTGTTGGGACGTTGATGCCGGTATGGACTACGCCGCTGTTTTTACCGCTGGTTCCGCGGGCCACGTCTGCGGCTCTTTCGAGGACGGCGACCCGGAGCTGGTAACGGCTGAGCTCGCGAGCGATGGCGCAGCCAACCACGCCGCCACCGATGATGGCGACATCGAATTTGCCAGGCATAGCGTCTCCGTGATCCTGTCCAGGGGCCCTGTCAAGCTATCCGGTGGCCCGGCGTCTATGAACCACCGGGTACGGGTGTGTAGCGGGACGATTCTACTCCCGCCGTAAATCCCCTCTGACGGAGTCAAGCGATCGAAGGGGGTTCTTTATGGACTTTAGCGTCCGGCTCAAAGGTGAAATGTGAAGATTTTCTGAACATTTCGTGAGGATCGAGCGGCATCGTAATTGGCAAGAGACCATAAAACGGACCGGTGGCACGGAGCCAGATGCCCGGCGCCCTCTCATCAGGGGGTGCGAGGTCTAAGTCCAGGGGGACAGAACGATGGTAAGCACAACCACAGAATTTGCAGGACGACAGATTAATCTTCGGAAGCTCCTGCCATACCTCCTCTCGATCGCCGTACTGATTGGCGCAGTAGTCGCCGGATTCGCAGTGGGCACCGGCGGGAATTCGGTCGTCGGCGGCGTCCTTGACGCCTCTTCCAACTCATCCAACCGGCTAGGAAGCCTGGGAAACATCCTCCCATTTGGCTTCGCATTTGCCGCGGGCATGGTTTCCACGGTGAACCCCTGCGGCTTCATGATGCTCCCGGCCTATCTGGGCCTCTACGTGGGAACGGGTCAGGCGGATGAGCGGCCTCCGGTCCACAAGCGGTTGCTGAAAGGCATATCCGTGAGCGCTGCCATGAGCCTGGGCTTCCTGGTTCTGTTCGGTACCGCAGGTGTCATCATCTCCGCCGGGGCGCAGTCAGTGGTTGAGATATTCGAATGGCTCGGCCTGATAGTCGGATTCTTCCTCGTGATGGCAGCCGCATACATCATGAGCGGTGGGAAGCTTTACACCGCTTTCGCCACTCAGACGGCGGCCAAGATCGGCGACCCAAGGGACTCGACGATGAAGGGCTACTTCCTCTTCGGGCTCAGCTACGCAACGGCGTCGCTAAGCTGCACCCTGCCGATCTTCATTGCCCTGATCAGCGCATCGCTGGCCACCGGCACATTCGTTGACGCCGCCGGACAGTTCATTGTTTACGCCCTCGGGATGGCATTCGTAATAACAGTGCTGACCCTGAGTCTTGCACTGGCGCAGAACCAGGTTTCCTCTGCCCTCAAGAAGGTCCTGCCGCACACGAGCGCCATCTCTTCCGTGCTACTCCTACTCGCAGGCGCATACATCGTCTTCTACTGGCTGACAGAAGGCGGCCTTGCGGACAGCTTTACCTAAAGACGAACGGTAAGCACCGAGTAGCCGACCTCACCAGGCGCCGCCTCCCCCCAGGCGGCGCCTGGTCGCGCCTCAAGAGATCGCGGCGTGCGGGAGAGCACCCTGGGATATTTAGCATCCGGGTTTCACATGGAATCCTCATGCAGTAATTGTGGAACAAGTGGCACCATATTGTGAAAAGTTTCACAGGTGTCCGAACGTGATCTGCGCCGGTTGTTCTGGATCGGAATGCAATGGGTCGTGGCCCCCGCCCCTGCAGTTCCTGGAGATGCGCAGACCTCTTCCCGGCAAGAGCCCGGGAGCGTCGGATTCGACCACCAAGGGGGTTGCGTCAGCATGAGGATGACCCGCAGGACTTTCCTTAAGGGAAGCGCGGCAGCCGGCGTCACGGTTGCCGCCGGCAGGTATCTTTTCGGGCAGCTTGACACTCTTCAGGCCGTTGGTTTGGATGGCTCTGCCCTCCAGACCGTGCCGGCCGAAGAATGGGTGCCGACGACCTGCTGGATTGGCAAGCAGGATTGCGGGATCCTGGCGCGCAAGATCAACGGGCGCGTCGTGTCTCTCCGCGGAAATCCGATCCACCCTCGAAACCGTGGCGCGTTGTGTCCCAAGGGCGTGGGCCAGATCGCTGCGTTTTACGATCCGAATCGCGTGAAGACACCCCTGCTCAGGACGAACGCGAAGGGGGAACCGGGGATATTTGAGCCGATCTCCTGGGACGACGCCCTCGAGCGGCTAGCCGCTGAGATCAAGACGAGTCGCGATAAGGATCCACATCTCGTCGTCTGGCAGAAGGGCCGTTCCAAGGCCAAGGATTTTTATGACGACGCGTTCGTCAAGGCGATCGGCGCTTACAAGATCGGCCACGGGGCCTATTGCTCGGACGCCGGGTATCGTGCGGCCGAGTACACCCTGGGACCCCATGGCGTACTGCACCCGGATTTCAAGCACACCCGATACGTTCTTGCCTGGGGCTGGAACATCACCGGCGGTGGCGGGAACAAGACCTGCTGGCTGACCTGGAACCAGCAACTGATGGACGCGGTTGACCGTGGTGTGAAGGTCATTTCCATCGACCCTCGTCTGCGCGCTTCGGGCACTTATGCTGACCGGTGGCTGGCGATCAAACCGAGCACGGACCTGGCGCTTGTATTGGCGCTCATCAATCTGCTGATTGAGCAGGGAACGGTGGACGAGGAGTACCTGACAACTTATTCAAACGCGCCGTATCTGGTGCGGGACAGCGACGGAAAGTTTTTCCGGGTAGGCGATGAGCCGGCGGTGTGGGACAGCAATGCAGACCAGCCTGTACCCGCAGGCACGGACGGTGTGGCGCCGGTTCTGGACGGCGTGTACGCGGTTGACGGCCAGACGGTCCGCACTGCGTTCCAGGTGATGAAGCGACAGGTGTCTGCCTACAGCGCCGCTTGGGCGGCGGGCATTACCGGCATTCCGGCGGACACGATCGAAGCCGTTGCCAGGGAGATCGGCGAAAACGCCATGATCGGCAGCACGCTCATGCTGGACGGTGTTGAGGTGCCGTACAGGCCGGTCAGCATCATGACCTACCACGTCTCCCAGGCTGAGAACGGGTTCCAGCAAGTCCGGGCGCAGTGCCTGTTGCTGATGTTGATTGGCGCCATGGGGGCCGCCGGCGGCTCTGCGGTGGACTGGACATGGAAGATCCACAAGAACTACGCGGCGTTGGATGGGATTGAGATTACGGACGACCCGGACATTGCCCTGAACAAGAGCAAGTACTACCCGATCAACTCGCTCAATCCATCGGTCGTCGCGCAGGTGATGAACAGCCCCGGGGATTTTGGCGTGGACGCTGCGAAGGTGCCTGAGGTGGTGATTATCCATCACGCGAATCCGATGGCGCCTTTTCTCTCGCAGCCCGACCTGGAGGCGGCTTACCACAAGTACCGCTACGTGGCGGTCATCGACCCGTGGCTGTCACGGACGGCCGATCTGTTCGCCGACCTGGTATTACCCGCGGCGACCATTGAGAAATACGAGGGCATCCTCAGCGCAACAGACCAGTACGTGGACGCCGTGACGCTTCGGGTTCCGCCGATGGAGCCGATGTTCGAGTCGCGCGGCGAGATCGACATCTACATGGATCTCTGCGAGCGCACCGGCGATCTCTTTGGCGAAGACGGCTATCTGGACGTGGTCAACAAGGAACTGAAGCTGGATGAGGAGCACGCGCTTCCCCTGGACCGGAAGCCGACTGTGCGGGACATATTCGACCGCTGGTCAAAGCAGGAGGGTCTGGACGGAGGCATTGAGTTCTTCGAGGACCCAAAGCGTGCAGTCTGGCTCAAGGGCGCGGTGTCGCCGACGAAGCGCTACGGGTACGCGACCGACCCGCCGTTCGGGGGCGTGATTCATCGTTTATATGGCGAGTCTCTACTCAGTTACCGGGAGCAGATGAAGGCGATGGGGGCGCCGGAGACTTACTACCGGGACTACACGCCCCTTCCTGTGTGGCATACGCCGACTTTCATGGGCTCGCCCGCGGACTACGACCTGAGCCTGATCAGCTACAAGATGATTGAGTTCAAGCAGTCTCGGACGAGCATGATTCCACTGTTGGCGGAACTGGCGCCGAGGCAGCGTCTGGATATCAATCCGGCCGCTGCGAGGAGGCGCGATCTCCGCGACGGCGATGAGGTCTGGGTGGAGTCGCAAAACGCGATCACAGGCCAGACACGCAGGATCAGGGTACCGGTCCATTTCACGGAGACGATAAGGCCGGACACGGTTGCGCTCCCGCACCACTACGGCGAGATAGCGCGCCATCCCTGGACGGAGGGCCAGGGGCCAAGCCCGAACGCGCTCTTCTTCACCGGTGAGGGTTACACCTCAAATACCGCGGACCAGTCCTATCACGTGATGGTCCGGGTCAGTAAGGCCTGAGGGGGCCAAAAGGGGAAACGAGATGGCCCGATACGGGATGGTTATTGATCTGGACCGTTGCGTTGGCTGCCGTGGTTGCATGGTGGCCTGCAAGGTAGAGAACAACACGCCTGAATCGACGTTCTGGATGTACGTCTTCCGCCTGGAGGAGGGGAGCTTCCCGGACACGAAGCTGACCTTTTTGCCGCGACCGTGCCAGCACTGCGACAACGCGCCATGCGTGAAGGTTTGCCCGGTCGGCGCCCGCTTCAAGCGGGAGGACGGGCTGGTGGCGACGGACTGGGAGCGCTGCATCGGCTGCCGCTACTGCGAGGTTGCCTGCCCGTACGGTGTGAACTACTTCAACTACGAGAAGCCGGCAAAGCGGCAGTATCTGAACTGGCACGACGCCGACGTTGAGGCGATCACGGGGGGCGAGGTTCCCGCCTACGCCAACCCGGACCTTGAACGGCTGAGCAAGTTTGACAACCGGAAGATTGCCGGTTCCAACCACATCAAGGGCGTCATTGAGAAGTGCACGTTCTGTGTGCAGCGACTCGAGAAGGGGCTGGATCCTGCGTGTGTGGAGGTCTGCCCGGTGGGCGCGCTCACATTCGGCGACCTCGATGACCCATCGAGTGAGCCATCGCGGCGGCTGAAGGGCCACCGTTCGTTCCGGCTCCTTGAGGAGTGGAATACGAAGCCTCGTGTGTACTATCTGGGAACGCCGCCGAGCGAAGACGTCCGCGAGATCGAGCGGCCCCGGACAAGTCAGACGAGCCACAGGTAGGAGATTCGAATGGCAACGTTAATCCGCAAAGAATCGGCGCCGCTCGTCCTGAGGGATTTCAGTCGCCTGTGGCTATCGGCCATCGGAGTGTTGCTGTTGCTGGTGGCGGCGGGCGCGTATGCCTATTCGCGCCAGATAATCGAGGGAGAGATCGTCACCGGACTGCGGGATGTCGGCACGGGCGGGGGCGCTCCCTGGGGGCTCTACATAGTCTTTGGGCTCTGGGCGGTCGGCATCGGCTTCGGGGCGATGATTCTCCTTGGCTCGATCAAGCTGTTCAGGCTGCGCCACATGGAGCCGCTGACAAGGCCTCTCGCTGTCGCAGGGCTTGCGACGCTTTTCATCGGCGGTTGGAGCATAATGGCCGACGTTGGGCAGCCGCTGCGGGCGATGTTCAACATCATGCGGTATGCGCGGCCGATGTCGCCTTTCTTCGGCACGTTCACGATTGGCCTCGTTGCGGCGTTCGCCTCGATGCTCGTTTACCTCTACCTGGAGGGGCGGCATGACGCGGCCGAGCTGGCGAAGCGGCCAGGCGCGCTCCAGGGTTGGTTCCGCTTGACCGCCACGGGTTACAGAGACACTGCGGCTGAACGGATGCGAAGGTATCGAACCGGTATCGCGCTGGCATTGATCCTCATAGTCGTGGGCGTGGTGGCCGCATCAACGTCTGGATTGGTGTTTGGGATCCAGCAGGGGCGCCCGGGATGGTTCGGTGCGCTGCAGGCGCCCGGTTTTGTGGTTCTTGCCGGGGCAACCGGAGTCGCCGCGGCGATACTGGTAGCCGGCATGCTCCGGGCCTCGATGGGCGAGACGGAACTTCTGAGCATGCGGATGTTCCGGTGGCTCAACAACCTGATGCTGGTGATGACCATTATCTACGTCTACTTCCTGGTGGTGGAGTTGGTGACATCCGGCTACTCAGGAACCGCGCATCAGGAGCGGATAACCGACGCCATCATCAAGGGCGAGTACGCGTGGCTGTTCTGGTCATCGAACGCCCTGTTCCTGATCACGGCGCTAATTGCGGCGGCGCAGGCCATTACGGGGCGCTACCGGATCAGATACATCATCGTTGCCGCCGTGTTGCTGAACGTGGCCGCGTTTTTCAAGCGCTATCTGATCGTGGTGCCCGGCCTTACCGTCGGGCGGCTTCTGCCCTACCCGGAGGGCTCTTACAGCCCGACGTGGGTTGAGTACCTGGTCGTGATCGGCCTGGTGGCGCTGGGAGTCATCTTCTTCATGGTGTTCATGAGGCTGTTCCCGATATTCGGGTTATCGCACGCCGGAGATGAGTCGGTGGGTAACAAAGGAGGAAGCTAGATGCGTCTTGGCTTGTTCGCTCTGACACTGATAGCCGGAGTTGCGCTGGCGCTGGTGAGCTACTTCGTCCTGGCGGCACCGATCGGGACCCCGGTCGACGAAAGCTTCAGCAATCCGCGTGTGCCGTACGCCGCGACTCTGTTCGTGGTGGGAATCAGCCTTGCGGTGGCTTCCGTGGTGGTTTACGAGGTTTTCCCGGACAGAGCCGAGCAGGAAGCCTGAGCGGCCGGTGACGCCATGAGTGCAGAGACTGCTGCTGCGGGCGTCGCGCGGCATCCGATGTCGGATGCCGCCCGTTACCGGCAGGGCCTCTACCGGCTGCTGGCGGTCGCATTCACCTATCCCACGGCGGATGGAATCGCGGCGGCGGCAGCGGCCGCGCGCGTTTCCGTGAGCGTCACGTTCCCCAGCGGCGGAGTCGGCACGGCCGCCGCCGACACCAATCAGTCAGGCGAAGTGACTTTCGTCGCTCGCAACGCCGCCGACGGCTGCTACACAACCGACGTGACGGCCATCGATGCCGGCGGATTCGTCTTTGACGGAAGCGAGCCGCTGAACGGTTTCGAGAAAGGGGCGGACCCGACTCCGGACGAAGACTGCCGCGGCGGCGGCGATCCCTGCGGCACACCGTAACCGGTGCAACCGGCGCTAGTGCTCCGTCACGCTTGAGTTTGCGGGTACAGCCGGTACAGCTTGATTCGGGCATCGGCCGTCGTGAATTGCCAGTCGATCGTCGCTCGGTTTGCATTCCGGTCCTTTTGCCATCGTTCGACGGACGCCGCCAGCGCCGCCTGGTCTGGCACGCGACCGCCCATGCACTGGCGCGACAGGACGCTCAGTTCGATCTCCGCCATGTTCAACCAGCTGCCATGCTTGGGCGTGTACACCAGCTCCAGCCGATCGATCAACCGCCGGGCTTCGGCCGGGTCGAACGCTTCGTAGAGCGAAGCGAGCGAGTGAGTATTCAGGTTGCCCATCACCAGCGTCACCCGCTCGGCCCGCGGGTATTGCACGTCCAGCAGCACGCGTATCTGCTCGGCCCAGTCGCACCGCGTTCGGCGGTCCGTCACCGCGACTCGGCGACGACCCGCCAACGGCTCGCAAAACATGAACAGATTCGCCGTGCCGTTTCGCTCGTATTCGTAATCGAAACGCTGCGGCCGGCCCGGCCCCGGCGGCTGGGGCACGCGCGTTTCCTTCACGAGTTGCTTGCTGGTCTCGTCCATGCAGACCATCGGCCGCTTGGGATCGTACCGCCGGTGATACACTTCCGGCACGTTCTCCATCGCGCACACGAACTCGGCGTTCTGCTCCGGCGGAATGCACCACATCTGCTTACGCCAGGGCTTCGACTCGTTTTTTTAAGCGTTCGCCGCACCGTCTCATAGGAAATCGAGTCCACGATGTTCAGTTCCACCAAGCGGTCGGCCAGAAGCCGCAACGTCCAGCGCCGACGGTCGTTCGGCGCCTTCGAGCAGCAGATGGCCGTCAGCTTGGCCTCTTTCGCGCCGTCGAGCAGCCGTTCTCGCGACGGCCGACACTGCTTTTTGCGCTCCAACGCCGCTTGCAAACCTTGCTCCACGAACCGCCGACGGATGTTCTCCACCGTCCGCGTCGTCACTCCCAGCCCCTCGGCAATCCGAGCGTCCGTCCACGTCGGGCCGGCCGCCGATTGATCCGCAGCAGCAGCACCCGCGCGTGCGTCAACTTGGCCGCCGCCCGCTTGCCGACCGACACCATCCGTTCCAATCGCGCTCGCTCCTCCAACTACAATCAAATGACGTATCGCTTGTTGGGTTTTTCACGACGATCCTCCATGATCCATGATCCAAGCTGCGATCGTCCTTGACCACGCACACAT